>JANYAU010000138.1 GCA_025361165.1 Betaproteobacteria bacterium | reverse complement strand
ATCAAATCCGATTGACGCGGGCTGGGACGAAACACGATGCCGAATCGATCAAGATCATAACGCGAGGCGCCGGCTTGCATCATCTCCACCGCACAACAGGCCAGACCGAAGGTCATCGGCCACAGTGAACCAGTGCGAGTCCAATTGACGACAGAATCGACAGTGGTAGTGACGAAGCCTTTTTCAAATACGCCTTCAATGCCCATACATCATCCGCTTGGTGAACACTATTCCCATTCCAAAGCGCCCTTCATCCACTCATAGACGAAGCCCACCACCAGGATGCCGAGAAAAATCAGCATCGCGACATAGCCGAATAGCCCAATCTCTTTCAGCACTACGGCCCAAGGGAAGAGAAAAGCAATTTCCAGATCAAACAGGATAAAGAGAATGGCGACGAGGTAGTAACGCACGTCAAACTTCATGCGCGCGTCCTCGAACGCTTCGAAACCGCATTCGTAGGGAGAAAGTTTTTCGCTGTCAGGACGGTGCGGCGCCAAGAAATAGCCAACACTCATCGCGACGACCCCAATCCCTAGGCCGACAACGATGAACAGCAAAATGGGGAAATAATTCTCCAACACTCTCCTCCACTCCCTACCGGCTTTTAGCAAGCTCAGCGCAATTGCCACCAGCGCATTTTGCAACTGGCGAATAATTATTATATGCGCTCAGTCTAGTGGGGGGAGGAGCTTGGTGTCAAGCTCAAAAACTCATATTTTTTTATTATAATTCAATATGTTATACGATTATTTTGACTTATTATCGCATAACGTACGCTTATGGTGCCGACGGCGAGACTCGAACTCGCACGGCTTGCGCCACCGCCCCCTCAAGACGGCGTGTCTACCAATTCCACCACGTCGGCAAATCAAACAACAACGGCTAATTAGGGATTTCTTTGGCTTTCGAACCAACTGGGACGGCAGGCTGTGGCTGCGGAACAACGGGAGACTGAGTCTTCTGTGCAGGTGTTTGCTCTTTCACCGCCAGCGGCGCACGCTGTTTAGATAGGGTGAAATACGTCAGCCCCATGCTAGTCAGAAAAAATACCGTCACCGCGATACCGGTAGCGCGACTCAGAAAATTCGCCGATCCGGACGCACCGAACAAGCTGCCCGAGGAACCGCTGCCAAACGCCGCGCCCATATCAGCGCCCTTGCCATGTTGCAGCAAGACCATGCCAATCACCGCCAAGGAGGCAATGATATGCACTATCCACACAAAAGTTTCCATCTTTAACCTTATGCAGCCTTTCGTTTGGCTGCTTTGCAAATTGAAACGAATTCATTGGCATCTAATGAAGCGCCGCCAATTAAACCACCGTCGATATCCGGCATCGAGAACAACTCCGCAGCATTCGCGGCCTTCACGCTGCCGCCATATAAAATCATGATGCTTTCACCCAGCTTACTATTATGCTCGGCAAACAGCGCACGGATATAGGCATGCACTTCTTGCGCCTGCTGCGGCGTGGCGGTTTTGCCGGTGCCGATCGCCCATACTGGTTCATAAGCAATGACACAGCGCGAAAATCCTTCTAAACCGGCTCTTTCCACCACCGCTTGTAACTGGCGCTCCACCACCTCGGCAGTGATATTCTTTTCGCGCTCTTCTAGTGTTTCACCTACGCACAAAATCGGGATCAGCCCGCCTTGCTGCGCGGCAATGAATTTCTCCGCCACAGCGGCATCATCCTCCCCGTACAAAGCCCGGCGCTCGGAATGCCCAACGAGGGTTATGCTACAACCCATATCGCGCAACATGGCCGCGGATACTTCACCCGTATATGCGCCCTTTTCATGCTGGCTCACGTTCTGCGCACCCCATACTAGTTCGGTGCCCTGCAACGTGAACTGCGCCTGAAACAAGTACGGAAACGGGATGCATACCGCGCAATGCACGCTGTCGACACCGGCCAAGCCTGTCAGAATCCCATCCAGCAACGATTTGTTGCCGACTAGGCTGCCGTGCATCTTCCAGTTGCCAACAACCATCCGCTCCCGCATGGTTTTCTCCGAATTTGCAAAGGGTTGCATGTTACCGGGCTTAAAAATCCCGGTCAATCATTGTCGGACTAAATTGTCCCTTGCCCTCCTTAACCGCGCATGTAAATGTGACGAATTGTCACATTTCTGTCATACATCCCCGGTACCATCGCTGCCTGTAACTTATATTGTTACCAGTCAACAACTCAAAGGAGTATCTACTATATGGCTCACTATCTTGGTCGCACCCTAATCGCCGCCGGCCTTGCGCTTGGCGTGGTTGCTGCCGCATCCGCCGCGGACATTACCGGCGCCGGTGCAACGTTTCCCTATCCGATCTACGCGAAGTGGGCGGACGCGTATAAGAAGACATCGGGTAATAGCCTCAACTATCAATCCATCGGTTCCGGCGGCGGTATCAAGCAAATACAAGCCAAGACCGTGGATTTCGGCGCTTCAGACATGCCTTTGAAACCGGAAGAACTGGACAAAGACGGCCTGATGCAGTTCCCCACGGTGATGGGCGGTGATGTGCCCGTCTACAATTTGCCCGGCACGATAGGTGAAATCAAGTTTACCGGTGAAGTGCTGGCCGACATCTATCTCGGCAAGATTAAGCAATGGAACGATCCTGCCATTGCCGCGCTGAACAAAGGCATGAATCTGCCCAATAGCCCGATCACTGTGGTACATCGTTCCGACGGCTCAGGCACGACCTTCATCTGGGTTAACTATCTCTCCAAGGTAAGCCCGGAGTGGAAAACCAAGGTGGGTGAAGGTACATCCGTGGCTTGGCCCACCGGTATAGGCGGAAAAGGCAACGAAGGCGTCGCCTCCTACGTGAAGCAAATCAAGGGCTCGATCGGCTACGTTGAATATGCTTATGCCCTACAAAACAAGATGTCTCATGGTTTGGTCAAGAACAAGGACGGGAACTTCGTCAAACCGGATAGCGACTCCTTTAAAGCCGCTGCCGCGGGCGCGGAGTGGGACAAGGCGCCGGGGATGTATCTCATCCTGACCGATCAAGCCGGCAAGAACAGTTGGCCGATCAGCGGCGCCACGTTCATTTTGCTACATAAGACGCAAGATAAACCCGCCAATGCCAAAGAAGTGCTGAAGTTTTTCGACTGGGCCTATGCTAATGGCGACAAGCTGGCTGAAGAGCTGGACTACGTACCCATGCCAAACAAAGTCGTGAGTCAGATTCAGCACGCTTGGAAAACCCAGATCAAGGATACATCCGGCCACGCAATCTGGTAGACCCGAGTAGATGGCGGCAGGCTGCGCCAGTCGTGGAAAGGGGCCGTCATGGCCCCTTTATTCTGTATAATCTGCCGGACAATAACCATGCTGCGCGCCCAATCGAATGCGGATTCACTCTCCCTCGGCGGAATTCAAGCGGCAGGCCCAATAGGCAGATGCATCATGTCTCGAACCATTAGCGATTCCACGCTGAAACGTCAATATCTGCTTGACCGGCTATTTCGCGGCGCGACCCTGATGTTCGCCTTCTTAGTGTTGGCGCTTCTGGCAGGGATTATTGCCACTCTTTTAATCGGTGCCTGGCCATCGATAAAAACCTTTGGCTTCGGTTTTTTTATCAGTTCCGAATGGAACCCGGTAACCCAAAAGTTTGGCGCTTTGGTACCCATCGTCGGCACGCTGGTTACCTCGACCATCGCGCTCTTAATCGGTATTCCAGTCAGTTTTGGTATCGCCCTCTTTATTACTGAACTTTCCCCGCGCTGGCTAAAGCGCCCGCTGGGCATCGCTATCGAGTTGCTGGCGGGCATCCCCAGTATTATTTATGGCATGTGGGGACTATTCGTTTTCGCCCCTTTTTTTGGGGATCACATTGAACCCTGGATCGACCAGCATCTGGGCAGCGTGCCGGGACTGGGTATTTTTTTCCAGGGGCCGCCCCTGGGTATCGGCATGCTCACGGCGGGTATTATCCTGGCGATTATGGTGATCCCTTTTATCGCTTCCGTGATGCGCGACGTATTTGAAATCGTCCCACACGTACTCAAGGAATCTGCTTATGGTCTGGGCTGCACCACATGGGAAGTCGTGTGGCGCCTCGTGCTGCCCTATACCAAGACCGGAGTCATCGGTGGCATTATGCTCGGCTTGGGTCGCGCCCTGGGTGAAACCATGGCGGTGACTTTTGTGATAGGCAATGCGCATGAGCTGAATGCTTCGCTCCTGATGACCGGCAATACCATCTCCTCGGCGCTCGCCAATGAGTTCACCGAAGCTGTCGGCGATCTCTACTTCTCCGCGCTGATTGAACTGGGTTTAATTTTGTTCATCATTACTTTCATCGTGCTGGCTCTGTCGAAGCTATTGCTCCAGCAATTGTCTCGGCGCGAGGGCCGTCCGTCGTAGAGAAAATTATGCTCTCCCTTTATACTCGCCGCCGCCTGTTTAACGCCTTCAATCTTTTTGTATCCTTTTTAACCATGGCCATCGGCCTGTTCTGGTTAGGGTGGATACTCTGGACTTTGCTTCGCTTCGGCTTCGGCGGCATCAGCATCAAGATGTTCACCGAGATGACTCCGCCGCCGGGGAGCGATGGCGGTTTGCTCAATGCCCTGTTCGGTAGTCTCTTAATGACGGTCATGGCGACGCTCATCGGCACGCCTGTCGGCATCATGGCGGGCATTTATCTGGCTGAATTCGGCAAGGGCAACTGGATCGCCTCCATCACGCGCTTCATTAACGACATCTTGCTTTCCGCACCCTCGATCGTCATCGGCCTGTTTGTATATGAAGTCTATGTGGTGTTGATCGGCCACTTCTCCGGTTGGGCGGGCTCGCTCGCCTTATCGCTGATCGTGATCCCCGTAGTCGTGCGCACCACCGAAAATATGCTGCGCTTAGTGCCCGATACGCAGCGTGAAGCCGCCGCCGCGCTGGGTGCGCCGCAATGGCGCGTAATTAGCAGCGTGACCTTGCGTGCGGCGCGGGCCGGCGTGCTCACCGGTCTCTTGCTCGCGGTGGCACGCATTGCCGGTGAAACTGCCCCGCTGCTCTTTACCGCCCTCAATAACCAATTTTGGAGCGCGAACATGAATGCACCGATGGCGAATTTGCCCGTGGTCATTTTCCAGTTCGCCATGAGCCCCTATGATGATTGGCACAAGCTGGCATGGGCCGGGGCGTTGTTAATTACTTTCGGTGTGTTGGGACTGAACATCCTGGCGCGGGTGGTGTTCCGCCAGCGCAACATACTCGCCTAACATGCAAGGAAATAGATGATGACATCCCTGACTGCCATCCCGCCCGAAGCCGCTCGAAAGAGCCAAGCCGAAACCTCGCCCAAACTCGTGGTGAAGAATTTAAACTTTCACTACGGCAAATTTGCTGCGCTCAAAAATGTGAATTTGGAGATTCCCGACCGGCGCGTCACCGCCTTCATTGGGCCTTCCGGCTGCGGCAAATCCACTTTGCTGCGCACCTTCAATCGCATGTACGAACTCTATCCGGGGCAAAAAGCCGATGGCGAAATCATCCTGGACGGGGTCAATATTCTCGACAGCCGGCAGGATCTGAATCGCCTGCGCGCCAAGGTCGGCATGGTGTTCCAAAAACCCACGCCTTTCCCCATGTCGATTTTTGACAATATCGCCTTTGGCGTGCGCTTATATGAGCGGCTCTCCACGCATGAAATGAACGACCGGGTGGAGTGGGCGCTGCGCAAAGCCGCGCTCTGGGGAGAAGTGAAAGACAAACTCAAACAATCCGGCAATAGCCTCTCCGGCGGCCAGCAGCAGCGCTTGTGCATTGCACGCGCCATCGCTGTCAAACCGGAAGTGGTGCTGCTGGATGAACCCGCCTCCGCACTTGATCCGATTTCCACCGCGCACATCGAAGAACTGATCCACGAATTGAAAGAGGACTACACCATCGTGATCGTGACCCATAACATGCAGCAAGCGGCGCGCGTTTCCGACTTCACCGCTTATATGTATCTGGGTGAGTTGATCGAGTTTGGCAATACCAACAACATCTTCACCACGCCGAAACAAAAAGCAACGGAAGACTACATCACCGGCAAGTTCGGCTGATTTTCCGAAAAACCAGTTCAAAAGCATTCACCACGGAGGACACGGAGAAAAGCCAAGGCTTACTTTGCGTACTTTCACGTTCTTCTCGGTAAAACGCTTTATTTTTCCTCTGTGTCCTCCGCGTCCTCCGTGGTTCAAGATTTTCCCCCTCCATCCACCTCGCCCGGCTCGCCGGAAAAATCGGCTACAATATCTCTTTTCAACGTATTTGGAGCAAGCAAGATGTCGATGTCGGACCGTGACGGCTGGATTTGGTACGACGGCAAAATGGTGCCATGGCGCGATGCCACCACTCACGTCCTTACGCACACCCTGCACTATGGCATGGGCGTATTCGAAGGCGTGCGTGCCTACAAAACTCCCCAGGGCACAGCGATTTTCCGCCTCAAGGAACACACCGACCGACTATTCAACTCGGCGCACATTTTCGGCATGCACATGCCCTTCGACCGCGCCACGCTGATGGAAGCGCAAAAAGCCGCGGTGCGCGACAATAAACTCGAATCCGGCTATCTGCGCCCGATGGCGTTCTACGGCTCCGAAGCGATGGGCATTTCCGCCAAAACGTTGTCAACCCATGTGTTCGTGGCGGCGTGGCCGTGGGGCGCGTATCTGGGCCAAGAAGCGCTGGAAAACGGTATCCGCGTCAAGACCTCGTCCTTCACCCGGCACCATGTGAACATCACCATGTGCCGCGCCAAGGCCAGTTCCAGCTACACCAATTCCATTCTCGCGCATCAAGAAGCAGCGCACGACGGCTACGATGAAGCCATGCTGTTGGATGTGGAAGGCTACGTGGCAGAAGGTTCGGGCGAGAATATTTTCATCGTGAAAAACGGCAAGCTCTACACGCCCGACCTGACTTCTTGCTTGGAAGGCATCACCCGCGACACCCTCATGCAGTTGGCGGCTGAAATCGGCGTGCAGGTAATTGAAAAACGCATCACGCGCGATGAAGTCTATTGCGCCGAGGAAGCTTTCTTCACCGGTACCGCCGCCGAAGTCACGCCGATTCGTGAACTCGACAACCGGAAAATCGGAATAGGTAAACGCGGTCCGATTACCACACGGCTACAAGCAATGTTCTTCGATTGCGTGACGGGCAAAGCCGCCAAGCACCAAGATTGGCTCACTTTAGTCTAAGAGGTTCGTATGCCGGCGACCAAAGAAAACAAACTGCGCACCATCGAAATCAGCGCCGAGCAACTGCCGCTGTATTGCCCGATGGCGGATATGCTGTTGTGGAACGCGCACCCGCGCGTTTATTTGGCGATCGAAGAAACCGGTGAAGCCTTGTGCCCATACTGCGGCACGCTGTATAAGCTCAAGGGCGGGCCCTGTCAGCCGCATCATTAAGTTTATCCGGCTTCACCTCCCCTTGCCGTGACCAAAATCCTCATCATCGCCCCCTCCTGGGTCGGCGACACTGTGATGGCCCAGCCGCTGTTCATGCGGCTCAAGCAGCGCTTTCCGGATTCGCGCATCGATGTTTATGCGCCCTATTGGGTGGCGCCGGTGCTCGCCCGCATGCCGCAGGTGAACGAGATCATTCTCAACCCCTTTGGCCACGGCCAACTGCGCCTATTCGAGCGGCTGCGCGCTGCGCGTAAGCTCCGCGCAGCGGGTTACGATCAAGCCATCGTGCTGCCCAACTCATTCAAATCGGTGCTGATTCCTTTTCTCGCCGGCATCCCGCAGCGCACCGGCTTCGTCGGCGAAATGCGTTATGGCTTGCTCAACGATGCGCGCCCATTGGATGCGCAAGCTTACCCTTTGATGGTCGAGCGCTTCGCGCTTCTCGCCGAACCACGCCACCAAATGCTCACGCGACCCGTGCCGCCACCGCGACTACGCGTCAACGATAACCAGCGTGATGCGACCTTATTGCGACTCCATCTTTCCTCTCAGCAGCCGATCATCGCACTCTGCCCCGGCGCGGAATATGGCCCCGCCAAGCGCTGGCCAGAAGCCCATTTTGGACAGCTGGCACAGTCGCTGCATAAACAAGGATTCCAGATATGGTTGATCGGCTCGGCAAAAGATCAGCTCATCGGCGCTGCCGTGAATGCTACCAGTGGCGGGGTGTGCCGCAATCTATGCGGCCAAACCACGCTGGATGAAGCGATTGATCTACTGTCCTGTGCCGCGTCCATCGTCAGCAACGACTCCGGTCTGATGCATGTCGCTGCGGCGTTGAATAAACCCCTACTCGCCCTCTACGGATCGAGCAGCCCAGCTTTCACGCCGCCCTTATCTGCGCGAGCGCACATCGTGAGCCTCAATCTAAGTTGTAGTCCGTGCTTTAAACGCGAATGTCCCCTTGGTCATTTCCAGTGCATGGTGAAACTGACGCCAGAACATGTTCAAAACCAATTTTCCACGTTGAACTGTCCTAAGATAGAAGTATAATCTGCGAGCGCCTGTAATAGGATTGGCGCCATACAATAACATCCTCAAGGAGACTTCCCATGCAATGGACTACCTTATTTGCGGCAACTGCGATCACCCTCTTCTCGGCCGCTGTGCTGGCTGACGAAGCGACGGTCACGATGCATAAGATCGATGAAAAAGGCGTGAGCGACGCCATCGGCACGATCAAGCTCACCGACTCAACGCACGGATTAGTGGTGACCCCTAACCTGACAGGCTTGACGCCCGGAGCCCATGGCTTTCATGTGCATGAAAATCACGACTGTGGCACTAAAGAAAAGGATGGAAAAATGATCGCCGGTCTAGCGGCAGGCGGGCATTTCGATCCCAATAAGACGGGTAAACATGAAGGCCCCGCCGGACACGGCCATATGGGGGATATGGCCGTGTTGGAAGTCGGCACGAATGGCAGCGCCACCAAAGCGATGACCATAGCGCGTTTGAAACTCGCCGAGGTCACAGGCCGTTCGATCATGATCCATGACGGCGACGATAACTACGCCGACCAACCTAAGCCACTTGGCGGTGGGGGCGGCCGTATTGCTTGCGGCTTGATCGACTAAAATCAGACCGTACGGGAATATCTCGGCGCGGCCGAATCGGCCGCGCCGAGATATGCATCGAAACACATCGCGATATTGCGCAGAAAAATACGGCCCAGTTCGGTGACCACGATCCGCGTATCCGAAATATGCACTAGCCCATCCTGCTCCAAGCTCTGCAAAGCGTGCAAGGCCTGGTGAAAATACACATCGAAGTCGATACCCCAGTGTGCGGCGAAGGCGGCGCGATCGAGCGCCAAATCACACATAATGCGCGTAATCGCATCCCGCCGAATGTGATCGTCGCGCGTAATGCGCAAGCCGCGCTCGATAGGTAAGCGCCCTTCTTCAATCCGTCCCTGATACTCCACTAGCCGTTTCGCATTCTGCGCATACACCGTGTCTGTCTGGCTGATCGCAGACGCGCCGAAAGCGATGATGTCGCAATCCTTGTGCGTGGTGTAACCCTGAAAATTACGATGCAAGGTCTTATCGCGTTGCGCCTTGACCAACTCGTCATCTGGCTTGGCGAAATGATCCATGCCGATATAGACATAACCGGCTGCGGCCAATTTATCGTGAACCAGCATTTGCAATCCTACACGCGCTCCAAAGTCCGGCAGTTCGCTTTCATTAATCAATGTCTGGTGCTTCTTGAGCCAAGGCACGTGTGCATAGCCGAATACCGCCAGCCGCTCCGGCGCCATGTCGATCACGCGCTCCAAGGTGCGTGCAAAACTTTGCACGCTCTGCTTGGGCAGGCCCACCATGAGATCGACATTAATGCTGGCAAAACCTGCTTCGCGCATCCAACCCAGCGCATCGCGGACCACCGGCTCGGGCTGCACCCGGTTCACCGCGTGCTGCACAGCGTCGTCCAAGTCCTGCACGCCGAGGCTCAAACGGTTGAAGCCCGCAGCTTTGAGCGCCGCCACATGCTCACGCGTGAGATCACGCGGATCGACTTCACACCCTGCTTCCACATCCGGCGCAAAACGAAAGCGAGCGCGCAAATGCGCCGCCAAGCGCGCGATATCCGCCGGCTTTAAATAAGTCGGCGTGCCCCCGCCCCAATGCAATTGGCGCACAATGCGCTCTGGCCCGACCAACGCCGCAATGGCATCGATTTCCCGCAGTAGATAATCGAGATAATGGCAAGCCTTGGTATAGTCGCGCGTGGCGACCATGTTGCAGCCGCAGTAGTAGCACAGGGTGTCGCAAAACGGGATATGGACGTAGAGTGAGAGATCGCGCCCGGCTACTGCGCTTTGCGCGAGTTCCGCGCGCCATTCCTTTTCGCCGAACCCCTCCGTAAAATAGGGCGCTGTCGGATACGACGTATAGCGCGGTCCCGGCTTGCTGTATTTTTCCAAAAGTGCGATCGGGAGGTTCATTTTGATACGATATGTAGATACGTTTGTCGATTGTACCGCCTCCTTAACCCGACAACTAGCGCTTTCCCGCGATTCATGAACGCCCCTTTATTCTCTTCCCCGGAACAAGCCGAGTTGGCGTTCTACCACGCTTTCGAAGCCAGCGATCTCGATGCCATGATGACGGTGTGGGACCTGGCGGACGATATTGTATGCATCCACCCCATGGGGCCCGCGCTCCACGGCCGCACTGTGGTAGCGGAAAGCTGGCGTGAAATTTTCTTCGGCGGCGTATCGATGCGCTTTTCGCTCGAAGCTATCCAAATCTATACGCAGGAAAATTTAGCCATCCATATCGTCAACGAACATATCGCAATTGCCAGCGGCAATCGTGTCGCACCCATGGTCGCCACCAATATTTACCGCCTGACTGCGCACGGCTGGCGCATGTTGACCCACCATGCTTCGCCTGCGCCGAGCGCGGCGATGGCGCAATCGAACTCGATACTGCATTAGAGGCGCCCCTTAGCCGATGAAACCTTATCGCGCCCCTTGGTGGTTACCGGGTGGTCATGTGCAAACTTTGTATGCCTATTTCTTCGCGCGCAAGCCGCGCGTGGTGTACCGGCGCGAACGCTGGGAAATGCCGGATGGCGATTTTCTCGACCTAGATTGGGTTGATGGCGACGCTAGCCAGCCACTGCTGGTGTTATTTCACGGCCTAGAAGGCAGCTCGCGCGGACATTATGCGCGGGCCCTGATGGGTGAAACTCAGCGCTTGGGCTGGCGCGGCGTGGCAGTGAATTTTCGCGGCTGCTCGGGCACGCCGAATCGGCTGCCGCGCGCTTATCATTCCGGCGACAGCGCCGAAATCGATCGCGTGTTGCGTCATCTCAAATCGTTCGCGCCCGGCGTGCCACTGTATGCGGCAGGTGTTTCCCTCGGTGCCAATGCCTTGCTCAAGTGGCTGGGCGAATCCGGCATGGCAGCGCAAGAAGTGATCTGCGCTGCGGCCGCTGTTTCAGCGCCGGTGGATTTAGCCGACGCCGGCAAGCGGCTCGATCGCGGGTGGAATCGCCATACCTACACGCGCGTTTTCCTGCATACCCTGCGCCAAAAAACCTTAGGTAAAATCGCCGCGCATCACTTATCGATTTCAGCGCATGCGATACGTGCCACCCGCACCCTGTACGCATTCGATGACCTCTATACCGCACCGGTGCATGGCTACCGCGATGCTGACGACTACTGGTTGCGTGCGAGCAGCGGGCCCTGGCTCAATTCGATTACCGTGCCCACACTCATCGTACACGCGCACAATGATCCTTTTCTCCCAGCCAGCGCATTTCCGCATGCGACTCAGCTCAGCCCCGCTATCACCCTCGATTTGCCGCGCGAAGGTGGGCATGTCGGCTTCGTCAACGGACCTTTTCCCGGCTATCTGACTTGGCTGCCGAATCGCATTTTGGAATTTTTTGCCGCGCACCGCGGTGGTTGAGTCACCATAATCACGGCATAATCAGACTCAAAATCACATCAAGGACAGACGCATGACGACTTACCCCAAAGAAATTTTCAAGGCTTACGACATTCGTGGCATCGTCGGCAAAACTTTTACCGCCGAAATCGTCGAAGCCATCGGCCACGCCATCGGCTCGGAAGCGGTAGCGCGCAAGCAACAAGCGATTGTCATCGGTTATGATGGCCGCCTCTCCGGCCCCGACTTGTCACAAGCGCTGGCGCGTGGCATTCAGAAAGCGGGTATCGATGTGATCGACGTCGGCATGGCCGCCACGCCCATGACCTACTTCGCAGCCTACGAACTGAAAACCAACTCGGCGGTGATGGTCACCGGCAGCCACAACCCACCCGATTACAATGGCCTGAAAATGGTGCTCGGTGGCGAAACGCTGGCGGGCGACATGATCCAAGCACTACGCGAGCGACTGGAGAAAAACGATCTGGCTCACGGCAGCGGCAGCTATAAACAGCAAGACATCGCTCGCGCCTACATCGACCGCATCGTATCGGATGTAAAACTAGCGCGGCCGATGAAAATTATCATCGACGCCGGCAACGGCGTGGCGGGTGCTTATGCCCCCACCCTGTTTAAAAAACTGGGTTGTGAAGTCACCGAACTATTCTGCGAAGTGGACGGCAATTTTCCCAACCACCACCCCGATCCCTCGCAGCCGAAAAATCTGCAAGACTTGATCAAAGCGCTGAAGGAAACCGACGCCGAAATCGGGCTGGCTTTCGACGGGGACGGTGACCGCCTCGGCATCGTCACCAAAGACGGCCAAATCATCTTCCCCGACCGGCAATTGATGCTGTTCGCCGCCGACGTGCTGTCGCGCAACCCCGGCGCGGAAATTATTTTCGACGTGAAATCCACGCGCAAACTGTTCGGCTGGATTCGCGAGCGCGGCGGCAAACCGCTGCTGTGGAAAACCGGCCACTCCTTCATCAAAGCCAAAATGAAAGAAACCGGCGCCCTGCTCGCGGGCGAAATGAGCGGCCATATCTTTTTCAAAGAACGCTGGTACGGCTTCGACGACGGCCTTTACGCTGGATCGCGCATGCTGGAATATCTTTCCAAACAAACCGACATCAATCAAACCCTGCACGGCCTCCCCGACACGGTGAACACGCCCGAACTCAACATCAACATGGCCGAGGGCGAGCATTATGCATTAATGAATCTGCTTCAAAAAACCGCTAAATTCACCGGCGCCGACGAAGTCATCAAACTCGACGGCCTGCGCGTGGAGTATCCAGATGGCTTCGGTTTAGCGCGGCCTTCCAACACCACACCCGTGATTGTGCTGCGTTTCGAAGCTGATACCGAAACAGCATTGAAGCGCATCCAAGAAGATTTCCGGCGCGTGATTTTGGAAGCCGCACCGGGCTTGGTGTTGCCGTTCTGATGAAGCACGAGGCTTTACTTGTCGACAATTTGCCCTGCCAAAGGGATGCGCGTAAGCTTTCTACACTAAGCTTGCGTTCACGCTGGACGCTCAGCCGGAAGACGGCGCGCCCCGCACTTACACCTTAAACGATGTGGATATATGCCCACTGTACTGCGCAGCGGCCCTT
>JANYAU010000115.1 GCA_025361165.1 Betaproteobacteria bacterium | reverse complement strand
CCTTGGCCGGCGCCGAAGTCATTAACCCCGCGCAGGATGTGAATTTTTCGCGTTCCATTCTATTCGGCTACGCGATTCCTTTCACCCATACCGGGCTGCGCGCAAGCTATGCCGTCAATGATATGTTGACCTTGATCGCCGGCGTCAATAATGGCTGGGATGACCTCAAAGACACCAACCGCGCGAAAACCGTGGAGCTTGGCATGACCTTCGCGCCCAACAAGATGTTCTCGTTCGCCGCTACCGGCTACAGCGGGAAAGAGCAGGTCAGCGGACCCACCGACACGGTACAAGGCAAGCGCTCGATATTCGACCTGGTAGCGACGATCAACGCCACCGATCAGTTGAGCTTCGTGCTGAACTACGACAATGGCGCACAAGACAATGCCACGCTACTCAATGGCCGCACTGGCAAGGCAAGATGGGAAGGAACCGCCGGGTATGTGAACTACCAAATCAACGAAAAGTGGCGGCTTTCGTTGCGCGGCGAATACTTCAACGATAAAGACGGCTACCGCACCGCGGTAGCAACCGGCAAAAAAGTCGGGCAAAAATGGAAAGAGGGCACGTTCACCGTTGCCTATATGCCCACTAAAAATGTTGAATTACGCGGGGAGGTTCGGCACGATACCTCGGATCAGTTGGTATTTTTGGATTCAAACGGCGTAACCCCGGTTAAGAAACAGACCTCTTTCGGGCTGGAAGCAATCTACAAGTTTTAAACCGCGGAAGCGGCTTGCGCCGACTTCCTAACTATTGATACTGATGAGGAGCAAACATGAAATTTGTTACGGCAATCATCAAGCCGTTCAAGCTCGACGAGGTGCGTGAAGCACTGTCCGCCATTGGCGTGCAGGGCGTGACCGTTACCGAAGTAAAAGGCTTTGGACGCCAAAAGGGCCACACCGAACTCTATCGCGGCGCAGAGTATGTGGTGGATTTTCTACCTAAGGTGAAGATCGAAGTCGCCATCAAGGCTGACATGCTGGATCAAGTGATCGAAGCGATCACCAAATCCGCCAACACCGGGAAAATCGGCGACGGTAAGATTTTCGTATTCGATCTCGGCCAAGTCATTCGTATCCGCACCGGCGAAGCCGGTCCGGATGCGCTATAAGGAGAACATCATGAAGCATTGGATTACCCTGCTCGCACTCTTGGGGACATTCGGATTGGCAAGCAGTCCGGTTTGGGCTGATGATCAAGCCACGGCAGCAGCACCGGCTTCGGCCGTTACCGCGACTCCCACCGCAGCCGCACCTGCCGCACCTGCCGCAGCGGCGCCCGCCGCGGCACCGGCAGCAGCCGCACCCTCTCCCTCGGCTTTCATTAACTCCGGCGATAACGCGTGGATGCTGACCTCCACCGCGCTGGTGCTGATGATGACGATTCCCGGGCTGGCGCTGTTCTACGGCGGCATGGTGCGCAAGAAGAACGTACTCGCCACCATGATGCAAAGCTTTGCCATCACCTGCCTGGTCACGATTCTGTGGGTGGTCGTGGGCTACAGTCTGGCGTTCACGACAGGGACGCCATTGCTGGGTGATATGAGCCGGCTGTTCCTAAACGGTATGGGTCTCGATAGCGTGAATGCGCTGGCTGGCACCATTCCCGAATCGGTATACATGATGTTCCAGATGACGTTCGCCATCATCACCCCGGCGCTGATCACCGGCGCCTTCGCCGATCGCATGAAATTCTCCGCGATGCTGTGGTTCATGGGCATTTGGCTGATCGTGGTCTATGCACCTATCGCCCACTGGGTATGGGGTCCTGGTGGCTGGGTCGGCGCCAAGGGCGTGCTGGACTTCGCCGGCGGTACCGTGGTGCACATTAACGCCGGTGTCGCGGGCTTGGTTACGGCGCTGGTTCTGGGCAAACGCGTCGGCTACGGCAAAGAAGCGATGGCGCCGCATAACCTGACGCTGACGCTCATCGGTGCATCGCTATTGTGGGTGGGCTGGTTCGGGTTCAATGCCGGTTCCGCAGGCGCTGCGAATGATCGTGCCGGTATGGCCATGGCTGTCACCCAAATTGCCGCCGCCGCCGCAGCGCTGGGCTGGATGTTCGCGGAATGGATGACCAAGGGCAAGCCCAGCGTACTGGGTATCGCCTCCGGCGCCGTCGCGGGATTGGTCGCCATCACGCCGGCTTCTGGCTTCGTCGGTGTGGGTGGTTCTGTGGTCATCGGCATCGCCGCGGGCGTAGTCTGCTTCTGGGCTGCTACCTCGCTGAAGCGCATGATGGGCTATGACGATTCGCTTGACGCCTTTGGCGTACATGCGATCGGCGGCATCATCGGCGCGCTGCTGACGGGGGTGTTCGCGGTGAAAGCCATCGGCGGCACTGCAGGGGTGCTGGAGGGCAATGGTGCTCAGTTTGGCATTCAGGCCCTCGGCGTAGGCACGACTATCGTCTACGACGCCATCGCCACCTTCATCATCCTTAAAGTGATCGATATGATCATCGGCCTACGAGTCACCGAAGAAGAAGAACGCGAAGGTCTCGACGTGGCTTTGCACGGCGAACGCATAGAATAACTTCCTCTCTCCCAGCAATTGGGGATTTCGGGCGCCTTCGGGCGCCCTTTTTTATTACACAAAGGCCGTGGGCGCATTGCTCGGTATGGCCGGTATTTCCTGTTTATTGAAATGCGCTACAATCGTCTCCCTTCCATTGATTGAATGAATAATGGTCCCACACCTGACTACTGCATTGACCGGCCCCCTGCTGGATATCGAAAAGCGCGCACTGGCGGCCATGCCCGCGATCGAGCATTGGTTTCGCTCGCAGTGGAAAGAAAACACCGTGCCGTTTTATTGCTCGGTGGATTTGCGCAATTCGGGATTCAAGCTCGCACCGGTGGATACCAACTTATTTCCCGGCGGATTCAATAATCTCAACCCGCACTTTCTGCCGCTGTGCGTGCTGGCGGCGCAAGCGGCGGTAGAAAAAATCTGCCCCGACGCGCAGCGCTTTTTGCTCATCCCTGAAAATCACACGCGCAATATGTTCTACCTGCAAAACGTGGCCGCGCTGCACTACATCCTGCGCCAGGCGGGCTTGCATGTGCGCATCGGTACGCTGATTCCCGAGATCACCGCGCCTACCCCTATCGACTTGCCGAACGGCGAGCAACTCGTGCTCGAACCCTTGATCCGCGATGGCAATCGCGTGAAACTCGATGGCTTCGACCCCTGCGCCATTATCCTCAACAACGATTTGTCGGCCGGTATTCCGGCGATTCTGCAAGGCTTGGATCAGCCGGTGATCCCGCCGCTGCATGCCGGTTGGGCCACGCGCCTCAAATCGAACCACTTCGCGGCTTACAACAAAGTCGCGGAAAATTTCGCGGCATTGATTGGTATCGATCCGTGGATGATCAACCCGTATTTCGAAACCTGCGGCCGGGTGGATTTTCAGACGCGCGAAGGCGAAGAATGTCTGGCCGAGCACGTCGCCCATTTGCTCGATTCGATCCGCGTAAAATATAAAGAACACGACATCCAAGAAGAGCCGTTCGTGATCGTCAAAGCCGATGCCGGTACCTACGGCATGGGCATCATGACCGCCAAATCGCCGGATGATGTGCGCGACTTGAACCGCAAACAACGCAACAAAATGTCGGTGGTGAAAGAAGGCTTGCATGTCTCGGATGTGATTATTCAAGAAGGCGTGTACACCTTCGAGAACATCAACGAAGCCGTTGCCGAGCCGGTGGTATACATGATCGACCGCTTCGTGGTCGGCGGCTTCTACCGCGTGCACACCAGCCGCGGCGTGGACGAAAACCTCAACGCGCCGGGCATGCACTTCGTGCCACTCGCATTCGAGACCCCTTGCTCCATGCCCGACTGCGGCGGCCGCCCCGATGCGCCGCCGAATCGCTTTTACACTTACGGCGTGGTGGCGCGTTTGGCATTGCTCGCGGCCTCGCTTGAGTTGGCGCGCACCGATCCGCTCAATCTCGAACAAGCCGCCGCTTAAAACGAGCCGATGCGCATCGCGATTATTCTCGACCCGATCGAGCACATCAAAAGCTACAAGGATTCCACCTTCGCCATCATGCGCGAAGCGGCAAAGCGTGGACATGCGCTAGCTGTGATGGCGCAAGGCGATGTCATACTGCGCGATCATCAAGTCATCGGCTTTGCACGCAAACTGGATATGCTGGACGACGCCAAGCGCTGGTATGCGCTCGAAGAGGCTGTCGCTACGCCACTCACCGAGTTCGACGCGGTGCTGATGCGCAAGGATCCGCCCTTCGATATGGAGTATGTGTTCAGCACCTACTTACTGGAGCTGGCCGAAGCGCAGGGCGCGCATATTTTGAACCAGCCCGCGGCGATTCGCGATTACAACGAGAAGCTGGCCATCGCCAAATTTCCGCAATTCATGGCGCCGACGCTGGTGACCCGTCAGCCGGCGTTGATTCACGCCTTCATCACCGAACACCAAGACGTGATCGTGAAGCCGCTCGACGCCATGGGCGGCGCGAGCGTGTTTCGCGTCACCGCCACCGATGTCAATCTGAATGTCATCGTGGAAACCATGACCGAGCTGGGCCACCGCACGATCATGGCGCAGCGCTTTATTCCGGAAATCGCCCAGGGCGATAAACGTATTTTAATCATCGACGGTGAGGCCGTGCCTTATGCGCTGGCGCGCATCCCAAAAGCGGGCGAGACGCGTGGCAATCTGGCCGCCGGCGGCAAAGGCGTGGCGCAACCGCTCACCCCACGCGACCGCGACATCGCCGCGACCCTCGGCCCCGTGCTCAAAGCGGCCGGCTTATTCTTAGTTGGCCTGGATGTGATCGGCGATTACCTCACTGAAATCAATGTCACCAGCCCCACCGGCATGCAAGAAATTAGCGCGCAGACCGGGTTCGACGTGGCGGGCATGTTTGTGGACGCGCTAGAGCGGCAATGCTGAAAGGCGTTTTAACCACAATTTTTTCCTTGTTCATGTGCGTGGCTTTCAGTGGCTGTAGCAAAGAAGCGCTCTACCAGCAACAATCCTTCGTCTTCGGCACCCAAGTCGAGATCAGCATCTACGGCGTGAATAACGCTCAAGCCCGCGCTGCCAGCGCCGCGGTGCTGCAAGAATTCGACCGACTGCACCATGCGTTTCACGCTTGGAAGCCGAGCCCGGTGACCGAACTCAATGCGGCGTTCGCCCGTGGCGAGCGACACCGGATCTCGCCCGAATTGGCGGCGGCGATTCGCGACGCGACCCATTATGCAAAAGCTTCGGATAATTTATTCAACCCTGCCATTGGCCAGTTGATTGCCTTGTGGGGGTTTCAATCCGACGAGTTCAAGCCGGTCAAACCGGCGCCGGAAAAAATCGTGGCCTTAGTCCAAGCTAACCCACGCATGAGCGATATCAGCATCGACGCGGCGGGCTGGGCAAGCAGTCGCAATCGCGCGGTACAACTCGATTTTGGCGGCTATGCTAAGGGATTGGCGTTGGATCATGCGCTGCAAATTTTGCGCGCCCACGGCATCCACAATGCGCTGGTCAACATCGGCGGCAATCTCATTGCGCTGGGGCAACACGGGGCGCACCCTTGGCATATCGGGGTGCAACATCCGCGTCAGCCGGGCGCAATCGTCGAATTGGATTTGCGTGACGGCGAAGCGATTGGCACTTCCGGCGATTACCAGCGTTTTTTTGAACTTGATGGCAAGCGCTATTGTCACATCATCGATCCGCGCACCGGCTATCCTGCATCCCAGACCCAATCGTTGACCGTGCTTGCACCGCCCGGGCCCCATGCCGGCGTGCTCTCGGATGTTGCGTCCAAGCCCGGCTTTATCGCCGATGCAAGCGGCTGGGAAACCCAACTCCTGCGCCTTGGCATCAAAGCCGCGATGCGCGTGGATGAAAGCGGTAAAATAGCCTTGTCGGAAACCATGGCCCAGCGCGCCCAGCCGGTGCGCCCCTAAAAAAGCAATACCGGCGAAACGCGGAACAGAAAGCAGGTGTCTCTCATGATCGGGATTCTGATTATCGCCCACGGCACATTGGGCGAAAGCTTGATTCACTGTGCCAATCACGTCTTTGGCGGACATCCGCCGCATTTGGCGCAAATGGGTGTCGCGCTGCACGACGAGCCCGGCACGCTCTTGCCGCGCGCAGAGGCCTTGATTGAAGAACTGGATCAGGGCGACGGCGTGCTGGTGCTGAGCGATATGTACGGCGCCACGCCTTGTAATGTGTGCTGCCGTATGATGCAACCGGGGAAGTTGGAAGTGGTAGCAGGCGTGAACTTGCCGATGTTGGTACGCGTGCTCACTTACCGTAATGAGCCGCTGTCGGTGCTAGTGGAAAAAGCCATCAGCGGGGGACGCGAAGGAGTGATCGAAGTGTCAAAGGAAGCATGCCGTGTTGCAACAGGACGTTGAAATCACCAATAAGCTGGGGTTGCATGCGCGCGCCTCGGCCAAGCTGTCGCAGATCGCGAATCAGTTCAAGAGCGAAGTCAATCTCGGGCGCAACGGCAACAAAGTCAACGCGAAAAGCATCATGGGTGTCATGATGCTGGCCGCCGCCAAAGGCACCACCATCGCCATCGAGACCGACGGCCCAGATGAAGCGGACGCCATGCATGCCGTTTTGACTTTGATCAACGACAAATTCGGCGAGGGCGAATGAGCTCCTCCCCCCAGTCAGGAAGCGCATGAGCTTTACCATGCATGGTGTCGCCGTCTCGGGTGGCATCGCCATCGGCTTTGCGCATCTGGTTTCGCACGCCACGCTCGAAGTGCCGCATTACGTACTTCCCAAGCACTTAATCAGCGCCGAAGCCGCGCGCTTCGATAGCGCGATTCAGGCCACACGCCACGAGATGGAATCGATGCGCGCGCATATTCCCGCCAATGCGCCGCCGGAAGTGGAAGCCTTCCTCGATGTGCATTTGATGATACTCAATGATTCCTCGCTGTCCAAAGTGCCGCGACAGTTGCTCGAAGCGCAGCAATGCAATGCGGAATGGGCGCTGACGCAGCAGCTAGAAAACCTGCTCGATCAATTCGAAAACATCGAAGACACGTATTTGCGCGAGCGCCAGAATGATGTGATTCAGGTGGTGGAGCGGGTACTGAAAGCGCTCCTCGGCCATCCCGGCGTGCCGACCAACGTCACGACACCGGAGGAAGCCAGTATTTTAGTGGCGCACGATCTCTCCCCGGCGGACATGATCTTGTTCAAGCGCCACCAGTTCGCGGCCTTCGTCACCGATGTCGGCGGCGCCACATCGCACACCGCGATTCTTGCGCGCAGCCTCAATATTCCCTCGGTAGTGGCGCTGCACCATGCGCGGCAATTGATTCGCGAACGCGAGTTGCTGATTGTGGACGGCGGCCAAGGCGTGGTGATCGTCAATCCCGACCAGCATGTGCTGGCTGAATACCGCATTAAGCAAAATCAATGGGAAATCGATCAGCAAAAACTCAAGCGCCTGGCGAGCGCTGCGACCCGCACCCTCGACGGTACAACAGTGGAGTTGCACGCCAACATCGAACTGCCGCAAGACGTGCCACTGGTGCGCGACAACGGCGCGGCCGGTATCGGCTTATTTCGCAGCGAATTTTTGTTTATGAATCGGCCCGACTTGCCGGACGAGGAAGAGCAGTTTCTCGCCTACCGTTCCGTGGCGGAAGGGCTGAAAGGCTTGCCGGTGACCATCCGCACGCTGGATTTGGGCGCGGACAAACAACTCACGCAAATGGAGCACGGACAAAGCGCGAACCCGGCGCTGGGCCTGCGCGCGATTCGCTTATGTCTAGCCGAACCGCATTTGTTCCGCACCCAGATCCGCGCCATTTTGCGCGCCTCGCATTACGGCCGGGTTCACATCCTGGTGCCGATGCTCTCGACGCTCTCGGAACTGGAGCAGACGCTGCACCATATCCGCGCCGCCAAGGAGAGCTTGGATGTAGAGGGCGCGCCCTACGACAAGGCCATCAAGGTCGGTGGCATGATCGAAATTCCCGCCGCCGCGCTCATGGTGCAGAGCTTTGCCAAGAAATTAGATTTTCTGTCGATCGGCACCAACGACTTGATCCAATACACGCTCGCCATCGACCGCACCGACGACGCCGTAGCGCATCTATACGATCCGCTGCATCCGGCGGTATTGCAATTGGTGGCGCACACCATCCGCACGGCGAACCGCGTCGGTACGCCGGTCGCGGTATGCGGCGAGATGGGCGGCGACCCCAAGCTCACGCGCCTGCTGCTCGGCTTCGGCTTGCGCGAGTTTTCCATGCATCCTGCGCATTTGCTGGCAGTGAAGCAACAAGTGCTTAAAACCAACTTGCCGGAAATTCACAGCCTCGTGGCCAAAATGTTGAAGACCGAAGAATCCGAAAAAATGCACAGTTTATTGGCGCGGCTAAACAGCATTTAAGCTGGAGCCGGTTCGCGCCACCTTATAATTTTTATTTTCTAGACAGGCCCATGAAAACACTCTTCCTTGTATTGTCCTTTTGGTTCGCTAGTCTCGTCCACGCTGCTGATTCACAACTCCTGCCGCCACCGCCCGCACCCGACGTGGCCGCGCGCGCATTTGTGCTCATGGATTTTCAAAGCGGCCAAGTATTGCAAGCGCAAAAACCCGACGAGCGGGTAGAGCCCGCGTCGCTGACCAAGCTGATGACAGCCTATGTGACATTCACCGCGCTCAAGCAGGGCCGATTGAAATTGGATCAGACCTTACCGGTGTCAGAAAAAGCCTGGCGCACGGAAGGTTCACGCATGTTCATCAAACTGAATACGCAAGTAGCCGTCGCGGATTTGATGAAAGGTATGATCGTGCAATCCGGCAACGATGCCTGCATCACGCTTGCCGAAGGCATCGCCGGGAGCGAGGATGCCTTCGTGGTGGTGATGAACCGCGAAGCGCAGCGCCTCGGCATGAGCAATACACACTTCATGAATGCCACCGGCCTGCCGCATGCGCAGCACTACTCCACCGCGCGCGATTTGGCAGTGCTCGCGGCGGCGCTGATTCGTGATTTTCCCGAGTACTACCCGCTGTATTCGATCAAGGAATATCGCTACAACAACATCACGCAACCCAACCGCAACCGCTTGTTGTGGCAAGACCCGTTTGTGGATGGCATGAAAACCGGCCACACTGAATCAGCCGGCTTCTGCCTCATCACTTCCGCCAAGCGCAGCGAAATGCGGCTGATCTCGGTGGTGCTCGGCGCCAATTCCGACAACGCGCGCACTGCGGAAAGCCAGAAGCTGCTCAACTACGGCTTCCAATTCTATGAAACCTATCGCCTATATCAAAAGGGGCAAACCATCGCCACGCTGCCGGTATATAAAGGTAGCGAAAATAGCGTCAAAACCGGGTTCACCCATGACGTGTTCCTGTCCCTGCCCAAGGGCTACTACGCGCACGCCAAGGTCACTCTCACCAGCCGCCAACCGTTGCTTGCGCCTTTAATTCCGGGACAAGCCGTAGGCACCGTCACAGTAAACGTAGAAGGTAAACCGATCGTCACTTTGCCTTTGCAATCACTGGAAAATGTGAACGTGGCGGGGCTATTCGGCCGCACCTGGGACAGCATGAAATTGTGGTTCAAATGATCCACCTCAACGGCCGTTTCATGCCGCTGGAAGAGGCGACGATCCCGGTGCTGGATCGCGGCTTCATTTTCGGCGATGGTGTGTATGAAGTCATTCCCGTTTATTCGCGCCGGCCATTTCGTCTGGCCGAACATTTACGCCGGCTGCAAAATAGTCTCGACGCAATCAGCCTGAAAAACCCGCATACCGATGCCGAATGGGGCGCGCTGATCGAGGAATTGATCGCTTGCAACGAGGGGGCGGATCAATATCTCTACTTGCACATCACGCGCGGCGTGGCCAAGCGCGACCATGCTTTTCCCAAAGTGGTAACGCCCACGGTGTTTATGATGAGTAGCCCGCTGCTGCCGCCCGCCGCAGAATTGAAAAGCAGCGGCGTGGCCGCCATCACCACCATCGACAACCGCTGGCTGCGCTGCGACATCAAATCGATTTCGCTACTGCCCAACGTCCTGCTGCGCCAATCCGCGGTGGAAGCCGGTACCATGGAAGCAGTGCTGCTGCGCGAGGGCTTCATGACCGAAGGTGCGGCGAGTAATATTTTCGTGGTGCAAAACGGCGTCGTGCTCGCACCGCCGAAAAACCACTTGATGCTGCCCGGCATCACCTACGATTTGGTATTGGAATTAGCGCAAGCCGAGGGCATTCCCACCCAAGTCGGCCCCGTGCCGGAAGCCGCCCTGCGTAGCGCCAACGAGCTCTGGCTCACGTCTTCCACGCGCGAAGTGCTGCCGATTACGGTGCTCGACGGCCAGCCCGTGGGCAAGGGGCAGCCGGGGCCGTTGTTCAAGCGCATGGATGCGCTGTATCAGAACTACAAAGCAACGGTGATGCGGCAAGCGGATTAAATCTCCGTTCTTAACCGCGGAAGACGCGGAGAAGCGAATTTTGGAAAAAACCACCTTACTCGAATTCCCCACTTCCTTCCCCATCAAAATAATGGGTGAGGCGCAACACGGTTTCGTTCAGGCTATCGTCTCTATCGTCGTCAAGCATGTCCCCGATTTCGACGCCGCCAGCACCGAAATGCGCCCGAGCAAGCAGGGGCGTTATCTCGGCATCACCTGCACCATCACGGCGACTTCACAAGCCCAGCTCGATGCGCTGTACCGCGAACTGGGTGCGCATCCTTTGGTAAAAATGGTTCTTTAGCGCGTGATCAATTTACAAGTGAAACATCTCGGCCTGGTCGACCTAGAGCCTACCTGGCGTGCGATGCAAACCTTTACCGCGGCGCGCACTGACGACACACCAGATGAAATTTGGCTGCTGCAACATGCTCCGGTGTTCACTCTCGGCCTTGCCGGAAAACGCGAGCACCTTCTGCGCGAATCCACTATTCCCGTCATCGCCATCGACCGTGGCGGGCAAGTCACCTATCATGGCCCAGGGCAACTCGTGGCGTATCTGCTGCTGGATTTAAAACGCCGCGGCTACGGCGTGCGGGAGTTAGTCAATCGCATGGAGCAAGCGATCATCGACTTACTTGCCGGCTACGGTATCCCAGCCACACGTCGCGCCAAAGCTCCCGGCGTCTACGTCGCCCATGCCAAAATCGCCGCGCTCGGCCTACGTATCAAGCACGGCATGAGCTACCATGGACTGGCATTGAACGTGGATATGGATCTCACGCCTTTCAGCCACATCAATCCTTGTGGCTACGAAGGGCTGGAAGTGACGCAACTGTCCGTGCTGGGGATAGAAACAAGCCTGGAAATAGTCGCACGTGAACTTGTCGTAAGGCTCGAAAATACACTTTGATCAGTAGCGCCTGCGGCGGCCACCCCGTAAGTTGCGTCAGGGCTCGCTGAGGCACCCACTTTCCTAGGTTCCTGTCCTCTGCGGAACCGGTTCCGGATCGCGCGGCCGTTGCAACTTAGTGAGGATACCTTCGAGCACGGTGAGTTGCGTACTAAGTGTGGATTGTATGGACTCCAGTTCGGCCAAACGGTCTTGCAGCGAATCGATGTTGTCGTGGATTTTTTTGATATTATCCAAGCGGCGCTCGATCTGGATTTTGTGATCGTTGATCTGCGTGATGAGCGGGGCGAGCACGTTCCTGAGCCAGGCTTCGCATTCGACGTGGGTGCGTTCGAAAATGACCCGCGCCTCGCCCGCCACGCTTAAGAAGAATTTGCGAATCAGGAAGTGCTTCTCGGTCATGATATTGATCGGGTCGCGGCAAAATTCCTCGGAACGCTGCGCGAGACTGCGAATCGCTTCCATATGTTGATCGATGCTGAATTCTGGCGCATTGCAGCGCTCGAAGCCGTGCTTCACATGAAAGCGAATATAGGCCGCATCTACCAGGCCTTTGATCTGTTTGGCGTGTTTGTGAATGTGTTGATATTGGTGCGCGGTCTGCCGGATGAGTTGTTGCATGCCACGCGATAAACCCGAGGTCGTCCAACTACCTTTGATCGAACCGTGGGCTTTTTCCAGAATTTCGTCCAAACGATTGATGCTCAAATTATTGAGCAGCATGCGCCCTTGCTGGGTGATTACACCGCGCGTGACATTAAAGGATTTCACTGTTTCGTCGTAGCTGCCACGGTCTTGATCCAGCATGGTGAGCATTTTGTGAATGACTTCTTTGTTCTTGCCGGAGAGCGAGGACAACTCTTTTTGCTCGTGGCGCGTGGCGACAAGCTGTTGGCGTACGCTATTGTAGGACGCGAGCACCATCGCGCCGATTTCCTGGGTGACGCTCTTGCGCAAAATTTCACGCCGCCGGGGAATGATATCGTTGGCGAGCATCTGTTCCAAGCGCTCGATACCGCTCTTGGCGAGCAAGGCTGCATCGCCTTTGATTTTAGCGACCAGCGCCTTCTGCGCCGAAAGCGCCAGCACATTGGCGATCGGCAAGCCGAGCATCTGCGCAGTGGCCTGCTGCTGGCGCTGCACACTCTCCTGAATTTTTTCCCACGGCTTAAGATCATCCCACAGCACATCGATTTTATTCAACACGGCGATGGTGTGTTTGGCCTGTGCCCGCACGTGCTTTTGCCAAATTTCCATATCGGATTTAGTGACGCCGGTATCGAGCGCGAGCAGGAACAGCACCGCATGCGCATTGGGGATCATGGAGAGCGTCAATTCCGGTTCCGCGCCCAAGGCATTCAGCCCCGGCGTATCCAGAATCGCCAGCCCGCTTTTCAGCAAGGGGTGTGGGTAATTAATTAACGCGTGACGCCAGGCCGGGATCTCCACTCTGTCACCGGGGCGCAGCATATCTTGCAGCGCCGGGTCTTGGTCGTCCCATAAACCCAAGGTGCGGGCCTCGACTTTAGCCACGAGTTTGGTTTGGGTTAGACTTTGCAGCGCCTCCATCATCTCGCTGGCGGAGCCGAGATTCAGCTTGGTGCTCACCCATTCAATGGGTTTGCGCTTGAGCTGACTGATGGTCTCGTCGCGATAGCGCGTCTCGATCGGCAACAGGCGAATAAAAGGCTCTTCACGCGGATCGTAGAACAGCTCCGTCGGACACATGGTAGTGCGTCCGGCGTCCGAAGGCAGCAAACGCTGCTTAAAATCGGCGAAGAACAAGGCATTAATCAGTTCACTCTTGCCACGCGAGAACTCGGCCACGAACGCCAGCGTGACATGATCTTGCTTCAAGCTTTCCACTAAGTCGAAGATCTTGAGCGATTGCTGCGCCTCAAATTCACTGTGGTCGTCGAGCCACGCTTGATAGCTGGTAATCGCGGTTACGAGCTCGTCGCGCCACTGCTGGTAATCTTGAACCTGCTGTTCCAACCGTGCGCTCATACACTCGCCCATAAAGCGTCCGGCACGATTGCGGAAGCGTAAATTTCCACCACTTTGCGCCGGCTGCGGCTACCTTGCTTCAACACTACTTGGCTAGTGGGCACTTGAAAGGCCTGCGCTAAGAATTTCACCAACGACGCATTCGCCTGACCTTCAATGGGCGCCGACTGCACTTGGATCTTGAGCGCATCGGCGTATGGGCCCACCACCTGGGTCGCACGCGCGCCAGGTTGTAGGTGCAAGGTCAGCACGAGACAACCTCGCTTATCATCACGCCGATACCAGCTTGCCACGTCACATTAACCCCACGCGAACCTGCCCGGCGAGCCAGGGCAGGATGAAGTTCAACAACACGGAGCAAAGCAACACGACCACCATGGGCGACAAATCGATATTGCCTATCGGCGGCAGAATTTTTTGAATCCGGCGCGCAAACGGGCGGTTCATCGCGTTGAGCAGCGACATATAAGGGCTATGAGGATTGGCGAAGCTCACCACGAATAGCATGAATTGCAACAAGATCACCATCCACAGCGCAATTTTAGCCACCTCCAACAAACCAATCAGCGCAATGCCGGCGAGCGCGGCCACACCCAAGCCCCCGAAGCGACCCGCGAGCGCCACCACGAGTAAGATCAACACGCACTCGGTCAGCCACGCAATCACGAGCGTAGCCAGATCCATGCCCCACAAACCAGGCACCACGCGCCGCACCGGTTTCACTGCGAAATCGGTGAGCGCCATGGCAAATTGGGAAAGCGGATTGTTAAACGGTGCGCGCGTCACTTGTAAGTGAAACCGCAATAGCAGCACCGCCACGAATGCGGTGGCCACGCTGTCGAGAAGAAAAATCAGGGCGTCGATGAGCATGATTTGATATTTTCACAGTATTAGCCAGATAACTCAAGGGATTAGCCTTGTTTTCCGAGTTCATCGCCCAACTCATGGGAACGTTGGGCTGCGGCGCGCACCGCGCCGCGAATCAAATCCTTAACGCCCGATTCCTCCAGAGCTTGAATCGCCCGTTCTGTGGTACCGCCTTTTGAAGTGACTTTGGCGCGTAGCGTCGCCGGATCATCGTGGCTGGAACGCGCGAGTTGCGCTGCACCGAGGAAGGTTGTCAGCGCCAATTCGCGCCCCTGCTCAGGACTTAAGCCCAACTCGACCGCCGCCGCCTCCAGCGCCTCGATAAAATAAAACACATAGGCCGGGCCGCTGCCGGAAACCGCCGTCACCGCATCCATATGTGCTTCGTCCGCGAACCACACGCAGGCGCCGACCGCTTCCATTACTTGTTGCGCCTGTTGGCGACCCTCTGCGTTCACGCCCGGAAGCGCATACAAACCGGTGACACCAGCACGCACCAAGGCCGGCGTATTCGGCATAGCCCGCACGATGCGCGCATAACCACCCAGCCAGCGCGCCAAGTCTTGGGTGCGCACGCCGGCGGCAATCGAAATCACCAACTGCTCGCGCAACAAGGGCTGCAACTCCCCCGCCACCGCGCATAACTGCTGCGGCTTCACCGCCAACACGATGAGATTTGTGTTTACCGCTTCAGCACTGATTTTGGAATACGTCTTCAGCTCGAAGGCACGCGTGAGCGAAGCGCGCGTATCGGAGTCGACTTCCACCACCCGCACATCGCTGGGATTGAAGCCTTGCTGCACCAAACCGCCGATCAAGGCGCCGGCCATATTGCCGCCGCCGATAAAAGTAATTTTCATTTTAAGTTCCTATTTTTACCGCGAAGGACGCAAAGGTACGCAAAGGAAAATGAAATGAAAGTTTTTCCTTTGCGTCCTTCGCGTTTCATGCTTTTTTTCGTTCCCCAAAAATCGCCGATCCCAAGCGCACGATAGTCGCGCCCCCGGCGATCGCCGCTTCCAAATCGCCGGACATGCCCATCGACAGCGTATCCAGCGCGTGACCCTGCGCAATCAGTTGACCGTACAGTTCGCGCAGCAAACGAAATTGCGCATGCTGTTTGGCGCTATCTCCAGTTGCTTCGGGAATTGCCATCAAACCACGCAGTTTAATTTTGGGTAATGTGGCGACGGCTTGCGCCAATGCCGCCACTTCCGACGCTGCAACCCCGCTTTTACTCCCCTCGCCACTCACATTCACTTGCAAGCACAAATTTAGCGGTGGCAAGCTGTCAGGCCGTTGATCGGATAAGCGCTGCGCGATTTTCACGCGCTCCACACTATGCGCCCAAGCGAAGTTTTCCGCGATCAATTTGGTCTTATTGCTTTGTAGCGGGCCGATGAAATGCCACACAATATCCAGATCCGGGAGCGCCGCGATTTTATCCAGGGCCTCCTGCGCATAGCTCTCGCCGAAGGCGCGCTGACCGACGCCATAAGCAATGCGGATCGTCTCCGGACTGACGGTCTTGGAGACCGCTAGCAAGATAATCGATTCCGGATCGCGGCCACATTGTGCCGCCGCGGCTGAAATCCGCGTCCGTGCAGCTTGCAATGCGTTTGAGATTGTTGTCATAATGAGTCGGCCGAGGCTCAAGCGCGCAGCATTGTTGCCGTAAACTCATCCGCGCAGTGCACTCGCAAAACTGGAAGGGATTATAAATGGAAATCGCCGATCTGCTGGCCTTCTCGGTCAAAAACAAGGCCTCCGACCTGCATCTCTCGGCAGGTCTGCCACCGCTGATCCGAGTAAACGGCGATATTCGCCGTATCAACGTCGAGCCGCTCGACCACAAGGGCGTGCATGGCATGGTGTACGACATCATGAACGACGGGCAACGCAAACACTTCGAAGAAAATCTCGAAGTCGATTTCTCGTTCGAGATTCCCAACCTGGCGCGCTTCCGCGTCAACGCTTTCAACCAGCAACGCGGTGCGGCGGCGGCCTTCCGTACCATTCCCTCTAAAGTGCTGACGCTGGAGCAGTTGAACTCACCGCCCATCTTTAAAGAACTGTGCCAGCAACCCAACGGCATCGTGCTCGTGACCGGCCCCACCGGCTCCGGCAAATCCACCACGCTGGCGGCGATGGTCAACCAGGTGAACGAGGACGATTATGGCCATATCCTGACCCTGGAAGATCCGATCGAATTCGTGCATGAAAGCAAAAAGTGTTTGATCAACCAGCGCGAAGTCGGCCCGCACACCTTATCCTTCACCAACGCCCTGCGCTCCGCGCTACGCGAAGACCCGGACGTGATTTTGGTGGGCGAATTGCGCGATTTGGAAACCATCCGTTTGGCGCTTACCGCGGCCGAAACCGGCCACTTAGTATTCGCCACGCTGCACACCAGCTCCGCGGCGAAAACCGTGGACCGTATCGTGGACGTGTTCCCCGCAGCGGAAAAAGACATGGTGCGCGCCATGCTATCGGAAAGTTTGCGTTCGGTAATCGCGCAAACGCTACTCAAAACCAAGGACGGTAGCGGCCGCGTCGCTGCGCACGAGATCATGATCGGCACCCCGGCGATCCGCAACCTGATTCGCGAAAATAAAGTCGCGCAAATGTATTCCTCGATTCAAACCGGCCAAGCGCTCGGGATGCAGACCATGGAGCAATGCCTGCAAGACATGGTGCGGCGCAACGTTATTACCGAAACGGAAGCACGCAAAGCGGCGCGCAAAGACGCGAAAATATAAGATACCGCCCCTTCCCGTCGCGGCGCAGGGGCACCTAGGAGAGCATCATGGATCGGGAACAAGCACAGAAATTTATTCACGACTTGCTGCGCCTCATGGTCAGCAAGAAATCCTCTGACCTATTCATCACCGCCGGCTTTCCGCCGGCGCTGAAAATCGATGGCCGCATCACGCCCGTCTCCAACCAAACTCTCACCCCGCAGCACACGATGGAACTGGCGCGCTCCATCATGAACGACAAACAGGCCAACGAGTTCGAGTCGACCAAGGAATGCAACTTCGCCATCGCCCCGCCGGATATCGGGCGTTTTCGCGTCAACACTTTCATCCAACAAGCGCGGGTGGGCGTCGTGCTGCGCCAGATCAATTCCACTATTCCCTCGTTTGAAGAACTGAACTTGCCGGAAGTGCTGCGCGACGTGTCCATGACCAAGCGCGGCCTGGTGATTTTCGTCGGTGGCACCGGCTCCGGCAAATCCACTTCGCTCGCGGCCATGGTCGGCTTTCGCAACGAGCATGCGCAGGATCACATCATCACCATCGAAGATCCGATCGAATACGTGCATGAGCACAAAAAAAGCATCATCACCCAGCGCGAAGTCGGCGTAGATACCGACGGCTGGTTCTCGGCGCTGAAAAATACCCTGCGTCAAGCGCCGGATGTGATTTTGATCGGCGAGATCCGTGACCGCGAGACCATGGATTACGCCATCGCCTTCGCCGAAACCGGCCACTTGTGCCTGTCCACGCTGCACGCCAACAGCGCAAACCAAGCGTTGGATCGGATTATTAACTTCTTCCCCGAAGAGCGCCGCTCACAGTTACTGATGGATTTATCGCTCAACCTCAAAGCCTTCATCTCGCAGCGCCTAATCCCGCGCCGCGAAGGTAAAGGCCGCGTCGCCGCCGTGGAAGTCATGCTCAACTCGCCCTTCATCGCCGACTTGATTTTCAAAGGCGCGGTGCACGAAATCAAAGAAGTCATGGCCAAATCGCGCGAACTCGGTATGCAAACCTTCGACCAGCACTTGTTCGAACTCTACGAAGCGGGACTCATTACCTACGAAGACGCACTCAGAAACGCCGACTCGCTCAACGACCTGCGGCTTAAGATCAAACTGCACGGACAGGAATCGAAAGATCGGGACATCATGTCCGGGCTTGATCATCTCGATATTGTGTAAGCAAAATGGGAGCGTGTTGCGCTTCGCCACCACTCACCCTCTATAGGGCGGCACACTTTATGTTAGGCTGGAGACCGCCGTATGAGCCCTAGGCAATAGCATGTCAATAACTCATGCTCGCGAACCTCGAGATTTCGTTCGCACCCTAAGCAAGGGATACGCGACGCTGATACTGGCTATCTTGGGCCTCAGTCCGTCTTTCGCAATTGCCTATTTGTATTTTTTCCAAGATCCGGGTCTTCGATTCGAACACCACACTTTCCACGAAATCGCGATCGGCGTTTCGGTGTTGCAGAGCGGATTCATTTCGTATGTCACGTGGCGCTGTTATCTGCATTCCGGGGAAGCATTTCTGCGCTGGCTCACACTCGCCTTTCTCGGATTTACCCTCATCTATGGCCTACACGGCGCATTTACCGGCAGCGCACACGATCACGTCTGGCTATTTATCTTGTATGGTCCCGCCTCTCGCCTCACCATGGCTACCTGCTTGCTGGCAGCCTTGATGACTTATAAAAGACAGGTAATAGCAATCGGAAAACGGTCGCATGGCAGCTACTGGCTGTTCTGGATTAGCGTGTTCATGCTAATCAATGTCTTTGTCTTCTTTTTGGCGGACTCGGCATGGGCATCATGGGCGCGCATGGTGATGGAAATTGCCGCTTTGTGCATTTCGCTGATCTGTGTCGTGATAATCATTGCACGCCGAATTCGGTCACCGCTTATGACGATTTACGCGCTGTCTCTCCTGTTTTTTGCCCAATCGTCTCTCTCCTTCATATTGAGTCACATATGGAACCACCAATGGTGGCTCGCGCACGTTATTTTTGCGTCCGGCTTCATGGCATTGAGCTATGGCGTTATCCAGGCTTTCCTGACCACCAGATCCTTTAGCAAGGTATACAGCCAGACAGAGCTGATGGATCAGATCAAATCCGAAAAGGCGCGTGCGGAGGACGCTTTGCTTGAGCTGCAGCGCGCCCACAAAGATCTCGAAAATCTGGCCGCGATAGATCCGTTAACGGGAGCCGCGAACCGCCGGGAATTTCTGGCTCGGTCCGCGGAGGAAATCTCGCGCGCTGTGCGTAGTGGGGCACCTCTTGCCATGCTCATGGCGGATCTCGATCATTTCAAGCATATTAACGACAACTACGGTCATCAGGCCGGGGATAAGGTGCTGGAGGTGTTTGTGGCGACAGCAAAAGAGGCTCTACGTCCAAGCGATTTTATTGGCCGGCTCGGCGGTGAAGAATTCGCCCTGTTACTTCCTGACGCTACCTGCGAGACTGCCGGAATAGTGGCTGAACGGCTGCGAAGCATGGTTGAGAGCAAGATTGTTACGGTTGGCAGCGCACGCTTACGGTTCACGGTAAGCTTCGGTGCTGCGCAATACGGTCCCGATGGCACCACGTATGAATCTGTTATCGAGGTTGCAGATAGCCGCATGTATCGGGCAAAGCGAGAAGGACGCAATCGAGTCGTCGTGCAGTGAGTATGACGTTCTGTTTGCCTAATTGATTCAAACGTTCGAAGTTATTCTGGGCACAGAAGCAATTGCTGAGCGCGTATCCGCCGGAGCCCCAATCGGGCTGCGGGGTTATATTGATGGTGAGCCTGTGTCGCGCGGCGCTCGGTGGCGCCCGCTCCGCTTGACAGTAAAAAAGAGCCTTCCTTCCACCCAGCCCTGCCTATGGCCCGTCAACCCCGATTCGACCCCGCCACCATTTCGAATAAATACAAGCGGCATTCAATCGGCCCATTGAAGAGCGGTATCTTGCGCGAGGGCTTGAGCCGCATCAGTTTCGGTAGCCGCGTGTCGGCGGTGATGATGCCCACTTTCCATCCCGCGAAGCGTTGCTTCAACACGCTGCCTAGCTTGGGATATAGCTCGGCCAATTCGTCCGCCTCGCCGATGCGCTCGCCATAGGGCGGGTTCATCACCAGCACCCCGCTTGCTGCGGGTGCCGTGATGTCGAGAATGTCTTTCTCCTCCACCGTGGCTACGCCAGTCAATCCGGCATTCTCCAAATTTTTGTGCGCATCCATGACCGCCCACTTATCGTGATCACTGCCGTAAATGGGCAAAGCGGTCGACGGTAAAGGTTGAGCTGCGGCATCGGCGCGTATCTGATCCCACGCTTGGTGCTCGAAATTTTTGAGGCGCTCGAAACCAAAAGGCCGCTTGCTGCCGGGCGGAATGTGCAAGGCCATTAGCGCTGCTTCCAAGACAAAGGTGCCGCTGCCGCACATGGGGTCGAACAGCGGCACGCCGGGCTCCCAGCCGGTGAGTTTAAGGATACCGGCAGCGAGGTTTTCGCGCAGCGGCGCTTCACCGGTGAATTGGCGGTAGCCGCGCTTGAACAGCGTTTCGCCGGAGGTATCGAGGTAAAGCGTGAATTGCTGCGCGTCGAAATAGGCGTGGATGCGCACATCCGGTAAGCGCGTATCGACGCTGGGACGAATGCCGGTGAGGTCGCGAAAGTGATCGCACACCGCGTCTTTGATGCGCAGCGTGATGAACTCCAAGCTCTTCAGCGCGCAATGTTGCGCGGTAACTTTGACCGCGATGGTTTGATGCGGCGTGAACCAGTTTTCCCACGGCAAGCCACGGGTGCGCTGATACACGTCTTCTTCGATGCGATACGGCGCGCTGTCGATCTGCCACAGCACGCGGCTGGCGACACGGCTTTCCAAGTTAACCCGATAGCACAGCGCCATCGGCCCGCTGAAACTCGCGCCGCCATCGGTGGCTTTGACTTGATGCGCGCCGAGGGTGGTGAGCTCTTGCGCCAGTACGGCTTCCAGCCCGCGCGGGCAGGTGGCGAAAAATTGATTCATGGGTTTCCTATTGAGGGCAGGGCATGCCGGCGCTAAAGTTTAAAAGGGTTTGACGACGACCAGGATAACCACGGCGATCAAGATCAATACTGGCAGTTCATTGAACCAGCGATACCATACATGGCTATGCGTGTTGCGGTCATGCTTAAAATCCAGCAGCAATTTTCCGCAATAGAGGTGATAAACGATGAGCACAGCCACCAGCGCCAGCTTCGCCATCAACCAGCCGCCCGTGATACCGTAGCCGAGCCATAGCCAGAGGCCGAGTGCAATCGTGATTATTCCGCCGGGGGTCATAATGCCATAGAACAATTTGCGCTCCATGATTTTAAAGCGCGCGATACTCGGCGCATCGTCGCTCAGGGCGTGATACACATACAGCCGCGGTAAATAGAATAGTCCCGCGAACCAAGTAACCATGAAAATGATATGAAACGATTTGACCCACAGCATGTCACTTCCTCGGCATCCACTAATTACTTAGAGTATCCATGAATCTGACTGAGCGCATCAAGAAGCATTTAAAAAGCAATGTCGTCACCCTGATCTTGATTGGGCTGATAGCCTATATTTGGTTCCGCCCGCCGGCGCAGGTCGCGGATATGAATGAAGCCTTGCCCAATCTCCCGTTCACCACGCTCGATGGCCGTATGGGTACACTAGGAAGCCTGCGCGGCAAAGTCGTATTGGTGAATTTCTGGGCCACGTGGTGCCCCTACTGCCTCAAGGAAATGCCGGCGATTGAAAAGTTCTACCGGGATTACCACGCCAAGGGATTTGAAATGATCGCCATCAGCCTCGACGACGATCCGGCCAAAGCGCTGCAATACATGCGCGAACATGGCTATACTTTCCCTGCGGCAATGGCGGATGACGAACTGCGGCAGACTTTCGGTCCCATCGACCAAGTGCCGATGTCGATGGTAATCGACCGTGACGGACATCTCCGCCACAAAGTCCACGGCCAAGTCTACTATGGGCGCATGAGCGATTTAGTCGATCCGCTGCTGGCCCGGCCCAGCGCCAACCGAAAGGAAAAGTAAGCGCACGATGTACGAAAAACGTCACGAAAAGTTACTCCCTTTCCGCGCTTTTATTCGGCGGATACTGCGCAGCGCCTTATTTTCGGCTGCCATTGTGGTGGTTGCGCTCGGCATCGGCATCGCCGGTTATCACTTCACGGAACACCTATCCTGGCTCGATGCCTTGCTGAACGCTTCGATGATCCTTGGCGGCATGGGGCCGGTGGACGGGCTGCACACTGTCGCCGGCAAACTATTCGCATCCTTTTATGCCTTGTTCAGCGGCTTGGTGTTCATTGGCGCAGCCAGCGTCTTACTCGCTCCGCTCGTGCATCGCTTGATGCACCACTTCCATATTCAGGAATCCTAAGGAACGCATTAGGCGGCCAAACCCCTACCGTTGACAGGCGCTTGGGTGCGGTGCATCGGCCGATGCGCTAGAATGTGCGCTCTTTTTGGCCGATTACCCCATGTCCACCCGCCTGCGCGAAATCCCCTACAACTACACGTCGTTCTCCGACCGCGAGATCGTGATGCGCTTTCTCGGCACGGAGATGTGGCGCGTGCTCGACGCATTGCGTGGCGAGCGTCGTACCGGCCGTTCGGCGCGCATGTTATTCGAGGTGCTGGGCGATCTGTGGGTAATTTCGCGCAATCCCTATCTGGAAGACGATCTGCTGGCCAACCCGAAGCGGCGCGAGGCTTTGATCGGCGCACTGCGGCACCGGCTCAACGCGATCGAGACGCGACGCCAGGGCAATGAAAGTGTTGCGCAACTACTCGACGCCGCGCACGAAGCGGTAAACGCCTTCGCGGCGGAATTCGAGCACACGCGCTTATTGCGTAAGCGTGCGCTGGACAAACTCAGCCGCATAACGCGCCGCGACAACATTCAGTTCGATGGGCTATCGCGCGTTTCGCATGTCACCGACGCCACCGACTGGCGTGTGGAGTATCCGTTTGTTGTACTCGCGCCCGATACCGAGGAAGAAATCGCGCCTATGGTGCGCACGCTGATCGAACTCGGCCTCACTATCATCCCGCGTGGCGGCGGCACCGGCTACACCGGCGGCGCCGTGCCACTGACCAAACTCTCGGCGGTGATTAATACCGAGAAACTCGATACGCTGGGCGCCGTCGAGCACATTGCGCTGCCCGGCGTGGTGCGCGAAGTAGCCACTATCCACTGCGGCGCAGGCGTGGTCACCAAACGCGTGATGGAAGCGGCCGACGAGGCCGGTTTAGTGTTCGCGGTCGATCCCACCTCGGCCGACGCCTCCTGCATCGGCGGCAATGTGGCGATGAACGCCGGCGGCAAAAAAGCCGTGTTGTGGGGCACCGCCATCGACAATTTGGTGTCCTGGCGCATGGTCACGCCCGATGGCGAGTGGATGGAAGTGACGCGACTCGAGCACAATCTGGGCAAGATTCACGATGCGCAGCTTGCGCGCTTTCGCGTCACGCGCTTTGCGGCGGATGGCACACCGCAAGAGCCGCCGGAAATACTGGAAATTCCGGGAGCGCAGTTTCGCAAAGCGGGATTGGGTAAAGACGTCACCGATAAATTTTTAGCCGGGCTGCCGGGTATCCAAAAAGAAGGTTGCGACGGCATCATCACTTCCGCGCGCTTCATTCTGCACAAGATGCCAGCGCATGTGCGCACGATATGTTTGGAGTTTTTCGGCCAGGCGCGCGCAGCGGTGCCGGCCATTGTCGAAATCAAGAATTATATTGATCAACGTCCCGGCACACAGCTCGCGGGACTGGAGCACCTGGATGTGCGCTATGTGAAGGCGGTGGGCTACGCCACTAAAGCCAATCGCCCGCAGCGCCCGAATATGGTGCTGGTCGCTGATATCGCGTCCGACGATGAAAATGCGGTGGGCGAAGCCGCGTCCCACATCGTGCGTCTGGCGAATGCGCGCGGCGGCGAAGGCTTCATCGCCGTGAGTCCGGAAGCGCGGCGCAAATTCTGGCTGGATCGCGCGCGCACCGCAGCAATTGCCGCGCATACCAACGCCTTCAAGATCAACGAGGATGTGGTGATTCCGCTGCCACGGCTGGCCGATTACACCGAGGGCGTGGAACGCATCAATATCGAATTATCCACGCGCAACAAACTCGCTTTGCTCGATGCCTTGGAAACATTTCTAAAAGGTGAACTGCCACTGCATCGCGATCCAGAAACCGTGCCCGATCCTGAACTCACCGAGAGCCGACGCACCCGCGCATTGGAATTGATTGCCCAGGTGCGCGCCCGCTGGCAGTGGTTGTTAGCGAATCTCGACACGGATGCCGCTGAACTGCGACTCGAAGCCCGAGACTCGAAACTCGACACGGTGTTTCATGCCTTGCAAGACCACGCCATTCGCGTGTCGTGGAAGCGCGAAGTACGCGAACCCCTGCATCAACTTTTCACTGGCCGCGAGTTTCAGCCGGTGCTGGCCAAGCTCGATGCAATTCATCAAGAAATATTGCGCAGCCGGGTATTCATCGCGCTGCATATGCACGCCGGTGACGGCAATGTGCACACCAACATCCCGGTAAACTCCGACGACTACGCCATGCTGCAAGCGGCGAATCAAGCGGTGGAGCGCATCATGGCGCTGGCCACCCAGCTCGGCGGCGTGATCTCGGGCGAGCACGGCATCGGCATCACCAAGCTGCAATTTCTGACGCCGGAAGAAATTGCGCCGTTCGCCGCTTACAAACACAAGATCGACCCGCACGGGCATTTCAATCGAGGCAAGCTGCTGCCCGGCGCCGATCTGCACAACGCTTACACCCCCAGCTTCAATTTGCTGGAAGTGGAATCGCTGATCATGGAGCAGTCGGAAATCGGCGAGATCGCCGACTCAATCAAAGACTGCCTGCGTTGCGGGAAGTGCAAACCGGTGTGCAACACGCATATTCCGCGCGCGAATTTGTTATACAGCCCGCGCAACAAAGTGCTCGGCACCAGCCTCTTGATCGAGGCATTTTTATACGAAGAACAAACCCGGCGCGGCATTTCGCTCAAGCATTTCGACGAATTCAATGACGTGGCCGATCACTGCACGATCTGCCATAAGTGTTTGAACCCGTGCCCGGTGGACATCGACTTCGGCGATGTATCGATCGCGATGCGCAATTTTTTGCGTAAGCGCGGGCAGAAAAAATTCAACCCCGGCAGCGCGCTTTCCATGCTGTTTCTCAACAGCACCGATGCCGGCATGATCAAATTTACGCGTAAAGTCATGATCGAATGGGGCTACAAAGCGCAGCGCCTGGGCTATGGCGCGGCCAAATATTTCGGCTTATTGCGCGAGCAAGGCGCTCACCCGCCTGCCACGCATGAACCGGCCAAGATCAGTACACAAGTCATCCACTTCATCAACAAGCCGATGCCGGGTGGGCTGCCGAAACGCACCTCGCGCGCACTCTTGGGTCTGGAAGATCCCAACACCGTCCCGGTAATCCGCGATCCGCAAAAAACCGCCGAGGACGCCGATGCGGTGTTTTATTTTCCCGGTTGCGGCTCGGAGCGCTTGTTTTCACAAGTGGGCCTTGCCACTCAAGCCATGCTGTACCACGTGGGCGCGATCACCGTGCTGCCACCGGGCTATTTGTGCTGCGGCTACCCGCAGACCGCGGCCGGCAATCAGGATAAGGGCCAGCAGATCAGTTCCACCAACCAAGTGCTGTTCCATCGCGTGGCGAATACGCTCAATTATCTCGACATCAAAACCGTGCTGGTCTCCTGCGGCACCTGCATGGATCAGTTGCAAAAATACCAGTTCGAGAAAATCTTTCCCGGCTGCCGTCTGCTCGACATCCACGAATACCTGATGGAAAAAGGCGTGGCGCTGGACGATGTGCCGGGCGTGAAATATCTCTACCACGACCCCTGCCATACGCCGATGAAGCAACACAACCCGCTCACCGTAACGAGCACGCTGATGGGAAGCGCGGTACAACTCACCGACCGCTGCTGCGGTGAAGCCGGTACGCTGGCGGTGTCGCGGCCCGATATTTCCACCCAAATCCGCTTCCGCAAGCTAGAAGAACTGGAAAACGGCCTAGCCAAGATCCAGGCCGTCACGCCCGGTGTTCAAGTGAAAACCCTCACCTCATGCCCCTCTTGCCTGCAAGGCTTGGCGCGCTATCGCGACGACACCGGCGTCGAGGCCGACTATATCGTGGTGGAACTGGCGCGGCGCTTGCTGGGCGAATCCTGGATGCAAGACTATATCGCCCAGGTGAATCGGGGCGGGATTGAGCGGGTGTTGCTCTAATGCCCTGCGAACTCTGCGATACCCCCGGCGGCGAGTTGCTTTGGCAAGACGCGCTGTGCCGCGTGGTGCTGGTTAAAGACCCCGGCTACCCCGGTTTTTGCCGCGTGATACTTAATCGACACATCAAAGAGATGGCTGATCTCCCCCACGCCGAGCAGCAACAACTGATGCGTGTGGTGTTCGCGGTGGAGCAAGCGCTTACCAGGCTTATGCATCCGGACAAAATCAACCTCGCCAGCCTAGGCAATGTCGTGCCGCACGTGCATTGGCATGTGATTCCGCGGTTTACCGACGACGCACATTTCCCTCATCCGATTTGGGCTACCCCAGTGCGCGCTGGTGGTAGCCGGACGGCGCCGGACTCGGGTACACTTCGCATTAGACTTGATGAGTTGCTCCAAATCTCATACGATTAACAAAAATCACTAGCGGCAGGGTGTCATGCTTTCGATTGACCAGCCATCCATTACCGGCGCGCACCGCCCCATTATCTCGGATGCCAAATCCTGCCAGCAGTGGCTCGCCGCGCTACCGTTAACTAATGCGCCCGCGGCGCACACCGAACTCCAACTCCAGCTCGACCTGTTGAATCACACGTCCGCCCTGTCCGGCGTCGAGCGCTGGCGTATTCTCGAACACTTGCGCGAGTCGATCCACTTTGTACAAAGCGAAGTGGCGAAAAAATACGCCGGCAAGCCGGTGCCGCTAGACGGCAACGAAATTGCGTTGTGGAAAAAAGCCCTCACGCTGTGGCAAAGTTTTACCCAGGGCTACCAGATCTGCCTACAAAATTATTTGGATAACGATAAAGCCTTGACCAGTTTCGCGCCGGTGATGGTGCAGCGAATTCTTCGCCTGACCGGGCAGCAGATGCTGGAATACTATAGCCTCTACCAAAATGTGCCCGAGGCGCTGTGGAAACAACTGCATAAAACATATGCCAGCGCCGAAGAGTTGGGAGTGGAAAAAATTCCGGTGAAGGATTCCTTGAATCGCATGGTGGAAGGCACGCGGCCCGAGTCCGCCTACGTGCAAGCGCTGTTAATTGATTTGGCGGATCCCTTCCACCACAACCCCAAACATCGCGGCCAGATCGATCGTTGGTTGGACAAGTGGGCGTCGCGCGTCGTTATCACTAAAATGCCCGGCGCACCGTATCCGGAACTCAAGCTGCCCGTCCTCGTGGTCGATTTAAACCGCACTACCGGCATTCAATACGGCATGTCTTTTGAAGCGAGTGCAAGCGTACGCCACCTGGATATCAACCTACTTGCCGTAACGCTGGCGAAGCGCATCCGGCATTTACGTAAAGGGGGTGCGCCCAGCGAGCTGGATATGGGTGACGACTGCCAGCAACCGGCCTGCGAAGCGCTGCTAAGCCAGCTCTACCAACAATGGTGCGAGCCGCCCCAAAACCGCGCGTACGAGCGGCGGGCGGGCGGAGAAAAAGCGCAGGTCTCCTTCACCATCGCGGCTATCCACTTCTTCTGCAACGGTGGCAAACCGTTTCGTCAGCCGGGCCAGCGTGATCAGCAAGACTTGGGTTGGCGCGAGATGCAAGATTTACAAATCTTCGGTCAGGTCACCAACCAGACGAAAAAACTCAACGCTTCACAATTGGGTTATGCCGCAGAGAATTGGCAAATTCAGGATGAATCCGCGCTGGGTTTTAAGCTAGCGGCGGACGGCTTGCACGCGGCGCGCGTGGCCTTGAATCAGTTAGTCGCCATTCGGCATCCGCAAGCCAAACATTTTGCGATCGGCATGATACGCTGGATGCGATTCGATCCGAATGGCGATTTGAACATCGGCATCCGCGCCTTTCCCGGCATCCCGATGGCAGTGGGAATTCGCGCACCGGTGCTCATTGCGTCGCTGCAAAACAAGTTTTTGCAGGGGTTTTTACTGCCCGAAATCCCCGCCCTCAAAGAACCCGCCACGCTGGTACTGCCGCATGGCTGGTATGGTCAAAATAAACGACTCGAGCTGCACATCGACAATACGTTGACGGTACGGCTTTCCCAAGTAATCGAACGCGGCGTCGATTTTGAGCGCGTTACGTTCAGCCTCAAATAATCAAGCCGCTGCCACCGTTTTCACCAAGCGGCTTGCCGGAAACACCGCGCTAAAAGTACTACCCTGTCCCACCTCACTGGCAATTTCGAGCCGCGACTGATGACGCGTCAGTACGTGCTTCACGATCGACAGCCCGAGGCCGGTGCCGCCGGTTTCACGCGAGCGGCTGCGATCCACGCGGTAAAAGCGCTCGGTCAGTCGCGGGATATGCTGCGGTTCGATACCGATACCGCTATCCTTGACTGAAAACCGCGCCTCGCCATTCACTTCCTCCCAACGCACCACAATTTCGCCGCCCAACGGCGTATAACGCACCGCGTTGCTGATTAAGTTACCCAAGCCGCTGCGCAGCTCACTCTCGCTGCCGAGCAAGCCAGTATCGCTCGCCATTTCCAGCCGGATTTTATGTCGCCCTTGGCTCAGACTCTGCGCTTCTTGGTGCAGTTGCTGAATCAGTTTCGGCACATCCACCGATTCTTCTTGCAGCGGATTGGCCGCGCTCTCCAAACGCGAGAGCGTGAGCAAATCTTCCACCAGGCGCTGCATGCGTAAGGTTTGGTCGCGCATCAAGGCGAAGAAATGCGCACGATTTTCTTCACTTAAATCGGTGTAGTCTTGCAGCGATTCGAGAAAGCCGCCGACCACCGTCAAGGGCGTGCGCAGTTCGTGCGAGACATTGGCAATGAAATCGCGGCGCATGGTTTCGACTTGTTCGAAGCGGGTAATATCGCGCGATATCAGCAGTTTCAAATCATCGCCAAACGGTACCAATTGGATCGCGAGCGTGGCATCCGTGCTACGCGTCGATTTCAAGATCAGCGGTTCACCATAATTGTGCGCGCTCAAGTATTCGTTAAATTGACTCTGGCGCAGCAAATAAGTAATCGGGTGGCCGATATCGGTTTCTAAATGCAAGCCGAATTGCTGTGCGGCAATGGGATTGAACCATTCGATCTGGTCACCGGCGTCGAGCATCACGACGCCGTCGGGCATCGCCTCGCCGGCGCGCTGAAAGCGGGAGAGCGCTTTGGAGAGTTGCTGCTGGCTGGCTGATTGCCGGCGTGCGAGGTGGTACAAGGCGACGAATGTGTCCTCCCACACACCCCGGCCTTCCGGCACCGCGCGCACCAGCGGATTGGCGAGCCACTGATTGAGCTGTTGCAGTTGCCGCAAGTGGAAAATAAGCTCGCCGAGCAGGCCCAGGCTGAGCAGCCCGAGCGCCCACACCGCGCCAGCGATAGGCCATGCGATCAACGCGATTAGCGCGATCAGACCAAAACGGCCAAGCAAGCGCGACCAGAATTCAGGCATGCGGCGGCGGGCAGAAAAAAAGAGGGAACATTATGGCATGAATCGCCGCCGGCCTAGGCGCGCGCAAGCTCTTTACGCGCGCTGCGATAGCCGGTAGCCCGCGCCGCGCACCGTTTGCACCAGGACATCGTGCTGCGTCGGTTCCAGCGCCCGGCGCAGACGCCGGATGTGTACATCGACCGTACGCTCCTCCACATACACTTGATTCCCCCACACGCTGTCCAGCAGTTGCGCGCGCGAATGCACACGCTCGGGATGCGTCATGAGGAAATGCAACAAGCGGAATTCGGTCGGACCGAGATCGACTGAGGCGCCATCGCCGGTCACGCGATGGGTAATGGGATCGAGCGCCAGCCCGGCCATCTCCACCTGCTCATCTGTCATTTGCGGCGCGCGACGGCGCAACACCGCCTTGATGCGCGCATTTAACTCGCGCGGCGAAAACGGTTTGGTGACATAGTCGTCAGCGCCGGTTTCGAGCCCTTTTACCTTATCTTGCTCCTCGCCGCGCGCAGTGAGCATGATCACCGGAATCGCCTTGGTATAACCGTCGCCTTTTAATTTGCGCGCAAACTCGATGCCGCTCATACCGGGCAACATCCAATCGAGCAAAATCAAATCCGGCAGCGCGTCCTTAATCATCCGGCTGGCGAGCTCGGCGCTGGGTGCGGCCATCACGATGTGGCCGGCTTGCTTCAGGTTAAACGCGATCAACTCCTGGATCGCAGGTTCGTCTTCGACTACCAATACAGTTGCGGGCATGGCTTTACTCCTATGCGTGATGTAGGGGCGAGACAAGCCTCGCCCGCAGCTAACGATTCGGGCGGGATATATCCCCGCCCCTACAGGGAACGCCGACCATATTATGACGCTAATGTGACGCTTGCGTGACAACGGGCTGTGGATGGGCAAATCCCTATTGGCCGTATCGTTTTCGGCCGCACCCGGTCTCGGGTATCATATTGTTTTGTTTGAGAAGGAATTGTCATGGCTGGATTGGATCAAGCAACGCCGCAGCCCACTGAAATCAAGCTGCACCAAAAATCTCGCCTGCTGGAAATCGCTTTTGCTGACGGTAGCCGCTTTAACTTACCCTGCGAATTCTTACGCGTGTACTCGCCTTCGGCCGAAGTCCGCGGCCACGGCCCTGGCCAAGAAGTGCTGCAAATCGGCAAAATTGACGCGGAAATCACCCAGGTCGAGCCAGTCGGCACCTATGCCGTAAACTTGGCCTTTGCCGATGGTCACAACACCGGCATTTATTCCTGGGTCTACCTCTACGAGTTGGGTACGCAGCAAACGACACTGTGGGAACGCTACTTAGAACGTCTAAAAGAAGCCGGCGCCAGCCGCGAACCAACCAGCCCGATGCCGGGCGCATTTGAGCATCGGCCCAAAAGCAAATAATGCGGCGGCAAAGCCGGGCAGTAAAACCCCGGCCGGTTTGACGCTAAACCCCTCTTCGAACTATAATCTTGGGCTTTTCCTAGCCCGGGCGCTTTAAGGCCTGGCTCGAATGGGGTCTTCCTTGATGGACCGGCGCATCCGGCGGGTGCTGAGCGTGCAGTTCGTATTCTTGCTCACTGCCGGCTTGATCGCTTATGGGGTCTGGGGATTAGAAGTGGCCAGGGCTACCTGGTTTGGCGCATTTATCGCCACTGCGAACACCTTGCTGATCGCGTGGCATATGCGCCCGGGGAGCGGCAGAAGCAACAAGGGCGGGGAGCTCGGCGCGCAACACTACCTGAGACAATTCTACCGTTCCTGGCTAGAGCGCTACCTGATGGTCGGGGTGCTCCTGGCTTCAGGATTAGGCGGCTTGAAGCTGATGCCGCTAGCGTTGTTGGCCGGATTTATTTTGGGGCAATTGATTTGGATTTTTGCTCCGCTAACGATTAAAGAAACGTAGCTATGTCTGCTGAAACACACGAAGCGCATTCATCGTCCGAATACATTAAGCATCACTTACAAAACCTGACTTACGGCAAAAAGCCGGATGGTGCATGGGGTCTCGCACACACCGCGCAAGAAGCCAAGGACATGGGGTTTTGGGCGCTCAATGTGGATTCATTCGGCGTGTCGTTCGTGCTCGGGGCATTGTTTCTATGGCTGTTCAGCCGCGTAGCGAAGCGCGCCACCACGGGCGTACCGGGTGGTTTACAGAATTTTGTCGAATGGATTATCGAGTTTGTGGATAACAGTGTGCGCGGCTCCTTCAGTGGCAAAAATCCGCTAGTAGCGCCGCTGGCCTTGACTGTTTTTATCTGGATTTTCCTGATGAATCTGATGGATTTACTGAGTGTCGACCAAGTACCGCAGCTCGCCGGCGCATTGGGACTGCCGTTCTTTAAAGTGGTGCCGACCACTGACCCCAATACCACCTTCGGCATGGCGATTGCCGTGTTTCTCCTGATCCTATATTACAGCTTTAAAGTGAAGGGGCCGGGCGGCTTCTTTAGTGAACTGGCGTTTCAACCCTTTGGCAAATGGGGCATGCCGTTCAACCTGCTGCTGGAAGGCGTGAATCTGATCGCCAAGCCAATTTCCCTTGCGTTACGGCTGTTCGGCAATATGTACGCGGGCGAGATGATTTTTATTCTGATCGCGATTATGTTTGGCGCCGGCTGGGGTTTCGGTATTTTCGCCGGCGTGTTGCAATGGGCGTGGGCGGTGTTCCACATCCTGATCATTACCCTGCAAGCGTTTATTTTTATGACGCTGACCATCGTCTATATGGACATGGCGCATCAGGAGCATCACTAATCCCGATTTAAATTGGTTTCATAGTTTCAAGTAACGTCAAACTCAAGGAGCTTCAAATGGAAATGGCAACCGCACTGCTTTATATCGCTGGCGCGCTGATGATGGGCTTAGGTGCTTTAGGCGCCGCGGTCGGCATCGGCATCCTCGGCGGCCGCTTTTTGGAAGGCGCCGCGCGTCAGCCGGAACTGATCCCGATGCTGCGTACCCAGTTCTTCATCGTGATGGGCCTGGTGGATGCGGTGCCGATGATCGCCGTCGGTATCGCCATGTACATCCTGTTCGCGGTCGTCAAGTAAGGGTAGAGCATGAACATTAACGCCACTCTCATCGGACAGACGATCACGTTTTTCGTGTTCGTGATGTTCTGCATGAAGTTCGTGTGGCCGCCCATCATGAACGCCCTGGCCGCCCGCAAAAAGCAAATCGCCGACGGCCTGGCCGCCGGTGAACGCGGCAAGACCGAGTTGGAGTTGGCCGCCAAGCGCGCCACCGACAGCCTGCGCGAAGCCAAGGAAAAAGCGGCGGAAGTGATCGCGCAAGCGGAAAAACGCGCGGCCCAGATCGTCGACGAAGCCAAAGGCAACGCGAAAGCCGAAGGCGATCGCCTGATCGTGGCTGCCCACGCCGAAATCGACCAGGAAGCCACCCGCGCCCGCGAAACACTGCGCGAGAGCGTCGCGCAACTCGCCGTGGCCGGTGCGGAAAAAATCCTGCGCCGCGAAATTGATGCCAAAGCCCACGCCGAATTGCTCGAAGCCATTAAGAAGGAACTGTAATGGCTGAATTGGTCACCATCGCGCGCCCCTACGCCGAAGCGGTGTTCCGTTTGGCGCAGGAAGCCAACGCTTTCGATGCCTGGTCGCGCATGCTGCAAGTGGCGGCCGCGGTGGCGCAAGACCCGCAAATGACTGCGCTCATCGCTGACCCCAATATGGGCGCGGCGGATGTGACGCGGGTGTTTCTCGGGGTGTGCGATACCGAGCTCAACGAGCAGGGTAAAAATTTCGTCAAGCTGCTGATCGAGAACGATCGCGTGCAACCGTTGCCCCAGATCGCCGCGCTGTATGAAGAATTAAAGCGTGCGCATCAAGGCGAAGTGGAGGCCATGATCGCCTCCGCCTTTCCGCTTAGCGACGCGCAAAAGCAAGAACTGGTCGCGGGTCTCGAGCATCGTTTCGGTCGCAAGGTAAAAGCGACGACCGAAGTGGATGCCAGCCTGCTCGGCGGCGCGCGCATTACGGTCGGCGATGTGGTGATTGACGGCTCGGTAGCCGGTCAGCTCCAAAAAATGGCGTTTGCGCTTAAATCTTAGGAGTAGCTATGCAACTCAATCCGTCTGAAATCAGCGAGCTGATTAAAAATAAAATCCAAGGCCTGGAAACTGGCGCGGACACCCGCACCCAAGGTTCTATCGTTTCCGTCACCGACGGCATCGTGCGCGTGCACGGCTTGTCCGATGTGATGGCGATGGAAATGCTGGAGTTCCCTGGCAACACTTTCGGCCTGGCGCTGAACCTGGAGCGCGATTCGGTGGGCGCGGTAGTGTTGGGCGAATACGAACATATTACCGAAGGCGACACGGTGAAATGCACCGGCCGCATTCTGGAAGTGCCGGTCGGCCCGGAACTCATGGGGCGTGTAGTCAACGCGTTGGGGCAGCCGATTGACGGCAAAGGCCCGATCAACGCCAAAGAAACTTCGCCGGTGGAAAAAATTGCGCCGGGCGTAATCGAGCGCAAATCGGTGTCGCAGCCGGTGCAAACCGGCTTGAAAGCCATCGACTCCATGGTGCCGATCGGCCGCGGCCAGCGCGAATTGATTATTGGGGATCGTCAAACCGGTAAAACGGCGGTGGCGGTGGATGCCATCATCAACCAAAAAGGCCAGGACATGATGTGCATCTACGTGGCGATCGGGCAGAAGGCCTCGACCGTCGCTAACGTGGTGCGCAAGCTCGAACAATACGGCGCGATGGAATATACCATCGTCGTCGCCGCCACCGCGTCCGACTCTGCCGCGATGCAATACATCGCGCCTTACGCCGGTTGCGCCATGGGCGAATACTTCCGCGACCGCGGCCAAGACGCACTGATCATCTATGACGATCTGACCAAGCAAGCCTGGGCGTATCGCCAAATTTCCCTGCTGCTGCGCCGCCCGCCGGGCCGCGAAGCCTATCCCGGCGACGTGTTCTATCTGCACAGCCGCTTGTTGGAGCGCGCCGCGCGGGTGAACGAAGAATATGTGGAGAAATTCACCAAGGGCGCGGTTAAAGGTAAGACTGGCTCGCTCACCGCGCTGCCGGTGATCGAAACCCAAGCCGGTGACGTGACCGCTTTCGTGCCGACCAACGTGATTTCGATTACCGACGGCCAGATTTTCTTGGAAACCGACTTGTTCAACGCCGGTGTGCGGCCCGCGATCAACGCCGGTATTTCGGTGTCGCGCGTGGGTGGCGCAGCGCAAACTAAAGTGATTAAAAAACTGGGCGGCGGCGTGCGTCTGTCGCTGGCGCAATACCGCGAGTTGGCGGCGTTTGCGCAATTCGCCTCCGACTTGGACGAAGCGACCCGCAACCAGTTGGAGCGCGGCAAGCGCGTCACGGAGTTAATGAAGCAAGCGCAGTTCTCGCCCATGGGCGTGGCGCAAATGGCGGTGTCGCTGTTCTCAGTGAACCGTGGTTATATCGACGCGGTGGACGTGAAGAAGGTGCTGGCCTACGAGTCCGCGGTGTACGCTTTCATCAAGAGCAAGTATCCGAACATTCTCGACAAGATCACCAGCACTAAAGATCTCGACGAAGCGACGGAAAAAGAACTCATCGCCGCGCTCGACGAGTTCAAGATCACCGGCAGCTACTAAAGGATTACGGCGATGGCGAGCAGTCGTGAAATTCGTGTCAAGATCAATAGCGTCAAGAACACGAAGAAAATCACTAAGGCCATGGAAATGGTGGCCGCCTCCAAAATGCGCAAAGCGCAGGAACGGATGCGCGCCGCGCGCCCCTATGGCGCCAAGATCCGTGCTGTGATGCGGCGCATGAGCCACGCGAAAACGGAATATCACCACCCCTTGTTGCAACAGCGCGAGCAGGTGAAAAATGTTGGCCTGATTGTAGTCACCTCCGACAAAGGTTTGTGCGGCGGATTGAACACCAACGTGTTGCGTTTGGCCTTGAACAAGTACAAAGAGTGGGATCAAGCCGGTAAAAAAGTCCAAGTGTGCGCCATCGGCGGCAAGGGCTTTGGTTTCATGCAGCGCATGAACGCCAACATTGCCTCTTATCTCACGCACATGGGCGACACGCCGCACATGGAAAAACTGCTGCCACCGGTGACAGTCATGTTGGAGAATTTTCTCAAGGGCGAGATCGACGAGCTGCATTTGGTTTCCACGGTATTCGTGAACACCATGAAGCAAGAGCCGGTGGTGTTGCAGTTGGCCCCGATCGTCGATCGGCCGGACGCCATGTCCAAAACCGAGACCGATGAAAAGCTCGGCATCTGGGAACATCACTGGGACTATATTTACGAGCCGGATGCGAAAGAAATTCTCGACACGCTGTTGCGCCGCTATGTCGAATACACCGTGTATCAAGCGGTGGCCGAGCACATGGCATCGGAACAAAGTGCGCGCATGGTGGCGATGAAGGCGGCCTCAGACAACGCCGGTACCTTGATCGATGAGTTGACGCTGGTCTACAACAAGACACGCCAAGCGGCGATCACCAAAGAGCTGTCCGAGATTGTCGGCGGCGCAGCCGCGGTATAAACAGCAGCGGCTTTAACGAATTCAAACTTAGTCATTTAGGAAACAACCATGAACCAAGGAAAAATCGTCCAGTGCATTGGTGCGGTGATCGACGTGGAGTTCCCGCGCGCAGGCATGCCCAAGGTGTATGACGCGCTGATGGTGGACGGCATTCAATTGACCCTCGAAGTGCAGCAACAGCTCGGCGACGGTGTCGTGCGCACGATTGCGCTCGGCTCCACCGACGGATTGCGCCGTGGCCTCGCGGTGCAAAATACCGGCTTGCCCATTATGGTGCCGGTCGGCCCCAAAACACTGGGCCGCATCATGGACGTGCTGGGTGCGCCGATTGACGAAAAAGGCCCGGTGGGCGCGGAGAAGACTGCTTCAATTCATCGTCGCGCGCCGAAGTTCGAGGAACTGGCAGCGTCTAACGAATTACTCGAAACCGGCATTAAGGTGATCGACTTGGTGTGCCCGTTTGCCAAGGGCGGTAAGGTCGGTCTATTCGGCGGCGCCGGTGTGGGCAAGACCGTGAACATGATGGAACTGATCCGCAACATCGCAGTTCAACACTCCGGCTACTCGGTGTTCGCCGGTGTGGGTGAACGTACCCGCGAGGGCAACGACTTTTATCACGAGATGAAAGACGGCGGCGTGCTGGATAAAGTGGCGCTGGTTTACGGCCAGATGAACGAGCCGCCGGGCAACCGTTTGCGCGTGGCGCTAACCGGCTTGACCATGGCTGAATACTTCCGCGACGAAGGCCGCGATGTGTTGTTCTTCGTCGACAATATTTACCGCTATACCCTGGCCGGTACCGAAGTGTCCGCGCTGTTGGGCCGCATGCCGTCCGCGGTGGGTTATCAGCCGACGCTGGCGGAAGAAATGGGCCGCTTGCAAGAGCGCATTACCTCCACCAAGACCGGCTCGATTACCTCGATCCAAGCCGTGTACGTGCCGGCGGATGACTTGACCGACCCGAGCCCGGCCACCACTTTCGGCCATTTGGACGCGACTGTGGTGTTGTCGCGCGACATCGCTTCGCTGGGGATTTATCCGGCGGTGGATCCGCTCGATTCCACTTCGCGCCAGCTTGATCCGCTGGTGGTGGGCGAAGACCACTACAACACCGCGCGCGCCGTGCAAATGACGCTGCAACGCTACAAAGAATTGCGCGACATTATCGCGATTCTGGGCATGGACGAGCTTTCCCCCGATGACAAATTGGCCGTGGCCCGCGCGCGTAAGATTCAGCGCTTCTTGTCCCAGCCCTTCTTCGTGGCGGAAGTGTTTACCGGCTCTCCCGGCAAATACGTCTCGCTCAAAGACACCATCAAAGGCTTCAAGGCCATCGTCAGCGGCGAATACGACCACCTGCCGGAGCAGGCCTTCTACATGGTTGGCACCATCGAAGAAGCGGTCGAAAAAGCCAAGACTATCCAATAAAGGCAGGAGCTATGGCCATGACAATACATGTGGATGTGGTAAGCGCGGAAGCGCTGCTCTACTCCGGCACGGCGGAATTCGTGATTGTGCCCGGCGAGAGCGGTGAACTCGGCGTGTATCCGCGCCACGCGCCGCTGGTAACGCGGCTCAAACCCGGCTCGGTGCGCGTCAAAGTGCCGGATCAGGTGGAAGAAGAATTAATCTACGTCAACGGCGGGCTAGTGGAAATTCAGCCCGACGTGGTGACTATCCTGTCCGACACCGGTATTCGCGGCAAGGACTTGGACGAAGCCAAAGCACTGGAAGCTAAGCGCCAAGCCGAAGAAGCGATGAAAAACCAAACCGGCGCAATGGAAATCGCCCAAGCCCAAATCGAACTCGCGCAAGCCGTGGCGCAACTCGCCGCGATTCACAAATTGCGCAAGATAAAGTAGTTCCACTCCTGCGTCAGCGCATGACACCAAAGGCAGCGGCAACGCTGCCTTTTTTGTTTATAATCCTGAAACTTAATCCGTTTGTGCGCCGCTATTTTTATGACTTCCCCACTAAACATTGTGATCCTGGCCGCCGGTAAGGGCACGCGCATGCATTCCGATCTGCCCAAGGTGTTGCACCCGCTCGCGGGTAAGCCCCTGCTTGAGCATGTATTGGATATGGCGCGGGTGCTTAAGCCCGCCAAGTTGTGCGTAGTATATGGCTACGGCGGCGATGCGCTGCCGCAGGCAATTCAAGGCGACGATATCGCTTGGGCGCTGCAAGCGGAGCAGCTCGGTACCGGCCATGCCTTGCAGCAAGCCATGCCGCACCTGGATACGAATGGCGTCACATTGGTGTTGTATGGTGATGTGCCGCTGACGCGACAAGACACCTTGCAGCGGCTGTTGGGGCATGCGGGCAGCGACGGCATGGCGGTGTTGACGGTGGCGCTATCCGACCCGACGGGCTATGGCCGCATCGTGCGCGACAACGCTGGACGCGTGACGCGTATCGTCGAGCAAAAAGACGCGTCCGACGTGGAGAAAAAAATTAACGAAGTAAACACCGGCATTATCGCCGCGCCCACGGAAAAACTGGTGCGCTGGCTGGCGCAGCTCTCCAACAACAATGCGCAGGGTGAATACTATCTCACCGACACCATCGCCATGGCGGTGGCACAAGGCGTGCCGGTTGCGACCGCGCATCCGCATCATGAATGGGAAGTGTTGGGCGTGAACAGTAAATTGCAATTGGCCGAACTCGAGCGCATCTATCAGCGCAACTATGCTTCAACCCTCGCCGGTCTTGGCGTCACGATCATGGATCCGGCCCGCCTGGATGTGCGCGGCGCATTAAGTTGTGGCCGAGATGTTGTCATTGACGTCAATTGTGTGTTCGAAGGCCAGGTAACGCTGGGTGATAACGTCGCCATCGGCGCAAACTGCGTGTTGAAAAATGTCACGGTCGCGACCGGTACCCGAATCCAACCCTTTACCCACATTGAAGAAGCGCAAATCGGGGCAGATTGCCGCATTGGACCCTTCTCGCGTATTCGCCCTGGCACGGCTTTGGCTTCGGATGCGCATATCGGGAATTTCGTCGAAATCAAAAACAGCCAGATAGGCACCGGCAGCAAGGTGAACCATCTCAGTTATGTGGGTGACGCCACGGTAGGCAATAAAGTGAACATCGGCGCAGGTACCATCACTTGTAATTACGATGGCGCGAACAAGTATCGTACGGTGATCGAAGACGAGGTGTTCATTGGTTCCGCCACGCAATTGGTGGCGCCGGTGACGGTGGGTCGCGGCGCCACCATCGGCGCGGGATCGACCATCACGCGCGATGCGCCGGCGGGCGAGCTGACGATTTCCCGAATAAAACAATTGACGATTGCGGGCTGGCAGCGGCCGGTGAAGAAGCCTAAGGGAGAATAATTATGTGCGGCATAGTTGGCGCCATCGCCAAGCGCGATGTGGTTCCGGTTTTGATCGAAGGCTTAAAGCGCCTCGAATACCGCGGCTACGATTCCGCCGGTATCGCCGTACTCAATGGCGGCTTGCAGCGCGTGCGGCGCGTAGGGCGCGTCGTGGAAATGGAAAACGAGGCCAAAGCGCAGCAATTGACCGGCTTCATCGGCATCGGCCACACGCGCTGGGCCACTCACGGCGGCGTCACTGAAGACAACGCGCATCCGCATTTTTCGCAAAACGAAATCGCCGTGGTGCATAACGGCATCATCGAAAATCACGAGGAACAGCGCGCGCGCTTGAAAGCGCTGGGTTATGTGTTCGAGTCGCAAACCGATACCGAAGTCATCGCGCATCTGATTCATTATTATTTCAAGCAATCGAACGATTTGTTCGCGGCTACGCGCCAGGCTGTGAGCGAGCTTGAGGGCGCCTACGCCATTGGTGTGGTCACGCCACAGATGCCCGGCATCGTATGTTGCGCGCGCGTCGGCTGCCCCTTGCTGATCGGCGTAGGAGAAGGTGAAAACTTTTTCGCCTCTGATGTCTCCGCGATTATTTCCGCCACGCGCAAGGTCATCTATCTGGATGAAGGCGACGTGGCCTTAGTCACGAGCGAGTCCATCACCATCGTCGATCGCGATGGCCACGCTGTCACTCGCCCGGTGCGCATCTCCGAAATTTCCGCCGATGCGGTCGATCTCGGCCCGTATCAGCACTACATGCAAAAAGAAATCCACGAGCAGCCGCGCGCGCTGACCGATACCTTGGAAGGCGTATTGGCCGAGGGCGTGACGCCAGCTTTGTTCGGTCCGGATGCCGAGGAGGTGTTGCGCGATGCGGACAGCGTGCTGATACTCGCCGCGGGCACCAGTTTTTACGCCGGACAAGTTGCGCGCTTATGGGTGGAATCGATCGCAAAAATCCCGTGCAACGTCGAACTGGGACATGAATACCGCTACCGCGATTCGATCCCGAATCCGAAGCAGCTCATCGTCACTATTTCGCAATCCGGCGAGACGCTGGACACCATGGAAGCCTTAAAGCGCGCCAAAGAATTGGGCCACACCAAGACGCTCTCGATTTGTAACGTACGCGAAAGCGCCATTCCACGCGCCTCCAAGTTGACGTTCTTCACCCGCGCCGGGGCCGAGATCGGCGTGGCCTCGACCAAGGCTTTCACCACGCAATTGGCGGCCTTGTTCATCCTGACCCTGGTGCTAGCGAAAACCCGCGGCCGGCTCACGCCGCAGCAAGAACATGATCACCTCGAGGCCTTGCGCCATCTGCCCGGCAGCGTGCAACATGCGTTGAATTTGGAGCCGCAAATTCAAGCTTGGGCGGAGCGCTTTGCGCATAAAGAACACGCGCTGTTTCTCGGGCGCGGACTGCATTATCCGATCGCACTCGAAGGCGCGCTCAAGCTCAAGGAAATTTCCTATATCCACGCCGAAGCCTATCCCGCCGGCGAGTTGAAGCATGGCCCGCTGGCGCTCGTGGACAGCGATATGCCGGTGGTGGTGATCGCCCCCAACGACGTGTTGTTGGAAAAAGTAAAATCGAATATGCAGGAAGTGCATGCGCGCGGCGGCGAGTTGTATGTGTTCGCCGATCTCGACAGCCACTTCGGTGAAGCCGAAGGCGTGCACGTGATCCGCACGCCGCGCCACATGGGCGTGTTGTCGCCGGTGGTGCATGCGGTGCCGGTGCAGTTGCTGGCCTATCATGCGGCGCTGAAAAAAGGCACCGATGTGGACAAGCCGCGCAACTTGGCCAAGTCGGTGACGGTGGAGTAAACTCGTTGCGCGTATGAAGCTGATTTGTTGACGCAAAATAAAGTTGGCGCGTAGGCCAAGGGGTGCCAAGAGCCCCTTTATTCCTTGCGCCTCTTGCAAAATTCCCTGAGCGATTGATAGAGAACGGTCTCACACGCTGTTCTTTGACAATATACCTAAATCATCCCCATTGACAATCCCGTCGGCATGGCCCGAGAATAACGTCATCGTGCGCACTGGCCACCCGGTTCAGCAAAAAGAAGCCCGGCCGCGCATCACGCCAAATCCAGGGGAGGGATCATGCAAGTTTTGTATGCGCTGCTGCGCGCGCTATCGTTCTGCTTTGATTTCTTTTCCGGCAAGCTAGCTCGCATCAAATCAAATTTTGCATCGTTGTTAAAATACAAGATACAAGATGTGACCCCTACCGCTTTATGATCATACTAGTTTTTCCGATATATCGAGGGCTAGTTAAGGCGGCAAAGTTCAAACTAGACCATATTTTATTAGAATGCCAAAAATCGCTATGCATATGACTCACACACGGCTAAACAATCCATCTATTCAGATCATCATTCAGCTGGCTCTTGCTGTGGCTTATGTGGTGATCATGCGGCAACTCTTAGCATTAGAAGTAGCGCTTTGGGGTGAGGGTAGGTCAGACCTTGTGTATATATCCCGTATGTTGCTCGCGGTAACTGCAAATATCGCTTTCTTCTTCTTATTGAATTACGCCATAGTTCGTGCCTTATTTTACAGGCTAGGCTTGCTCATTGGGTTGGCCATATTCGGTTACTACTACATCTATAATCCGTATGGCCACAATTACGTATTGGTCTATTTCGGCATATTTCGTAGCCCACCTCATCTTCTCAATATGTTATTGCTTGTGGCGGCACCTGCAGTTGTTGGCAAAATCATCGACACATGGCTCGTCCCCGATGCCAGTCAACGCCGTTCTTCCTTTTAGAAATAAAACCCCGGTCGCTCCGCTGTGGCAACAGAAAGGGTCAAAAGAAAGAGAGAAAGAGGGTCAGGCTTTGGTTATTGTGTTATTGCTATTTGAAGAATAAAAAATCTCACCCAACGCCCGCCCTTGCGGGCGTTGCTGTCTCAGCCCGCGTAGGTTGGGCTAAATGAAATGCAGCCCAACGCGCACAAAAGCGCGGTGTCAGGTCTTGTCTGGAATTCACCTATTGATGTTTAGCTTGTTCGTCATCTACCTCGCATCCGGAGATGGCCAGGCGCGCTTACTTTGGGCTCTTTGGTTGCCCATAGACTTCCCTGTCTCCTATGCGGTGATAGTCGGCTTGGAGAGGATTCTCGATACACTGCCTGCAGGCGCATTCTTGCGTACGTGGCTTCCTCATATTGTTCATGGAATATTTGGAACTATATGGTGGTTCTATCTGCCGACCTTGGTTGCGATGCTTTTTTCGTGGCTGGGGAAGATGGCGCGTTCGGCGAAGGGGGCCGCACGTAGCTAAGATGAGCGCTAGCATTTAAAACCTAACGCGGCGACGGTATGCGCCATGGCCACGTACATACTGCCTGGCAAAGTCTTGCGTGCGAGCAGGCATCCGGGGCACCAGACATAACCATCCCTTATGCGAACCCGGAGGACGCAGAGCGGTGCGGGCATCAAGCCAACTCGATTGGCGACTGCCCGCACTTTGCATAAGTCGTGGTTATGTTTAATGGCCGATAGGCCATTTACCCCGGATGCCGGCTCAATAGAAATTTTGTTTTCAGGCAGGTAACTACCACATCAGGAAGTAGATTATTCTTACGGCCACGGTACAACTTTATTTTGTGTTTCCAGGGATATTTGTGATCAGATCGCCGCTTCACGATACAACTTTATTTTTCCCGAATTTAATACTGGTTAATAAGAGTCAATTACTTAACGCGTTTTTACGATCCAACTTTATTTTGTGCGAACAGCTGAAACAAGCCGTTCTATCGCGCCATCGCGCACCCATCCCTCCGCTGGAGTAGTCCGTGGCCGTCATCGCGATCTTCAATCAAAAAGGCGGTGTCGGCAAAACCACCACCACGCTTAATCTGACAGCAGGTCTCGCGCGCATGGGTAAACGCCCAATCGCCATCGATCTCGACCCGCAAGCGCACCTGACCCTTACTCTAGGCGTCACCCATATTACCGGCGACGAATCCATTGCTGCTTTTTTTCGCGACAATACCCCCTTGCCCGCACTCATGCGGGAACTGGAGTCCGGTGTGCGCATGATTCCGGCGCATATGGAGCTCTCCAAAATCGAAGCCCTGCAGAGCAAAAACGCCGCCGCCGCACGCAAATTAAAAACTGGATTAGATGAATCGCTGGCACAGCAAGGCGTGCCGATTTTGATCGATTGCTGCCCCACGCTGGGCGTGTTATCGCTGAACGCAGTGCTGGCGGCAGACCGGATACTGGTGCCCGTGTCGGCGGATTTTTTATCGCTGCAAAGCGTGAACAAACTCGATTTGGCACTGAAAGCCCTGGAAGGCCCGCTCAACCGCAAAATCGAAAAACGCATCTTGCTTACCCGCTTCGATGCCCGGCGCAAGCTGTCGTTCGATATTTACGACCAACTCAAAAAGCGCTATGGCGCGCAATTGTGCGAAACCCGGGTAGTGGAAAACGTCGCGCTAGCCGCTAGCCCCACCCAGGCCAAAGACGTGTTTGCCTTCGCGCCGTCCAGTCCCGGTGCACGGGACTATGCGAAACTTGTACTGGAACTGGTGGAAGCTGGGTTTTTCGACTGACGCTATGCAAAAATAGCGCGTGGTCAATGCCAAACCGTACTTTAGTACGGGGAACCATCTAGTTTGCGAGTCCTCAAGCTTCTTAGTCTGGATGCCGATACAGTTAAAGCTTTTAGAAAACTTGGGGTCCTTGGAATAATCATGTCACTGCCTATTCTCGTCGTCGACGATTCGGCCATGGCGCGCAAGATGCTGATTAAATCGCTACCACCCGACTGGGATGTCGATATTTCCCAGGCCGCCAATGGTATAGAAGCGATCGCAGCCTATCGCGCAGGCAAAGCCGCCGTGATGTTTCTCGATCTGACCATGCCGGACATGGACGGCTTTCAGGTGCTGGAAGCTTTGCGCCAAGAGGAACTCAACAGCATGGTGATCGTGGTTTCCGCAGACATTCAAACGGTGGCGCAGGAACGCGTCATGTCCTTGGGGGCAATCGCTTTCGTGAAAAAACCCGTTTCGGCAGATGTATTGAACGCCGTTCTCAAGCAATATGGTGTGATATGAATTTAGCTGCCCTCACTAACGACCAGCACGATGCACTACAAGAACTGACCAACATTGCGATGGGTCAGGCCGGGGCGTCGCTGGCAACGCTATTAGACGAATTCGTCGACTTGTCGGTGCCGCGCATCCGCATCGTGGCGGTCATTGATCTGCCACCGGTATTGGCCGAACTGGTCGGCAAAAATAATTTAGTTAGCGCGGCACGCCAGTCTTTTCAAGGTTATTTGCGGGGTGAGGCCATTATCATTTTCGGAGAACCCGGCTGTCAGGCGCTGGCCGATCTAATGGGCTTTGAGGGCGAATTGGGTGAACACGGCGAAACCGAACTCCTGCTCGATGTGGCGAACGTGCTATCGGGTGCATGCCTGGGTGGCATGATGGAGCAAATTCGCAAATTCACCGAGACGACCGGCTCGACCGAACTCGGTTTTTCCATGCCCTCCATCATGGCGCGCCAAGTGATGGCGGCACAGTTAATCGATCCGGGAAAAGTCCGATGGAGTCACGCGCTCTTGCTGGAAGTGAACTTCACTATCCAGAACCGGAACTTCATTGCGCATCTCACCATGCTCATGCCGGAAGACGGCATCGAAAAGATCCGCGGCATCATTGACGAATTTATCGCGGCGTTCTAAATCAAATTGCCATGAGCGACAGCGCGCCCTCTTTCAACCTCGCTGAAACCGTCGTCAAATGGGTTGATGTCGGCATCTTCGTGTTGAATAAAAACTTCGAGGTGCAGCTCTGGAACAACTTCATGGCGCACCATAGCGGCCGCTTGACGGAAGATGTCGTCGGCAAGAATCTGTTCGAAGCTTTTCCGGATTTGCCCAAACCGTGGTTTACCAAAAAAGTGAACACGGTATTCCTGCTCAATAATTTTGCATTTATTTCCTGGGAAAACCGGCCTTATCTATTCCGCTTCGCGCATAACCGCCCGATTACCGGCGGCGCGGATCACATGTACCAAAATTGCATGCTGTTACCGTTGAAAGCAGAACAGGGAAAACCGGAAGCCGTGTGCGTGATGGTATTCGATGCAACCGATACCGCGATTGCGCAAAACCTACTGAAACAAGCACTCGAAACTATTTCCGAGATTAGCAACCGCGACGGCCTGACCGGCATCTACAACCGGCGCTACCTGGAAAACCGGCTTTCCAGTGAATTTGATCGGACGCGGCGTTATGGCGGCACGTTCTCGATGATTTTATTCGACTTGGATTTCTTCAAAAAAGTGAATGATACGTATGGCCACCTGGCAGGCGACAAGGTGTTAGTGGAAATCGCGGCACGGGTGCGGGATAAGCTGCGCTCATCGGACGTCATCGGGCGTTATGGCGGGGAAGAGTTCGTGCTCATCTTGCCCGAAACGCCGCTTGATGGCGCGCGTCAATTCGCCGAACGGCTACGCGAAGCGGTTGCATTGGAACCCGTGATCTTTGATGATACCCCGATTCGGGTCACTATCAGCATGGGGGTGACCGAACATCATGCCGGTATGCCGGGCTATGCCACCCTAACCCACCAATCTGACATAGCGCTCTACGCCTCTAAGGCGGCCGGGCGGAATTGCGTTACCTGCTATGCGCCAGAACTGGAAAAGCTGGCGGCGGCTAAATAGCCGCCGGAAATCCAAACCAGCCCTAAATCGGACAAACCATCTCACCCAATTTGGCGGTCAGCTTTAAATTTTCGCTGTAATCCACCGGGCAATCGATAATCGTCACTGTATTTTGTTGCAGCGCCTGGGTCAGCGTGGGTAACAAATCTTCGGCGCGGGTGATGCGGTAGCCGGTGGCGCCGAAGGCTTCTGCGTACTTCACAAAATCGGGGTTGTTGAATTTTACGTTGGATAAGCGTCCAAAATTATTTTGCTGCTTCCATTCGATCAAGCCATAGCTCGCGTCGTTCCAAATTAAAATCACGAACGGCGTTTGTACCCGCATGGCAGTTTCTATTTCCTGCGAGTTCATCAGGAACCCGGCATCGCCCGTGACCGCGACGACTTTGCGATTCGGAAAATTCAGTTTGGCGGCAACCGCGCCGGGTACCGCGATACCCATGCTGGCAAAACCATTAGAAATGATGCAGGTGTTGGGCTTTTCGCACGGAAACATACGCGCCATCCACATTTTGTGCGCGCCCACGTCGCAAATCACGATGTCGTCCGGGGCTAAAGCGCGGCGCAAGTCGGCGATAATCCGCTGCGGTTTGACTGGGAATCCCGGGTCGTCATCCATATCATGCAACTCATGCAGAATCGCGGTGCGCAGACTCTCATACCCATTGTTGCGGTGGTGCGACGCACGCTTCGCAAGCTCCGACAACGTGACATTAAAGTCTCCCAGTACGCCGTCAGTAAGATTGTAATAAGCATCGACTTCCGCTGGCAGCGTATCGATGTGGATGATTTTGCGGTCGCCGGTTTGGTGCCACAACTTAGGCGGATATTCCACTAAGTCGTAGCCGACGCAGATCACCACATCCGCGCGGTCGAAACCGCAGGAAACGTAGTCGTGCGCTTGCAATCCGACCGTACCCAAGCTCAAGGGATGCGAAGAAGGTATCGCACCCTTCGCCATAAAAGTGGTGGCGACCGGGATATTGAGTTTTTCAGCAAAAGCCACCAAAGCATCGCAAGCATTGGCGCGCACCAGCCCATTGCCTGCAAGTATCAGCGGGAACTCGGCGTCGCTGATGATCTTCGCCACCGCCACCAGCCGCACTTCGGAGGGATAGGGCGTGGTAACCGGACGTGGCAGAATCGGTTTGAGACCGATATCTTCAATTCTTGCGATGTTCTCGGGAAAGTCGATAAATGCTGCACCGGGCTTCGCGCCCTGCGCTACCTTGAACGCCTTGCGCACCACCTCGGGAATCACCTCGGGGTTGAGAATTTGCGAGGCGTAGCGCGTGATAGGCTGGAATAAATTTACCAGATCCAGCACTTGGTGCGATTCCTTATGTAGGCGATTGGTCGGCGCTTGGCCCGCGATGGCGACTACCGGCGCGTGATCCATATTGGCATCGGCGACGCCAGTGACCAGATTGGTCGCACCTGGCCCGAGGGTGGCCAAGCACACCCCGGCTTTGCCGGTGAGGCGGCCTTGCACATCCGCCATGAAGGCGGCACCCTGCTCGTGGCGCGTGGTGATAAAAGTGATGGGCGAATCCAACAACGCATCCATGATGTCGAGGTTTTCCTCGCCAGGGATACCGTAGATAAATTCCACGCCTTCTGCTTCCAGGCATTTTACAAATAAAGTAGCAGCGCGCATTTTGCCCTCATGAGTGTATTGCTCAGCCTCGATTAAGTGCCGCGTTCAGATGGCGCACTTAGTCTGCAGCAGCCCCAATTGCAGTGTAGCGCAAGCCGGAGCGTGTAAAACGGAATTCCGCCACTAGCCCACGCAACTATTGTTTGATTTGGCGGACCTTACTTGCAGAAGTTGCGCCAGGCGTTTAATAGCGCTGCTGGCACAGGCCAAACCACCAGTCAATTAGATGAGGATTTAGCGGCGGCGGCCACCGAAGCTTAATGCGAAGCAGCCTTAGGGCCAAAAAAAAGCCCCGAGGGAAGTCGGGGCTTAAGCGCTATTGAACAGAAACAAGCATCACACTTGCAGGCGCAGTGTAACATAAACGTCCAATTCGTCTAGTACTTTTTAACCATCATAAAAGTCTAAAGGTACTAAGAATTATACTTTATCCGGGTGCCGGAAAAGACCTTGCTTCAAGGCAAGAGTGGCGACTTGGACCCGGTTTTTCAGGCCGAGCTTGTCGAGAATGCTGCGCAAATGATTGCGCACAGTGTTTTCGGAGAGCCCTAGGGTTTCGCCAATCGCGCGATTGGAAAGGCCGCGTGCAACATAGCTGACAATCTCCAGTTCACGCTGCGATAGCTTATCGAAAGCGCCTTGCATCAATTCGCCACGCGCCATTTTTTGCATGATGTGCGAAGGCAACATGCTATTGCCGCCGTGTACCGAGTGAATAGCTTGGATAATTTGTTCCGGCTCGCTGGATTTCAGAATATACCCATCGACACCACGCTCGATGGCGTCGCGAATCTCGTGATCTTCCTCAGCGATGGTAAGCATGATGACCTTGATGCCGCGCGCTTTAAAATCCGGTACCAAAGCCAAGCCGTCGGCATCGCGCAGACTGCGATCGAGCAACACGACATCGGCAGTGCCCTTGGCCGCCAACCACGCGCGGGTGCTCTCGATATCAGCAAACTGAGCAGCGATTTTCACTTCCGCCGACGCTGTGAGCAAATGCTCCAAGCCCTTGCGAAACAGCGGATGGTCGTCTACTACTACGACGCTAATGGTCAATTTATGAGCTCGCTTTATTATGGCGCTGCCGGCTTCGCGGGCTAGCGTTTCTTGCTTTGCTGGGCTTGGGAAATCAATTCGTTTAGCGTGGCGAAAAGCTTTTCCGGGCTGCCGGTTTGGGTCACCGAAGTTTGGTATTTGCCATCTATCACTAGCGCCGGCACGCCTTGTATACCGGCAGCGACGCTCAGCTTCTGAGCCTCCGCCACGCGGTTTTGGACTTCCGGCGAATCCAGCGCTTGGCCGAACTGCTTGCGATTCACACCGAGCTTCTGCACAAAATTGAGCAGTGTTTCCTTGTCATTGAGATTCTGCCCCGACAAGTGGATACCGTTAAAAATGTCATAGTGCAGTTTCTCCGCCAAGCCCAGCATCTCCGCGGCGTAGTAGGCGCGTGCGAGCGGCATCCAATGCGGGGTTAGGGGAAATACCGCCGGCACGCGGCGAAAGTAGGCGTTCTTGGGTAAGGTTTTTACCCACGCATGGATATCCGGCTCCAGCGCGAAGCAATGAGGACAACCATACCAGAAAAATTCCAGCACTTCGACGCGCTTTGGATCCAAGGTTTTGAGCGGCGGTTGCACCAGCAGATATTCTTTGCCTGGGGTCAGCGCGTGCGCTGCGCCGGGAATAAAGGGCAACGCGGCAGCGGTGAACAAAAAATGACGGCGAGTAAGCATCATGAGTCCTTAGTTTTTGGCGGGCGTGGTTTGCACTTTAATCAAACTAGGTTGCATGCCGTTTTGCGCCAGCGTGGTACGTGCTGTGTTCATGTCTTCGGCATCACTAAATGGGCCAACGCGTACCCGGTGCCACACGCCCTTATCCGGCACGCTGACCGTCTGGATGGTGGCTTCGATACCCATCAACGCGAGCTTGGCTTTGAGGTTGTTCGCATCGGTCTCGTTTGGGAACGACCCTGCTTGCAAGTAATACTGATCTTTGCTGCCTTGCGGGGCTTGCTTGATTTCCTGTTCCGTCACTGGCCGCTCAGTGCCGGGGAGGATGTCGTAATAGGTGAAGCGGTTTTTCTGCGACTCTGCTTTCGCGTTCGGCTTTTGCCCATTGGGGCTCGCCGCCGCTTTGCCTGCGGCAGATGTGCTTGCCTGTTGCCTAAACGGGCTAGGAGCAGCGTTGATATAGAGCGCCACCATCAACGCGATCGCCAGACCGATCAAGACGCCGATCACGATGCCGGTGACCATCGGGTTGTTGGATTTGAAACCGTCGGTAACTCTTTTTTTGTAGTCGCGATTAATAGCCATCTCACATTTTCTCGGGTGCGGAAACGCCTAACAACTCAAGTCCATTCTTGAGCGCTTGGCGGGTTGCGTTCACTAAAGCCAGGCGTGCAAAACGCGTTGACTCGTCTTCTACCAGGAATTGCTCAGCATTATAGTAGCTATGGAAACTCCCCGCCAATTCCCTCAAGTAGTAGGCAATATGATGCGGCGCAAGTTCCCGCGCCGCGACCTCCACCGACTCCGGGTAAGCTTCGAGGTGCTGCAATAAATCTAGTTCATAGGGTGTGGCGAGGCGGGCGAGTTCCGCCACCTGGCCCAACATCGCGCTATCGCCCCCCCATTTTGCGAGCACCGAACAACACCGTGCATAAGCATATTGGATGTAATACACCGGATTGTCGTTGCTTTGCGAGGTGGCGAGATCGAGGTCGAAATCCAGATGCTGATCGCTCTTGCGCAGCACGTAGAAAAAACGCGCCGCATCGTTGCCGACTTCACTACGCAGTTCGCGTAAGGTGACGAAATCGCCGGAGCGGGTGGACATCGAGACCTTTTCGCCGCCGCGATATAGCACCGCGAACTGCACTAAGGAAATGACGAGCTTTTCTGCATCGAGGCCCATCGCCGTAAGCGCGCCTTTCACCCGTGCGATGTAACCGTGATGATCCGCGCCCCAGATGTCGATCGCTTGATCGAAACCGCGCTCGAATTTATTCAGGTGATAGGCGATGTCGGAAGCGAAATAAGTGAACTGGCCGTTCTCGCGTTTCACTACCCGGTCTTTTTCATCGCCGAATTGCGTGGAACGGAACCAGGTCGCGCCGTCTTGTTTATAGAGATAGCCGTTCTGTTCGAGCTTGGCCAGCGCCTTGTCCACCAACGCGCTATCGAACAAGGATTTTTCCGAGAACCAGGTGTCGAAGGTTACGCCAAATTCGGTGAGGTCGTTGCGGCAATCGCCGAGTTGCTCGGTGAGCACCAAGTTATGGATGTACGCGTAATCCTCACCCAGCAGCGTTTTTGCGTTGGCGATCAATTGATCGAGGTGGCCGTCTTTATCCTCTTCGACCGTGGGCGCGCCATCCAACACGCGCCACGGCTCGTGCACATAGCGGTCAGCGTGCGCCACCTGCACCAGCTTTGCCATGTCGCGGACGTAATCCCCCTGATAAGCATTGGGCGGGAATGGCACATTGATGCCGCTGAGTTCCAAGTAGCGCAGCCAGGTCGAGAGCGCCAAAATATCCATTTGGCGTCCGGCATCGTTCACATAATATTCGCGCGCAACTTCATAGCCGGCGGCGGCGAGCACATTGCACAAGGACGCGCCGAAAGCCGCGCCGCGTCCATGCCCGACGTGTAGCGGGCCGGTAGGATTAGCGGAGACAAATTCCACCTGCACGCGTTGGCCGTTTGATGGCGCTCGGCCGAAGGCATGGCCTGCGTTGAGAATCTCGGAAACGACACGTTGCTTGGAGGCGTTACTCAGAAAAAAATTGATGAAGCCCGCGCCGGCGATTTCGGTTTTTTCCACCCACGGTGACGGCGGCAACGCGTCGACGATATCTTTCGCCACCTGGCGTGGATTGCGCTTCAGGGATTTCGCCAACTGCATCGCCGCATTGCACGCGAAATCCCCATGCGCCACTTGCTTGGTGCGCGTCAGCTCAATAGCGGCACGCGGCAAGTCGGAGCCGATGGCGGCCAGCGCAGCGGCAAGTAATTCGGTAAGATGTGATTTAATGTCGGACATAGGGAAAAGGCTTAATTATACGGCTTCGCGCTAATTGGCGCATGGCAGTTTAAAGCGGGAATAAACTCCGCACCCGCTGCGTCTTACATCAAAGCCGGGGAGTAGCATGTCATTTTTCAAACATTTAGCGCAAAAGCCTCTACTGTTAGCTGTGGCTCTTTTGTTTCTGGCGCCCACTGCCGCCATAGCCGAACTCAAAACCCGGGAAGCGGCCGAAGCAGCCATCCGGCAGCAGGATCAACTGATCGCCAAGGAACCACAGCGCGCGGCGCACTATGTGCAACGCGCTGAAGCGTACTATTTGCTCAACGACTTACAGCATGCGGTCGACGATTTTTCGAGCGCGCTGCGCATCGACCCGCAACAGGATGCGGCGTATTTTGGGCGCGGTATGGCGCTGGCGCGTCTAGGGTTTCTCGACGCGAGCATCGCGGATCTCGGGGTATATATCCAGCGCCATCAGGACAGCTCGGTAGCTTATACCAAGCGCGGCGTGCGCCTTATCTGGAAAGGCGATCTGGATGCCGCCGAACAGGACCTCAAGCGCGCAGTGGCATTGGATGCCCACAATGCCGAAGCGCACGACGATCTCGGCGTAGTCTTTGCCAAACGCCAGCGATGTGACTTGGCAGTGACGCACTTCGCTACCGCCATCGAGCTCGACCCCAGCTATCAAAAGGCCTATCACAACCTCGGCATTTGCTTCTATATCAGCAACCAGTATCAGGCCGCGCTAGAGGTGGTGGATGCAGGTTTGCAATTGGACGCGGAGAACCGCAGTTCGCTCGTGCTCAAGGCGGCGATTCTGGCGGCGCTGGGGCGTAAAACCGAAGCGCAGAAAACGATTGATGACGCCGAATTTTTGCCCGAAGATAATTGGACTGAGCGCTCGACTTTACGCGAGAGTGCAAATACGCAGCCCTAGCGGGCTAATTCAAAATGAAGGGGAGAAAATGTATCCGCGAAAAATTACCTGGCGGCAAATCGCTTTAGCTTGGGCCCTGTGCCTCGCTAGTGTGCCCGCCACCAGTTTCGCCGCGACGCCATCCGGTGCGGAATTCCATCGCGCCGTGTACGCGCTGCTGCAACAGGTGGTGAGCCAGCGGCCCACCCGTACCGAAGAGACCGAAGGCGCTTATATTGGGTCGGCGGCCGGACGCTACCGTTACGATGAAACGCGCTATTTCGATGCCCAAACCGGACGGCCACTCGGCCGCGTGCGGCGCGATGCGCGGGTACCGGATGCGATTCACATTAGCGAGGTAAATATTTACGATGCGGCGGGCAGAATTGTGCGCGACTACGGTTCCATCGCGATGCCTTGGGCGCCACAAAATCCGGATCGCACCTTCATTAACTTGCACCACTACCATGGCGATCTGCACAGCTTTCGTCAATACGATATTTACGGCGAGGTTGGCTACGAAGCCTGCGACGGCATGTTGCAAGGCCGCAAAATACACATCGCGCTGGATGGTGCAGATATCGATCCCACTACGACTGCATCCGCGGACTATAAAGCGTGCTTCGACGGCATAGAGAAAAACTGGCGCGGCTATCTCACGCCACATTAAGGCCGCACGTAGGCGTAACCCTCCTTTTGTTTCTGCATGATCTCGACAATGCCGGCCGGCACCACGCCAACCCGGGGATTTAGCTCCTGTTGCGTGGTGTGCATCAGGCTCATGGTGTTACCGCAGGCCAGCAGTTTTACCCCTTGCTGCGCAGCTTCGTTCATGCCGCTGGCGGCCGGTGAGTCGGCGCGAAACATGTTGAGCCCCGGTCCATAGGCGACGATTTCGATGCCCATTTTTTTGTCGCCGTAGGCCTTACGCACATTGCGCGCATTGATGAGCGCCATCTCCCACTTGGCCGGATCGTTCTCGCTCACTTGAATCACCACGCCCGAAGGCGTCACGCTACTGTCCTTGAATCCATGCAGCAGCCAGCCCGCGCCGAGACCCAGGCCCAGCAGCAAACCGGCAGCCAGCATCACCCTGGCTTTGGCGGGTGTGGCATCGGTGGCGCGCAACGGTTCGGGCGGACGCTGATAAGCGTGCCGCACCAGATTTTGGATTTGCTGATATTCGGCGACACGCCGTTGCAGTGCCGCATCGCGATTGATCGCGTCAAGCACCCGGCTGCGATCGGCGGGATTCAACTGATCGTCCACAAACGCGTTCAATTCTTCTTCGGAAAGATTGGGGTCGCTCATTCCACGCTCCGTATCTTGGGGGTGAGCACATGCAAGGAGGACGGCGTTTCATGCAAGCGCGCACGCAAGGCCTGGCGCGCGCGACACAGGCGGCTCATCACCGTACCCACCGGGATGCCGAGCGCGGTTGCGGTTTGGCTATAGGACTGCTCTTCCAAATCCACCAAGGTGATCACTTGGCGCTGGCCGAGTGGTAGCGTGGCTACCGCGCGCCGCACCCGGCCCACCAACTCATTTTCTGTGTGGCGTTCTTCGGGAGAGGCATCGGGCGCGGCAAGCTCCATGATTTCCTCAACATCGGCTGTGGGATGCTGGCGCCGGAAGTGATCGCGCAGACAATTCGCCAAGATACTGAACAGCCAGCTATCGAGCGCCCCGCCGTCTTTAATTTGATGCGCGTGTTTGAGCCCTTTCAATAGCGTCTCCTGCACCAAATCGTCGGCGAGGCAGGGATCGTGGCACCAGGAATAAGCCACGCGGTAGAGCCGGCTTCGGCTCTGCGCCATGCGCGCTTTTAATTCTCGGACATGCAAGAAGGTAGAAAAAATAGGGTCCCTTAAACAACATGCTTTAGCTTAAGACGTAGCGGCAGGCCGCCTTATTCCAATCCAGTTCAAATTCACGTATCAATCGGATCCACATCCAGCGCCCAACGCACATTGCGCGTCTTGTGGGCTTGCAAGGCGATTATCCAAGCGCTCAAGAACTGCTGTAGGGCGCCGCGCGAGCGCGATTCGATCAGCAATTGCGCGCGCTCTTTCCCCGCCAGCCGCGCCATCAGTGCCGGCACCGGGTCATACACTTGGACTTGTGTGGCGGCGGGCGCGAGTGTTACTGCGGCGCGCAGAAATTTCATTGCGCTGTCCAGCGTTGCCGCTTCCGCGCGCAGCATCGCTTGAAACGTGAATGGCGGCAGCCCCGCTTGCTCGCGTTCGGCTAGGGCGGTTTGGGCGAACTGCGCATAATCACCGTGCTGCAAAGCGGCGAATAAAGGATGTTGCGGAAACGCGGTTTGCACCAGCACTTCGCCGTTGAGTGCGGCGCGCCCGGCGCGCCCGGCCACTTGCAATAATTGCGCGAACAAATGTTCGGTAGCGCGAAAGTCCGCGCTATACAGCCCGCCATCGGCATTCAGCACGCCAACCAAAGTCAGCTTAGGAAAGTCGTGTCCCTTGGCCAGCATTTGCGTGCCAACCAGAATATCGATTTCCTCGGCATGCACCTTCTCCAGCATTTCCGCCAGCGCGTTTTTGCGCCGTGTGCTATCGCGATCCACGCGCAAAATGCGCGCCTCGGGGAAGAGCCGCGTCAACGCTGCTTCCAGGCGCTGGGTACCCTGCCCCACCGGAGCGAGATCGACATTGCCGCAACTGGGGCAATGATGCGGCATGCGCTCTTCGTGCCCGCAGTGATGGCAGCGCAAGCGCTGTTCTTTCAAATGCACCACTAGGCGACTAGTGCAACGGGGGCAGCCCGAGAGCCAGCCGCATTCGTCGCATAGGAGCACCGGCGCAAAGCCACGGCGGTTGATGAACAGCAGGCTTTGTTCGCCACGCTTCACACGTTGCTTGATGGCGGTGATGAGTGGTGCGCTGAACCCTTCCATCAGCTTCTCGCGTTTGAGATCGATGTAGCGCACCGTGGGCGGCGCTGCGTCGCGTACTGCACGCGCTTTCAACTCAAGCAGTTTGTAGCGCCCGTGCAGCGCATTGTGGTAAGTCTCCAGTGCCGGCGTGGCCGAGCCGAGAATAACCGGAATACGCGCTTCCCGGGCACGAAACACAGCCACATCACGCGCCGAGTAACGCATGCCGTCTTGTTGCTTGAATGAGCTGTCGTGTTCTTCATCGACCACGATGAGTTGCAGCAGCGGCAGCGGCGTGAACACCGCTAAGCGCGTGCCGAGTACGATGTGTGCGTTCCCGGCTTGGGCCATCAACCAATGCTTGAGCCGCTCCCCTTCACTCAGGTTGCTGTGCAAACTGACTATCGTCGCTTGCGGAAAACGCGCTTGAAAGCGCGCTTCCAATTGTGGCGTGAGATTTATCTCCGGTACCAGTACCAGCGTTTGTCCGCCACGTGCCAGCACCGCGGCGATAGCACGCAAATAAACCTCGGTCTTGCCGCTGCCGGTGACGCCATGCAGCAGCCAAGGCGCGAATCCGGGCGGCGTGCCAAGAATCGCCTCTACCGCGGTTTGTTGATCAGCATTGAGCGCATGCGCTGCTGCTTGCGCCGGGAGTGCAGCGGCGTTGCGCGTGACGGTGAGCGGCATGGCTGATTCGCGTACCCAGCCGCCAGCGATAAATTCACGTATCACACTGCCCGCGCTGCCTGAAATCTGCAACAGCTCGCGGCGCGCAAGCGTGCGCTTTGTTTGCAATGCCGCCAGCAGTTTGCGTTTTACCGCCGCGCGCTGCGGCAAGTCGCCGACCACAATAGCGAGTCCTGCTTCCGTCACGTTGTAGCAAGCCTCCGTTATCGGACTCAAGGCTTGCGTGCGGCGTAAGCGCTGCGGCAGGAGAGCCGCAAGCACTTGGCCCAAGGGGTGGTGATAGTAGGTACTACAAAAACGCGCGAGATCGAGAATGTGCGGCGGCAGAGGCGGCGCGTCGCGCAAAATTTCCCGCACCGACTTCAGCTTAAATTTCGGGTCTGCAACTTCGCTCGCCACCCCTACGATCACACCGACCACAAGCCGTCGGCCGAAAGGCAGCAGCGCGCGCCGGCCGATATCTTCTACGCTTACATCGTCCGCGATATAGTCAAAATAGGTGTTGAGCGGAACATCAATGGCGATTTGGGCGATTTTCACAGGGGCATCAGGCCGGGGCGGCTAAAACGGCCGATTTTCATGCAGTTCCAGTGCTGTGGGTAACTTTGTGCATATTGTTTTTAGGGAAGGCGCAAATCATTTTAAATGTCAAGATATGAGCGCTCAATAGTGCGCGGGAAATTTAATATAGTTATTATTAATCATATAGATAAAAATTAATAGAAGCGATCCATTTGATTTTATTATGTATCTATACAGCAAATCAATTTTGTGCATAAGTGGGCTTGGCAAGGCCCGATAAAGCGCAATTCGCTGAGGATGATTGCGAAAACCTAGCCCGCTCTGGATTGCGGGGCATCAAAAATTCAAAACCCGCGTTCTCAAAACTCTCAAACTAGGTATAAAAATACCAATTTCAGCAGCCCGTTAAAACTAGCATACTTTTCGCTGCATCTTAATCACCAAGCCCTTGCAAGCAACAATATGGCGACATACTATTGATTATTAAAGTGAAAAGTCAACCGCGCGCTTTTTCCAAGCGCGCCCACGGCCTCGTGCATGGGCTGCGTTTTGTGCTGATTCTCGTAGACGGTAAGTCCCCGGTAAGCCGCATTTTAGATAAAGGCGCCAGGCTGCCAAACATTCCCGCGACGCTGGAAGAGCTGGCGCGCGGCGGCTACATCCGCACTACGGAAGAGGTACAACGCGCAGGCGTGCAGTTGCAAGATCCAAAAGGGAAAATGATATTGCTCGCACAAAATTTGCTCGGCAAGCAAGGTGCGCGGGTGGTAAAGAAAATTCAGGAAACAAATGACAATCCCCAGGATTTGGCGCACACCGCAGAACAGTGCAAAAAGCTCATCAAGCTGCTAATCGACGATCAAAAGGCAGATGAATTCGTGCGTCGCTCGAATGAACTACTATTCATCGCGACGACCACGATGCAATAACGTCCGCTTAGTGAAACCCGCGTGACAACTCATGCACCGCATCCACCAGCACGCCGACATTTTCTGGCGGCGTGAATTGCGAAATGCCATGGCCAAGATTAAAAACATGGCCGGAACCTTGGCCGTAGCTGTCGAGAATTTTACCCACTTCGCCGCGGATAGTTTGCGGATCGGAAAACAGCACCATCGGATCCATATTGCCCTGCAAAGCGACATGGCCACCGACGCGACCGCGCGCTTGGCCGATGCTGCACATCCAATCCAAGCCCACTGCATCGCAACCGATGGCGGCAATTTTTTCCAGCCACACGCCACCGCCTTTGGTGAATACGATAGAGGGGATGCGCGCGCCATCGTGTTCACGGATCAAACCTTGCACCACTTGGCGCAAATAGGCGAGCGAGAATTCTTCGTAGGCACGGCTGGATAGCATGCCGCCCCAGGTATCGAATATCTGAACGGCTTGCGCGCCGGCTAAAATTTGCGCGTTGAGGTAATCGGTAACGGCTTTCGCATTCACTTGCAGAATGTGGTGCAGCAGTTCCGGGCGCTGGTAGAGCATGGTTTTGGTGGTGCGAAAATCATCTGAGCCGCCGCCTTCGATCATGTAGCAGGCCAGCGTGAATGGGCTGCCGGAGAAGCCGATCAGCGGCACAGTGTTGTCCAACGCCTTGCGGATTTGGCGCACCGCATCCAACACATAACCCAGGTGCTCTTCCGGATCGGGCGCGGTTAAATCGCGGATCGCCCATTCTTCGCGCAAGGGGCGCTCGAATTTGGGGCCTTCGCCGTCGGCGAAATACAGCCCTAAGCCCATCGCATCGGGAATAGTGAGAATGTCGGAGAACAAAATTGCCGCATCTAAACCAAAACGCGCGATCGGTTGCAGCGTCACTTCCGTGGCGTAATCCGGGTTCTTGCACAGATTGAGAAAGTTGCCGGCGCGGGCGCGGGTTTGGTTGTACTCCGGCAGATAGCGCCCGGCTTGGCGCATGATCCAGATCGGCGTGTAGGGCACCGGCTGCTTGAGCAAGGCGCGGAGAAAGGTATCGTTTTTAAGTTTCATTTATGAACCACGGGGTACACGGAGTACACGGAGGCTTGAGAAAAAACTTCTCCGTGACCTCCGTGTACTCCGTGGTGAAAAAAAATCAGACACCTAAATATCCGAGAATACCTTCCGCCGCCTGCCGCCCTTCATACACAGCGGTGACGACCAAGTCGGAGCCGCGCACCATATCGCCGCCGGCGAACACTTTCGGGTTCGCGGTCTGGAATGGATGGGCGAAGCCCTTGGCCACCACGCGTCCGCCCTGGTCGGTGCTGATGCCGAACTCGGCGAACCAGGGTTGTGGATTGGGGCGGAAACCGAAGGCGATAATCACACGGTCGGCGGGGATGATTTCTTCGCTACCCGGCACCACTTCCGGGATGCGGCGGCCGCGCGCATCGGGCGCGCCGAGTTGAGTGGTGACGAGTTTCACGCCTTCCACTTTTCCGTTGCCGACAATTTCGACCGGCTGGCGATTCCACAGAAATTGCACGCCCTCTTCTTTGGCGTTCGCGACTTCGCGGCGCGAGCCGGGCATGTTGGCTTCATCGCGGCGGTAAACGCAGGTAACGGATTTCGCGTTCTGGCGAATCGAGGTGCGGTTGCAATCCATGGCCGTGTCGCCGCCGCCCAATACCACTACGCGGCTCCCTTGCATCGAGACATGGCTCTGTGCATCCGCAGGCAGATCCAAACAGTTGCGCACGTTAGAAATCAAGAACGGCAAAGCCTCATGCACGCCGGGCAGATCCTCGCCAGGGAAACCGCCTTTCATATAGGTGTAGGTGCCCATGCCGAGGAACACCGCATCGTATTCGTCGAGCAGCTTCTGGAAAGGCACGTCTTTGCCGATGTCGGTATTGAGCTGGAATTTAACGCCCATCTCTTCCAGGATGGCGCGGCGACGGCGCACAACCTCTTTTTCCAATTTGAATTCGGGTATGCCGAAAGTGAGCAAGCCGCCGATTTCGTCGTAGCGGTCGAATACTACCGGCGTCACGCCGTTACGCACCAGCACATCGGCGCAGCCCAACCCCGCCGGGCCGGCGCCGATGATGGCGACTTTTTTGCCGGTCGGAATCACCTGGCTCATGTCGGGGCGCCAGCCCTGCTTGAAGGCTTCGTCCGAAATATATTTTTCCACCGCGCCGATGGTCACCGAGCCGAAGCCGCCTTGATTGAGCGTGCACGCGCCTTCGCATAAGCGATCATGCGGGCATACGCGGCCGCAGATCTCGGGTAAGGAGTTGGTCTTATGCGACAGCTCTGCCGCCTCGAATAAATTGCCTTCCTCGATGATCTTCAACCAGTTCGGAATGTAGTTGTGTACCGGGCATTTCCATTCGCAATAGGGATTGCCGCAACCCAGGCAGCGCGCGGATTGCTCGGCCGCTTGCGGGGCAGCGAACGGCGCGTAAATCTCCTTAAACTCCTTTACCCGGATTTCAGCCGCTGTTTTGCTGCCGTCGCGTCGCTGCACATTCAAAAACTGGAATAGGTCGGACATCTCAATCTTTCAACAAACTGTCGAGCTTAGCCGCCTTGGGCTTAACCAGATAAAATTTCGCTACGGCGTTATCGAAATCGGCCAATATTTGCTGGCCGCGCACGCTCCCCGTGAGCCGGACATGTCCCGCCAGTTTTTCGCGCAAGAACTGCCGGTACTCTTCCATCGATTCGTTGGTGATGCGATGGATGTCGATCAGCTCATTGTTGTAGCGCTTAGCGAAATGGCTGTCTTCGTCGTACACCATGCTGAAGCCGCCAGTCATGCCCGCGCCGAAGTTGAGCCCGGTGTTGCCCAGCACGATGATGCAGCCGCCGGTCATGTATTCGCAGCAATGATCACCGGCGCCTTCCACCACCGCGACGCAGCCCGAATTGCGCACGCCGAAACGCTCGCCCGCCATGCCGGCCACATTCAAGCGGCCGCCGGTCGCGCCGTACAAGCAGGTGTTACCGATAATGGTGGTGTCGCTAGCAAGGAAAGTGGAAGCGCGCGGCGGATAAATCACAATACGTCCGCCCGCCATGCCTTTGCCGACGTAGTCGTTGGCATCGCCCTCCAGTTCCAGCGTCAGTCCTTGCGCGTTCCACACACCAAAACTTTGGCCTGCGCTGCCACTTAATTTCAAATGCAGACTATCGTCGGGCAAGCCCAATGCACCATGCGCGCGTGCGATTTCACCGGACAAGCGCGCGCCGATCGAACGATTCACGTTGCGCACTTTATAGGTGAGCGTGAGCGGCTGTTTGGCTTTAATCGCGGCCAGCGCATCGGCCACCATTTGTTCCGCCAACTCGCCTTTATCAAACGAAGGGTTGCGCGCCTCGGTGCAGAACTTGGGTTCCGAATCGGGAATGTGTTTCTGATCCAACAGCACGCTCAAATCAAGCCGCTTCTGCTTCTCGGTTTCGCCCGGCAACAAATGCAGCAGATCGACGCGGCCGATGAGTTCTTCCATGCTGCGCACACCCAGGCTTGCCATCAACTCGCGGGTTTCTTGCGCAATGAAGGTGAAGTAGTTCATCACCATCTGCGGCAAACCAATGAAATATTTCTGGCGCAGTTGGGCATTTTGCGTCGCAACACCGGTGGCGCAGTTATTGAGATGACAGATACGCAAATACTTACAGCCCAGCGCCACCATCGGGCCAGTGCCAAAACCAAAAGATTCCGCACCGAGAATCGCCGCCTTGATGACATCCAGCCCAGTCTTCAAGCCACCGTCAGTTTGCACCCGCACCCGGCCTCTGAGGCCATTCGCGCGTAGCACTTGCTGTGCTTCGGACAGGCCCAGTTCCCACGGCGTGCCGGCGTATTTCACGCTGCTGAGCGGAGAAGCACCGGTGCCGCCGTCGTAGCCGGAGATGGTGATGAGGTCGGCGTAGGCTTTGGCCACGCCCGCAGCCACCGTGCCGACACCGGGCTCGGCGACTAATTTCACCGACACCAGCGCTTGCGGATTCACTTGCTTCAAATCGAAAATAAGCTGGGCTAAATCTTCGATGGAATAAATGTCGTGATGCGGCGGCGGCGAGATCAGCGAAATGCCGGGCTTGGCGCAACGCAGCTTGGCGATCATGGGCGAGACCTTGTCGCCCGGCAGTTGGCCACCTTCGCCCGGCTTCGCGCCTTGCGCGATTTTGATTTGCAGCACTTCGGCATTGACCAAATAATGCGGCGTCACGCCGAAACGGCCGGAAGCCACTTGCTTGATCTTGGACATCTTGACCGTGCCGTAGCGCGCCGGATCTTCACCGCCTTCGCCGGAGTTGGAGCGCCCGCCCAAGCGGTTCATCGCCTCGGCCAGCGCCTCATGCGCTTCCGGCGACAAGGCGCCGAGCGACATGCCGGCGGAGTCGAAGCGCTTGAGAATTTTTTCCACCGGCTCAACTTGCTCCAGCGCGATGGCGGCTTGATCGCCGCGCAATTGCATCAAGTCGCGCAGCATCGCCACCGGGCGCGTGTTCACATACGCGGCATATTTTTTGTATTCCTCGTAGTCGCCGTTTTGTACCGCTTTTTGCAACTGCATCACCACGTCCGGGTTATAGGCGTGGTATTCGCCGCCGAAAATAAATTTGAGTAAGCCGCCTTGCGTGAGCGGCTTCATCGGATTAAAGGCAATGCGCGCTAATTGCTTCTGATCGGTCTCGAAGTCCTCGAAGTTTGCGCCGGAGACGCGGCTCACCGTGCCCGGCAGGCAGAGCGCAATGACTTCCTCATGCACGCCTACCGCTTCGAACAACTGCGCGCCGCGATACGAGGCGATGGTGGAAATCCCCATCTTGGAAGTGATCTTGAGCAGGCCTTTGTTGATGCCTTTCACGAAGTGCGCGATGGCGTCTTCCAGCGATTGTTTGATTTCTTTGGTGCGAATCAAATCGTTGATGACCTGGTACGCGAGATAAGGGTAAACCGCGGTTGCGCCATAGCCGATCAAACAGCCGAAATGATGCGGGTCGCGCGCGGTGCCGGTTTCCACCACGATATTGGCGTTGCAGCGCTGCCCGGCGCGGATCAGCGCATGGTGCACTGCGCCCGTGGCGAACAAGGCGTGGATAGTCAGTTTGTTTTTTCCAATAGCGCGGTCGGACAGCACGATAATAACTTTGCCGCTCTGCACCGCTTGCACCGCCTGTGCCGCCAGATTTTCGATGGCGGTTTTGAGCGTGGTTTGCGCCGCATCGTAATTGAGATCGAGCGTGAGTGAGGGATATTCGTCGCTCACTTGCTGGGTGAGGTAAATAAATTTTTCGTGCGTCAGCAGCGGCGAGTGCAGCTCGATGCGGCGCGCGTGCTGCGGCGTTTCCTCGAACAAGTTGCGCTCGGGACCAAAGCAAGTCTTGAGCGACATCACAATCGCTTCGCGAATCGGGTCGATCGGCGGGTTGGTCACTTGCGCGAACTGCTGGCGCAGATAGTCGAACGGCGAGCGCACTTGTTGCGACAGCACCGCCATCGGTGTGTCGTCGCCCATCGAGCCGATGGCTTCTTGGCCGTCTTCCGCGAGCACGCGGATCACCTGGTCGCGCTCCTCGAAACTGATGTTGAACAGCTTCTGGTATTGCAGCGTTGTGTGTGCGTCCAGCAGCGGCAGGGTCTCGCTCTTCACCAGCGAAGACTCCAAATAGCGCACGTTATCCTTCAGCCACTTGCGGTAAGGCTGCGTTTTTTTCAGGTCGCCGTCGATGTCCTCGGGCAATAGCAGCTTGCCGGTTTCCATATCGATGGCGACGATCTGGCCGGGTTTGACCCGGCCTTTCGCTACCACGTTTTCTGGCGCGTAATCCCACACGCCGATTTCCGAGGCGATGGTGAGGAAGCGGTCTTTGGTCACCACATAGCGCGCCGGACGCAAGCCGTTGCGATCCAGCACGCAGGCGCCATAACGGCCATCGGTGAGCACGATGCCGGCTGGGCCGTCCCACGGCTCCATATGCATCGAGTTGTATTCGTAAAATGCTTTCAGATCCGGATCCATGTCGTCGATGTTCTGCCACGCCGGCGGAATCATCAGCCGCAAAGCCCGGAACAGCGGCACGCCACCCATCACCAAGCCTTCCAGCATATTGTCCAAGCTCAGCGAATCGGAGCCGGTCAGCGATACCAGCGGCCGCACGTCATCCATGTTCGGGATCAGCTTGGATATAAATTTCATTTCCCGCGCGCGCGACCAATTACGGTTGCCTTGCAGCGTGTTGATTTCGCCGTTGTGTGCGAGGTAGCGGAACGGTTGCGCCAAGCGCCACTCCGGCCACGTATTGGTAGAGAAACGTTGGTGATATACAGCGAGGCTGGAGGCAAAACGCTCGTCGTTGAGATCGGGGTAGAACACCGGCAGGTTGGCCGGCATCACCAAGCCTTTGTAAGAAATAACTTTGGACGACAAGGTCGGCAGGTAAAAAGTTTTGTCCTGCGCTTCGAGCGCCTTCTCGGTGCGGCGGCGCGCGATGAATAGCTTGCGCTGAAAAATTTCCTCGGAAACGTCGTCCGGGCAATTCACGAACACTTGTTCGATCACCGGCAGCGTCGCCAGCGCATATTCGCCGCAGGCGGCGGGATTCACCGGCACCTTGCGGAACCCGGCGACGCTCAAGCCCTCGGCTTGCATCTCTAACGTCAGGCGCGCCCGCGCGGCTTGCGCGAGGGCGGTGTCTTTATTCAGAAATACCAGGCTTGCAGCATAAATTGGGGCGAGGGTAAAGCCCGCTTCCGTTGCCACCGCACGCAAAAATACATCCGGCTTCTTGAACAACAAGCCGCAGCCGTCGCCGGACTTGCCGTCAGCCGCCACCGCGCCGCGGTGCGTCAAACACGCCAGCGAACTGATTGCTGTTTGCACCAGCTTATGGCTTGGCTTATCATCCATTTGCGCCATCAAGCCAAAGCCGCAGCTATCGCGTTCGAAATCCGGGTGGTAGAGCGTACCATCCAGCCAGCTTTGTCTATCCATTGCTAAAGCCCTAAAATTCCGGTGAAAAGTCTGCAATTTTAACCGGTAAGCGCGCCTTACGGCAACGAATGAACTAATTAACTACCCTTATCGTGAAATAAGGTTGGTTAATGTGAATGAAAGCACACTATGAGCACCGAGTCGCGCCAAAAAGGTCAACTGAAAACCGCCCGCATCCCGATCAAGATCGTGCCTGAAGCGCCGGCGCGCAAGCCGAGTTGGATCCGCGCGAAATCGCCGAATAGCCCGCGCTTTTTCGAGATCAAAAAAATTCTGCGCGAACATCAATTGCACACGGTGTGCGAGGAAGCCTCTTGCCCCAATATCGGCGAATGTTTCTCCCACGGCACTGCGACCTTCATGATTTTGGGCGATGTGTGCACGCGGCGCTGCCCGTTCTGCGACGTGGCCCACGGCAAGCCGCACGCGCCGGACGTGAGCGAACCGGAAAACCTAGCCATCACCATCGCCGCGATGCAGTTGAAATATGTCGTGATCACCAGCGTCGATCGCGACGATCTGCGCGATGGCGGCGCGCAACATTTTGTCGATTGCATACGTGCTGTGCGCGCCCACTCGCCCGCGACGCGCATCGAAATTTTAGTGCCGGATTTTCGCGGGCGCTTGGATGTGGCGCTGGAGATCCTCAGCATGGCGCCGCCGGACGTGATGAATCACAATCTCGAAACCGTGCCGCGCTTGTACAAAGCCGCGCGCCCGGGTGCCGACTACAGCAATTCCTTGCAGTTATTAAAAGCGTTTAAAGCCAAGCATCCGGGAGTGCCAACCAAGTCCGGCTTGATGGTGGGCTTGGGTGAAACCGACGAAGAAATCCTCGGCGTGATGCGCGACTTGCGCGCGCACGCTGTGGAAATGCTCACTGTCGGTCAATACCTGCAACCGAGCCAGCATCATTTGCCGGTGAAGCGTTTTGTCACGCCGGATGAATTTAAGGTGCTGGAAGCGGCGGCAAAAGAAATAGGTTTTCTTAATGCCGCATGCGGACCGATGGTACGTTCTTCATACCACGCAGATCAGCAAGCGGCATTGTTACCCCATAATAATATTATGAATACCCCGGGTATTGTTTAGAGGGACATCTGTGCACCCGTCTTGTACTGGACGGCATGGTTAACCCCCCCCCTCTTTTTCAAACAACCGGGAGCGAGCGATTTCGCTGCCGCTGAATCATGCCCTTGACAATCCTTTTGTCATTGGACAAGAATAATGTCATCGTGCGCGCTGCTAAATGATTCGCTAAGAAATCCGGCCGCGCAGCACGCCAAATCCAAGGGAGAGATTATGCAGGTTCTGTCTGCGCCGTTACGCGCTTCATTGTTCCGCTTTGATTTCTTTTTTGGAAAGGTGACTCGCCGCAAATCAAATTTGTTGGCGTTGTTGAGATACAAGTGCCCCCTTTTGTTTTGCGCTGGCGAACATGCTGGCCAAGGCTGGCATGCGCATAAAGCTCACCGTGCGCAAAGCCGCTTAGGCTGCGAAATGATGAGACCATCGGAAGCCAAAAAATGGCCCATCGGTTTTTCGTCACAATGGATGGAAAGAGAAAAAGCTAAGAGCACTATGCAAGCACAGGGAGAGATCATGAAGACAAAACCAATAAACAGCGCCGCGAATGGTGGTGCGGGGTGAAAAATCGAGTCTAACCCCATTTCTTCCGGTGGAGGCGCCGCGAAAGCATACGCGGGCGTTGCTGTAGCTGCTGTGACTGGAAAATTTGCCAATCCAGTAGCTGCGGGTCTCGGATTCGTTGCTGGAGCATATTTAGGATCAAAACAACCTTGCACATGTCCATAAAAAGGTGATTCTTATGCTATCGGGGCAGGCCAAAACTCTTCTCTCTCATGTGGTCTCTTTCACCATTGTTGCAGGCTCGTCGCTATTTTTTATAAGTGATGGCTTGAAAGGCTCTTTTTCTGAATTGTTCCAGCCGATGTGGAATCTCTTTTGGGGGTTGTTTGCTATTGGAGCGTTTGTTTTGGGAATGGCAGGCGTATTTCGATATGGGTTCCTTGTTAATAAGCGCCTTCTAACAAAAGATGATCTTAATAGTGAATCAATTCGCAACGAAATTGGGAAGCTAATTTTTTTGTTGCTGAGATTTGTTTCGCTTTAGTTACCTTATCTCTTAGTGGTTTTGTAAGTTTTTCTATCAAGTAAAGTGCCGGTGTTTGAAGAAGAGAAGATCTCCTCAGGGCTGAAAAGGGGACGGGGATGCAACCCTTTAACTGTGTTTGACGAGCGTCCCCTTCTACTTCCTTTTACTTCACAATTACAAGAATGTGGATGCGCGATTAAATGAGATTCGTTCCAGCTTGTTCATCTATTGTGGGCCAAATTGCAGTATTGATTCTGTGGACAACTATTATTTGGCTTCTCATTTTGCTTTCGCCACTGGGACTTGCATTTTTTGAACCATCATTTTCATCCTCTCTACTCGCCTTGCTCGCAGTAAAGAGCCTGCCACTTGCGTTCGCCGAGGGAGGGATATTAGTTATGGCATTCAATTTACTTCAAATGGTGTCTACGCTTTTTCGTCTTCGCAGAGCCAGTGCGGATACCTTTGATTCCGTCAGAATCGTGCGGCTGTCATTACTAGTAACAGTGTGGCTAGTGCTCGCGTTTCTGCTCTGGGTCATGGTTGGTAAACCACAATATTGGTAATGCAAGTCGCAGGGCCAACATGGCGTGGTGTCACCCATACTCAATCGGTCGTTTTGGCGGTGTTGCTGGCGGCGTCACCAATTCGCGAATCGCATCGAACACCTGCTTCCGAAAAGCGGGGCAGGCTTGGGTTGTTGGGTTGCTTAGATAGTGTCGTCACGAGATAGCGAGCCAAAGCGCGAGACAGCGTACGCGGACTGCAGCCAGGAATGATGCGGCGTTTTTAGCGTAGCGCGTAGCGATGCCCCGCCAGCGTTTGAGATGCAGAAATGCGTTCTCAACGAG
>JANYAU010000112.1 GCA_025361165.1 Betaproteobacteria bacterium | reverse complement strand
CACTGAACTTTCGACACGACGGGCCATCACCGGAAAGCTGAGTGACCCGAAGTGCAAAGACTTCAGTGGCGAAATCTACGTTGAGAGTCTAGATTCTGTATACCATTTTTTTCAGGAAGCCCGAACGATCATGCGCAAGTTTCCCGTTGGGCGACTCAGCATAGATCAACAAAATCATCTTGGTGCATTGATCTTTCGGATGATGCAGGATGTCCTGCGCCCGTTTCTGGAAAGGTGGCACGGCCAATATCGCCACTGGTGGGAAAACGAGAGCGACAAGGCGCTTCCGCCATTTCAGCGTCAGATGGCATTTCCGAAGCATGATGAGTTTCTTAAGGACTGGACTAATCTCCGATGGATGGTGCGCCATGTCCAGAAAAAGCTTGTTCAAGTCTATAAGCTGGTGGACATCACGAAGAAATAGCCTGATGGAACAGCACAGACACCAACACATCATGCAGAGGTCCCTGGCCACTCTCGACGCGCTACTTGTCAGCCTTTTTTCAAATGCTGATTCGGCTAAAGTGATGTAGTTGAGCCGCAGGGTATAGATGAGTCGCACAATTTTCTACATCTAATCCCAGCACTCCACCACCTTAGATTCGGGTTACGCCCTATATACACACATCACAAATAACCTGGCTTTATTATACTTATTGGACAATAATCAACATAATTATGTTGAAAACCGCTTAATAAGGCAAATAGCGATGTTGCACTCATACTCATTTAAAAATCTCCTGTCGTTCAAAGATACGACTGAAGTTTCGTTCCGGCTGACGAACCATGCGCCTGATGACGGCATGTCCGTTGTCTCGCAGACGGGTCAGCGCTTGACGAAGGCCATCGCCGTCATCGGCCCGAACGGTAGTGGCAAAACCAATCTGCTCAAACCGCTGGCCTTTCTCGGTTGGTTTGTGTCGTCGTCTTTTCAGAGTGACCCCAAAGCCAAAATCCCGGTCGAGCCGCATTTTTTCGGCGAGGGTTCCGCTAGCGAGTTCCAGGTGGAGTTCGACGCCGATGGCAAGTTGTGGCGTTATGAACTGGTACTTACGCCTGACAGGGTTTTGAGCGAATCGCTCCATGTAAAGACCAGCCGTCTATTCAGTTATGTCTTCGTCCGCGAGTGGTTGGGTAAAGGTCAGGGTTACCACATCAAGCAGCAGAACTTTGGCTTTAACCCAAGTGACAAGGAGGAGGTGCGTGAGAACGCATCGCTTATCTCGACGGCCGCACAGTACAAAGTTCCGCTGGCCAGCCAATTTGCCAAGCTGTCGCTGAGCACCAATGTCAATTATGCCGGTCGCCATCATTTCAATGAAAATGATGTGATGCAGGCAGCCAGCTACTTTGCCGGCAATGAGACTGCCAGTGAACAGATGAGCAGTTTGTTGCGCGACTGGGATCTCGGTCTTTCAGAAGTTCGCGTCAAGATGCTCGATTTGCCCAATGAGAAGGGCGAAGTGCAAAAAATTCCTTTCCCTTTTGGTGTGCATCGTGACGGTAAGCGGGAAGCCGAGTTGTTGCTGCTCCATGAATCCAGCGGCACACAAAGCGCCTTTGTGCTGCTGGCGCGCTTGTTGCCGGTGCTGGCTTCCGGCGGCTTGGCGGTGATCGACGAGTTCGAGGCCGACCTGCACCCACACATGCTGGTGCCGATTCTCGATCTGTTTTTCAGCCCGGAGACAAACCCCCACAACGCCCAGATTATTTTTACCTGCCACTCTGTCGAGGTACTCAATTTGCTGCACAAGTCGCAGGTAATGCTGGTGCAGAAGGATGAAAGCTGCGCCAGCGAGGCATGGCGGCTGGATAGCATGCAAGGTGTGCGGCCCGACGATAACCTCTACGCCAAATACATGGGTGGCGCTTACGGCGCCATCCCGAATGTTTGAGTGACCATGGCGCGTAGCGCAACACCTGCTCGACGCACTGTTTTGAAAACAGTGCTGATCGTTGGTGAAGGGGATACCGAAAAGGCGTTCCTTGACCATCTAAAGCGCCTCTACGTCACGCGGGGTTGTGGCGTGACGGTTACGGTGAGAAATGCCCACGGCAAAGGGCCGGGCAACGTGATCGATGCCGCGATGCGGCACGCCAAAAATGGAGATTTCGATATTGTGGCGGTACTGATGGATACCGATTTGCCATGGACTGATGAAGTGCGCGCGTTGGCGCGTGAGCATCGAATCTGCTTGGTTGGCGCTACGCCTTGCGTTGACGGCTTGTTACTACAAATTCTTGGCGAGCGTATTCCTGCGCAATCCAACCGTTGCAAAGGCGCATTCCATGCACACCTCGGCCGTAAGCCTTTTGTGAGAGAAGCTTATGAACCAGATTTCTCGAAACTGTTGTTGGACATGAAGAGCACGACTATTCCAGCTCTTGGGAAATTGCTTGCGTTGATGGCTGGACAGCTGCCGCTCAGCGACTGAACACTGCCGCCACAAGAAGACAGCGCCGGTCTATTCTGCGAACTTTGTGTGCGCGGTGGGAAGACTTTGGGCTTAAGGTTTTCAGCCCCGCAACTTGATCGGAAAAGGCATGACCTCGAAGACCGCGAAAATTTACTTCACTGACTTCTTCGGAGTGTCGCCGGAAGCGCTGAAAGGTTACGGTGCATTCAATTTTCAGTGAACTATTTGAATTGGCCACTGCTAAACACTTTGTCTCAAGTATCGCCGCATATAGTACGCTCGGCAAGACAATCAAAGTAGGTGCCCTCCTTTGGAAAGGAAGGAGTTGAAATCCCCCTTGCTCCCCCTTTTCCAAAGGGGGACACCTGCTATCGAATGTCGCTGATAAGTCGTCCGATGCCACACATGCGGCGTTACTTTTGTCATCGTGTGTAGAATCGCCTTTATCGCACTGGTCTGTGCTGCGGCGATTATCTCTGATATAAATTTCATCATCGGATAAACATGTCACAACGGATCACCCCTAGGCTCACGCTGGTCATGGCCGTGGCGGCTGGGCTTTCGGTTGCCAATATTTATTATAACCAGCCCATGCTGGGTCTCATGCAACGCGAATTCGGCGCGGGCAGCGGCGTCAGCTTCGTGCCGAGCGCAACACAACTCGGATACGCACTGGGGCTGATCCTTCTGGTTCCGCTGGGCGACACACTTGAGCGGCGGCAATTGATCCTATGGCAAGTGGCGGGGCTAGTGCTAGCCCTCGCCGCGACGGCATTGGCGCCGACTCCCGCAATACTGATATTCGCATCTATCGCTGTCGGTATGGCTGCCACGATTGCGCAACAAATTATTCCGTTTGCGGCGGAGTTAGCGCCTCCGGAGACGCGCGGTCACGTGGTGGGTACTGTGATGAGCGGCTTACTCACCGGCATTCTGTTGGCCAGAACGGTGAGCGGCTTCGTAGGTGAATATTCTAATTGGCGCATCATGTTCGGCGTGGGGGCCGGCGTGGTTATTTTAATGGGCGCGATGCTTGCACTCACCCTGCCACGCTGCAAACCAGCGCACCGCCACGCCTACGGTGAATTGCTATTTTCCCTGGTGGGTTTGGTGCGCTCGCAGCCAAGGTTGCGACGTGCAGTGCTGGTACAAGGCTCCCTCTTTGCTGGCTTCAGCGCTTTTTGGACCACGCTGGCGCTACTGCTGCAAGGCGCCCCTTTTCATCTCGGCAGTGACGTAG
>JANYAU010000103.1 GCA_025361165.1 Betaproteobacteria bacterium | reverse complement strand
GCATAAGTGCCGCCCACCGAGTACAAATGCGGATTTGTAACCGTCGAACCCGGACTACCGCCAGCGCCCGCATCATTACCAGCTTCATTTTGCGCAGCACCTAGAGCCTTGATGGTGAAGCCGCCCATGTTCGGACTGGTGTACATAACAGAGTTCTCTGCGCGAATGCTGGCAACGTTCCCGTTGGCAACAGTCCCGCTGGCACCGATTGAGCCCCAAATGCTGCGGTAATCCGCCAAGGTATGCTGGCCGAACAGATCCAAGGGGCCGGTCGAGGTCTTGTAGGGGGTGTCATGAATACCCAGCGTCACGGAACCAATTTGCTGGCTAGACAAGCCAACAAAGGTGGTGCGGCGGCTCTGATTGCTGGTTAAGGCGGAATTGGTATCACCGGCGTTGTTATTGATGTTCTGCTTGTCGATCGCAATGGATTGCTCGAACTGCCAAATCGCGGACCAACCGTTGCCCAAGTCTTCCGTGCCTTTAAAGCCGAGGAAAGAGTTATTGCTGGAAACGCGGCCACGTCTTTCGGCAGCAGCATTACTAATGCCGGTTGAATTCGTGTTGTAAGAACCGCCATCCACGTAATCCACGGAACCAGCGAATTCACCATAAATAGTGACATTGCTGTTATCTGCCATTGCGACCGGAGCCGCGAAAGCGCCAGCGATTGCCAATGCGATTAGTTTCTTGTTCATGCATCTCTCCTGTTTGAGTTAACGAGTTGCAAACCAGTGATCCGGTTTACTTCTACACTTGTGAAACCTCTCTGCAGAGAAGTTGCGCTCATTGTGCCTAGGCTACGCACTGCGTGACAAGTTATTTAGCGTGTTTTGCAACAGTTAGTGGCTGCGTGTGGCGTAAATACAACACTCAGAAAAAGAGGCTGGCAAGCTCCGCACCGGTCTTATTTTTCCTGAATGCTCCGTAATACGACTGTTTGCAGACGGAGAAATGCTTGCATATTTTCTATCGATAATGCACAGTTATGGCGCATCTTGTGACTCAACCGATAGAGGAACAAATCATGCAGAGCATGACCCTAGAGCAGCTACGCGCCAGCGCCAGCGCCGGTGGCGTTGTCGGTGTCACGTTGAAAGGGCAGGGCGGCGGTTTCTTCTTGGAAATTGCCACTCGCAGTGGCCAAAACGCCGTTTTATCCAAGGCGCGCAGCACCGAGCCACGCCGCTTCGGTAATCCCGCGTCCGCACTTGTCGTGTTGCGCGGTGTTGGTATTGCCGTTGCTCAACTCGACGCGACCCACTGGAACCCCGACCAGAAGGATATGAGCCAGAGCCGGAAAAACCGCGCCCAAGCCATGCGTGAGGCGCACGAAGCCGCCGCCTATAACAAGTGGCTGGCTACCGAGATTCAGTCATCCATCGACGACCCCCTGCCGAGCATTCAGCATGATGAAGTGATGGCGGAAATGGACGCCGACATTGCCGCGCTGGAAGCCAGCCACGCCAAGCCGGCGCGGAGGAAACGAGCATGAATACCGACTGACCTATGCCGGCAGCAAAGACACTCTATCGCATCGAATGGCGACCTATGGCCCGCGAGGATTTGCGCGGCATCGTCCAATACATCGGCAAGGACAACCCGACGCCCGCCAAGAGCTTCGGCAAGGAACTACGCGCTAAGGTGAAGCCGTTGGCACAGCATCCCGAGCTTGGCCGGCCCGGCCGGCTGCCCGGCATCCGTGAGCTTGTCGCGCATCCGAACTACATTGTTTTTTATCGTGTGCTGGACGAGGCGCGCACGGTGCAGGTTCTACGAGTGAAACACGCGACACAGCAAATGCCATGACGTGGTGACAGCAGTAAACCCCGGGTCGGCAGGGTCACGGCTTTACTTTCTTCGCGCCGCCTCACTGAGCATCACGACCCATCGCGGGCAAGCCGCTTCCACAAAACCCAGGACTAAGCAAACAAACGCGCCAACGCTTCGCCCGGGTCCGGCGCGCGCATGAATGCTTCCCCGACCAGAAAAGCATTGACCCCATTGGCTCGCATCAGACTTATGTCCTCCGGGCTGAGGATGCCGCTCTCGGTGACGGCGATGCGGCCTTGGGGAATACGCGAAAGCAAGCCAAGCGTGGTTTGCAGCGTGACTTCAAAGGTGCGCAGGTTGCGGTTATTGATCCCAATGAGAGGAGTTTGGAGTTGCAGGGCGGCGGCGAGTTCGTGGCCGTTGTGAACTTCGACCAGGACGGCCATGCCAAGACTATGGGCGATGGTTTCGAGGTCTTGCATGGCAGAAATCCCCCCTGCCCCCCCTTTTTCAAAGGGGGGTGTGCGATCACCGAGGAAGGCAGCGACGATGAGTAGGATGCAATCCGCCCCCATCGCCCGCGCCTCATACACCTGATACGGGTCGATCATGAAATCTTTGCGCAGCACCGGCAGTGCGCAGGCCGCACGCGCTTCGCGTAGATACTCTGGGCTGCCCTGGAAAAAGTCTTGGTCCGTGAGCACCGACAGGCATGCAGCACCATGCTCGGCATAGCTCGCGGCGATCTCAGCAGGACGAAAATCGGCACGCAACACGCCCTTGCTGGGGCTGGCCTTTTTGATTTCGGCGATTACGGCAGGTTTACCGGCGGCAATTTTGGCACGCAGCGCGCCGACGAAATCGCGCACGGGCGGCGCGCTTTCCGCTGCGGCACGCAACGCTTCGAACGGTTGCGCTTGCTTGGCAGCGGCAACTTCTGTTGCTTTGACGGCGAGGATTTTATTGAGGATATCGGACATCATTTTTCACCGCGAAGGACGCTAAGGTACGCAAAGGAAAGCGAGGTTACAGTCCATTGACGAGGCGCTTGATACCGTCTCGCATGTGGACAACGTTAAAATTTAACAGGAAACCGAGCCGGCAGTCACTCAGCTGCGGTTCAGGCTTTGACAAAGTGCTTGGAAAACGCCACCAACGCTTCCAGCTTCGCCTTCGCCGCGCCGCTCTCGATCACCGCCTGTGCTTGAGCAAGACCGTCATGTAAGCTCGTCGCAGCACCCGAGACATAAATCGCCGCCCCGGCATTCAGCGCCACGATATCGCGCGCCGACCCAGCTTGATTGTCGAGTGCAGCCAGCAACATCGTCTTCGCTTCATCGATGTTGTACACCGCGAGTTTTTCCGAGGCACATACAGTCAATCCGAATTGTTGCGGGTTCAAGGTGTATTCAGTGATTTCCCCACCGCGCAATTCAGCTACATAGGTGTCGCTCCCCAAGCTCATTTCATCCAAGCCATCCGCCGCGTGCACCACCATCACATGCCGGCTGCCCAGTTGTTTAAGCACTTGCGCCAGCTTGGGCACGAGGTCGCGATGGAAGACACCCATCACCTGATTTTTCGCGCCGGCGGGGTTGGTCAGGGGGCCGAGCAGATTGAATAGTGTGCGCACGCCCAATTCGCGCCGCACCGGCGCGGCGTGTTTCATGGCGCTGTGGTGATTGGGGGCGAACATGAAACCAACGCCGATTTCCTGCACCGACTGCGCGACTTGCTCCGGCGTGAGATTGACGTTGACGCCCAGCGCTTCCAACACATCGGCGCTACCACAGGTGCTGGAAACCGAGCGTCCGCCGTGCTTGGCGACTTTCGCGCCCGCCGCCGCCGCGACAAATGCAGCGCCGGTGGAGATATTGAAGGTATGCGCGCCATCGCCGCCGGTGCCGCAGGTATCCACCAAATGCTCGGCGCTGCCCACCGGTACTTTGGTGGAAAGTTCGCGCATCACTTGCGCCGCAGCGGCGATTTCGGTCACGGTTTCACCTTTGGCGCGCAAGCCGATGAGCATGCCCGCGATCTGTACCGGCGTCAGTTCGCCGCTCATGATCTGATTCATGAGGGAAAGCATTTCTTCGTGAGACAGATCGTGCTTGTCGATGAGCGTGGTAAGCGCGGTTTTAACGTCCATGTTTTACTCCAGGCTTTACCCCATCCCCTCCCCAACCCTCCCCTTGAAGGGGAGGGAGCTAAATGCGCGGTGGTTTGGCTTTAACTCCTTCCCCTTCAGGGGGAAGGCTGGGATGGGGGTGGGTTTCCAAGCTTATTTTAATGGCCTCGACCACGCTATCAATTTCGGCCAGCACTTGATTGTTCCAAAAGCGCAGTACTCTAAACCCAGCCTTCTCGAGAGCGGCCGTACGCTGCGCATCATGCTCAGCTTGTTCAAGATGCTGCCCGCCATCGACTTCCACGATCAACTTGGCCGCGAGACAAACAAAATCGAGAATGTAATTCTCGAACGGGTGCTGCCGCCGAAACTTCAATCCAAGTTGATCGCCGCGCAGTCGATACCATAGTTTACGTTCTGCATCGGTCATATTTCGACGCAGCACGCGTTGGAGCTTGTGCTTCCGAACCCGTGCGCCGGTTTGACCTTGCATAGCCTATTAATTTCCTGGCTTATCTTTTTTGCCGCAAAAAATTCTCCAACATCGCATGCCCATGCTCGGTCAGTATCGACTCCGGGTGAAACTGCACACCCTCCACCGCCAGCGTCTTATGCCGCACGCCCATGATTTCGCCGTCATCAGTCCAGGCGGTGATTTCCAAACAGTCGGGCAGGCTCTCGCGTTCGATCACCAGCGAGTGATAACGCGTCGCGGTGAACGGATTGGGCAAGCCTTTGAACACGCCGATATTATGATGATGAATCTCGGAGGTCTTGCCGTGCATGAGTTGCTTCGCATGCACAATTTTGCCGCCGAAGGCTTGGCCGATGGCCTGATGCCCCAAGCACACGCCGAGGATCGGCACCGTGCCGGCAAACTGCTTGATTACGGACACCGACACGCCCGCCTCATTCGGCGTGCAGGGGCCAGGCGAGATCACGATGTGATCCGGCTTAAGCGCCGCGATGCGATCGAGATCGATCTCGTCGTTGCGGTACACTTGCACCTCCTGCCCCAGTTCGCCGAAATACTGCACCAGGTTGTAGGTGAAGCTGTCGTAATTGTCGATCATCAATAACATGTCATTCCCTTACTCAGGCCGCGCATCCAAGCCGCTCAAAACCAGCTCCGCCGCGCGCAGTACGCCGCGCGCTTTACTCTGCGTTTCTTCCCATTCAGTTTTGGGAACGGAGTCGGCGACAATACCCGCCGCCGCCTGCACATACAACACGCCCGCTTGTATTACCGCGGTGCGGATCGCAATCGCCATATCCATGTTGCCGTTAAACCCGAGGTAGCCCACCGCGCCGGCGTAAATACCGCGCTTCGAGGTCTCCAGTTCGTCGATGATTTCCATTGCCCGGATTTTCGGCGCACCGGTCACCGTACCCGCTGGAAACGTCGCACGCAGCAGACTCATTGCGCTGATGCCGGGCTTGATTTTGCCTTCGACGTTGGAAACGATATGCATGACATGAGAATAGCGTTCCACGATCATGCTTTCCGTCATTTTCACGCTGCCGGTTTGTGCGATGCGTCCCACATCGTTGCGCCCGAGATCGATCAGCATAAGATGCTCGGCGCGCTCTTTGGGATCAGCTAACAGCTCCTGCTCCAGCGCACGGTCCTCTTCAGGCGTCATGCCGCGGCGGCGCGTTCCGGCTATGGGGCGCAGGGTAACGGTGTCATTCTCCAAACGCACCAGGATTTCTGGCGAAGCGCCGACAATGTAAAAATCGCCGAGGTCGAGATAGAACATATAGGGCGAGGGATTGATGGAGCGCAAAGCCCGGTACAGATTGAGAGGCGGAGCGGCAAACGGCAAATGGATGCGCTGCGAGATCTGCACTTGCATCAAATCGCCATCCAGAATGTACTGTTTGGCTTTGGCGACTGCGGCTAAAAAATCACTTTCCTTAAATTCGGAAACCGGCGTGAGCGCCTGACCCGAGGGAATAAATTCAGGAATATCGACTTGCGCCCGCAATCCCTTGCGCAGTACTTGCAAGCGTTGCTGCGCGTGCGTGAAAGCATCCGTCATCGCGGGATCGGCGTAAACAATCAGATACAGCTTGCCGGAGAGATTATCCACCACGGCGATTTCTTCAGACAGCATCAGTAGGATGTCTGGCGTGCCGAGCGTGTCCGGATTTTGTGTGCGCTGGAGCTTGGGCTCAATGTAGCGCACGGTGTCGTAACCGAAATAACCCGTCAGGCCGCCGACAAAGCGCAGATCACTGCGCAATGGCGCGGCTTTAAAGCGCGCTTGAAAGGTTTCGATAAAGGCCAGCGGATCGTCGGTTTCGATCGACTCGACGATGCGGTCGCCGGTTTGCACCGTGACCTGATACCCGCGCACGATCAAGCGCGTTTGCGCCGGCAGGCCGATAAAGGAATAGCGCCCGAAACGCTCGCCGCCCTGCACCGATTCCAGCAAATAAGAAAATGGCCGGTTGGCGAGCTTGAGATACACCGACAAGGGCGTATCGAGATCGGCCAGCATCTCGAGCACCACGGGGATGCGGTTGTAACCCGCTTGCGCGAGCTGATGGAATGCTTGTTCTGTCATGGTCTTGTTCCGGAAAAAGAGGTCAACACGGGGCAAAAAAGCGGGCCCCGCCCTAGTGATTTAACTAGGAACGCCATCGCAGGATGCGTGCTGTTTCCTTTTCCATCATCAACCTTGGACGACACGCTTGGCTGCTTCCGCGAGGCTGGGCACGATGGCGTCTACATCCAATTCGCGCACATCGCGGCCGCGATTGTAGCCGTAAGGCACAACGAATACATGGCAGCCGGCGGCGCGCGCGGCTTGCGCATCGTTGAGCGAATCGCCGATCAACAGCAGCTCAGCGGGCTGGATACCGAAATGTTCGCACGCATGCAACAGCGGCAGCGGGTCGGGTTTTTTCTTGGGCAGGGTATCGCCGGACAGCACCAACTCGAAGTAATCGAGCAGTTTCGTGTCCCGCAGCAAGGGCAAAGTAAATTTCTCCGCCTTGTTGGTGATGCACGCCATGCGCAACCCGGCTTGCTTGAAGGCGGCTAGGCCTTCTACCACGCCGGGAAACGCGCGGCTTTTGCGGCTGACGTTTGCGCCGTAGTGTTTTTCATAAGCGGGCAGCGCGCGGGCGAACAAGGCGGCATCCGGTTCGGCATTCATGTCGCGCGTCAGCACGCGTTTTACCAATCGCGACACACCGTTGCCGATGTAGGTTTTGACCGTGGCCAAATCAACCGACGGTAAGCCCAATTCCTCGGCCATGGCGATCGCGGCATCGGCCAAATCCGGCGCGGTGTCGAGCAGCGTGCCATCGAGATCAATGACTACGGCTTTGATAGCAAGCGGTGTGGGTAAAGTCATATCCATAACAATCTCAAATTCAATTTACCGCAAAGGAAATCTGGCTTTTGCCTTACTTTGCGTCCTTAGCGGTGAAGAACTAAACCTTCGCCAATTCCGCGCGCAAGGCGCCGATGATCGTATCGTAACGATGCGGATCGCTATCCTTGGCCGCACCAAATATGGCTGAGCCGGCAACAAAAGTGTCAGCACCCGCTTTGGCAATTTCGGCGATGTTGCTGGTCTTCACGCCGCCATCGATTTCGAGCCAAATTTGCTTGCCAGTTTTGGCCGTGTACGCATCGATTTTCTGGCGCGCTAGGCGCAGCTTAACCAGCGCTTCGGGAATGAAACTTTGCCCGCCAAAACCCGGGTTCACACTCATCAACAAGATCATGTCGATTTTGTCCATCACGTGATCCATCAAATCGAGCGGCGTGGCGGGGTTAAATACCAGCCCGGCTTTGCAGCCGTTTTCCTTGATCAGCGCCAAGGTACGATCAATGTGATCGGACGCTTCCGGGTGAAAGGTGATGATATTGGCACCGGCCTTGGCGAAATCGGGAATGATGCGATCCACTGGTTTCACCATCAGGTGCACGTCGATAATCGCATCGGTCAGCGGACGTATCGCCTCGCACACCAGCGGGCCGATGGTCAGGTTCGGCACATAATGATTGTCCATGACATCGAAGTGGACAACGTCCGCTCCGGCGGCGATGACATTAGTGATTTCCTCGCCCAATTTGGCGAAATTCGCGGAGAGAATACTTGGCGCAATACGGTATTGCTGGCTCATGACAAATCCTTCATCCCAAACAAAGCCTTGCATTTTACCCGCAAATCACTTCTCTTGCCTATGCGCGCGAATTGAGGTGCAATAGAGGGATGGCTAACAGTAAAAAATATGAAATCCAAGTGACCACGCAGGTGGAATACATTCCCGAGCAATCCAACGAGGAGGAGGATCGCTATGTGTTCGCCTACACCATCACCATCACCAACACCGGCTCGATCGCGGCGCAACTCATCAGCCGCCACTGGGTCATCACCGACGCCAACAACAGCAGGCAGGAAGTGCGTGGCTTAGGTGTGGTGGGTGAACAACCGTTGCTCAAGCCGGGCGAGAGTTTCGAATACACCAGTGGTTCGGCCATCGCCACGCCCGTCGGCACCATGCACGGGACATACCAAATGGTGGCGGCGGACAGCACCAAATTCGACGCGACGATTTCTGAATTTACGCTCAGCATGCCGCGCGTGCTGCACTAAGCGCTACTTCGGCAAATCGTCTTTCTTATTTTTTTTGGGCATCGTAAACCACACAATCAGAATCAAGAGCGAGAGCGCAACACCTGCTTCCAGCAACATCCAAACCAAACCCATAGCATCCACCCAGTAAAATTTAAATAGCACTTAGCTGCGATTGCTATACTAACCCAAGCTCATCCCAACTTTTCATTCTATGTTCACTCGACTTCGTTTAATTCCACTTATCCTTGCGCTGTTACTCGGCGGTTGCGCCGTCGTACCCACCCCTCCGCTTAAACCCGTCACGCCACCGCCTACTGGGACGATGCCTACCGCGCCATCGCCGGCCGTGTTAAAACCGGCCGATTGGCCGCAATTGCCGGGCTGGGCCGAAAACGACGCGCTTGCTGCTTGGCCCGCGTTTCTCGCCAGTTGCGGCCCATTGAAAAAACAGGCCGCTTGGCAAAATGTCTGCGCCGCCGCCACGAAGTTATCACCGCAAGACGATGCCACCGTACGCGCGTTTTTCGAACAGTGGTTAATACCGCAACAACTCCTCAGCGCCGAGGGCGACGACACCGGCCTCATCACCGGCTACTACGAACCCTTACTGTTCGGTAGCCGCACGTCTAGTGCGCGTTACCGCTTCCCTTTGTATGGCATGCCGGACGACTTGCTCACCATCGATCTCGCCAGCCTCTACCCGGAATTGAAAAAATACCGGCTACGCGGGCGGCTCAATGGCAATCGTATCGTGCCTTATTACAGTCGAGCCGACATCGAAGCGGGAAAAGCGCCCCTGCAAAATAAAGCCCTGTTGTGGGTAGACGATGCGGTAGATTTATTTTTTCTGCAAATCCAAGGCTCGGGCCGGGTGCAACTAGAGAATGGCGAGGTCGTGCGTGTGGGTTATGCCGACCAGAACGGTTACCCCTATGCCTCGATCGGAAAAAAACTCGTGGACCAAGGCGAATTAGCGCTGGATCAGGCATCGATGCAAGGCATCAAACAGTGGGGATTGCGCAATTCCGAAAAATTGCCGGCGCTGCTCGATAGCAATGCGAGCTATGTGTTCTTCCGTGAATTACCCCCCTCTTCTAACGGCCCGCCTGGGGCGCTCGGCGTGCCGCTGACCGGTGGCCGCAGCCTCGCCGTGGACCCGCGTGCGATAGCCCTCGGCAGCCCGGTCTATCTGGCCACCACTTGGCCCAACAGTACGCAAGCGCTTAATCGGCTGATGCTCGCACAAGACACCGGCGGCGCGATTAAGGGCGCAGTGCGCGCGGATTTTTTCTGGGGCTTTGGCGAAGAGGCGGCAAAACACGCAGGTAGCATGCGCCAAGCCGTACGCATGTGGGTGCTGGTGCCGAAAGGTACTGCAAGCTCACCGCTAGACTAAGTGGCGACCTAGGGCTCAAACGTTACGCGATACACCACGCGCATTTTCACCGCGCGGCCGCGGCGCATCGCCGGCTTGAATTGGGCGTGTTGCAGCCACTCGATCACCGCCTCGTCGAGCGCGTAGCCAGGCGGATTTTGTTCCAACACCGAAACCTCATCCACCGTGCCATTTTCATTGAGTAAAAAGAGCACCAATACATCCCCTTTCACATTTGCTGCGGCAGCTTTTTCGGGATAGGCCGGATGCGCGGCGCTGATCAACGCCGGGTGTTCATCCACTTCACTGGCGGGGTAGTAAGTTGGGTCGGGGGGTAAGGGGGCATGCACCATCGTAGGACTAGCCGCCGCCGCGGGCATGCCGGGCTTCAGCGCCTCGGCTTCCGGCTTTTGCGCGCCCGCGGGCAGGGGGCGAACAGGTGGGCGATAGTCTTCAACGCGGCTTTTTACCGGTCGATCAATCGCCTTCACTAAAATTTGGGTTTGCGGCGGCGCTGGCTTTTGGTGCGCTGGCGGCATCGTCACAATGCGCGCCTCGATGGCGGGGCGCGGCATAACGCTACGTTCGACCGCGCCGATCTGGATGCCGAAAATAATCGCCAAATGCAAAACGAGTGAAATTTCGATGGCGACTAAGAGCCGCATTCGGCTCTTGGCTTGCGCGGAAAGTTGAGCGGGAGCATTCATACTAGAACCGGTATTCTAGCCAGTCGCCGCGCATTTAGGGGAATGCCAAGGCGGAATGAGGTTCGATTGGAATAATTACCTACCGCTTGGCTACCCAGTACTTACCGCTTGCGTGCTACCAAATCGATCAACGCCGACTGCCCATAGTGCTTCGTGCCTTCGGCGATGAACGCCTCGTGCGCGACGAGCTGCATGATTTCCATATCGGAAAACGCCGTGCGCAGCAGGTCAGACGTGTACATATTTTCGGCGCAGGGCGGGCCACCGGTTTTGTATTCCACTTGTTTCGGCGTATAGCCCTGCAAAATCAAAAGGCCGCCGGGCTTCAACGCGTTCTTCATGTGCTGAAACAGCAGCGAGCGCTCGGTAGGGTTCGCGAACTGAATAAAAATCGCCGCCACAAGATCGTAGGTGCTTACCGGCCAATCCCAAGTCAACACATCCGCGATTTGAAAAGCGAGTTTTACGCCGCGCTCCTGCGCCAGTTTCTTTGCCTTCTCCAGCGCTGGCGCGGAATACTCCACCGACAACACGTCCAAGCCTTGCTCGGCGAGCCACACGCCATTGCGGCCCTCGCCATCTGCCACCGCTAATGCACGCATACCCGGCTTCAACAATGCTTTCTGGGACGCGAGAAAAACGTTGGGCGCGGTACCGAAGACGTAATCGGACTCTGCGTACACCGCGTCCCAGAAACTACCGCTCATTTCTTGGATGCATCCTGCGGCTTGGGTTCCGCCTTGCGTGCGGAAGCTTCGCTCAAGAATTTTTCGATTTGTTCTTTAGGTATCGCGCCCGGCACCATGCGTCCGTCTTCGAAGATCACCGCTGGTGTACCACTGATGTGCAACTGGCCCGCCAGTGCGATATTGCGTGCAATCGGTGTGGCGCAATCGCCGGTGTTCTGCGGCACTTGGCCTTTGGTCATCAAATCGGTCCAGGCCTTGGCGCGGTCTTTGGCGCACCATGCTTTTTTCGATTTATTGGTCGCATCGGGGTGCAACTGATCAAGCGGGAACAAAAACACATACAGGGTGTAATTGTTGAGCTGCACCAACTCGGCTTCGAGCTTTTTGCAGTAGGGACACTCCGGGTCTTCAAATACTGCAATTTTGCGCTTGCCGTCGCCTTTGACGATTTTGATGGCGTCGTTGAACGGCAGCGCATCGAACTTCACGCGCAGCAGATCGCGAATCCGCTCTTCCGTCAAATTGCGCTTGGTCTTAGTGTCGACGATCGAACCGATGAAAACAAAATCGGCTTTCTCATCGACATAAAATAAACGGTCGCCGGAGAAGACCTCGTACCATCCCGCCACGGGCGCGGCTTTCATACCTTGAATCGGCAGGTCGGGGAAACGTTCTGCTAATTGTTTTTTGACGAAGGCTTCATCCGCCCTCGCGCCGCCAGAGATCAGAACCAGCGCCAACGCGGCGTACGCCATCCATTGTTTAATCACGGTCATCCTTTCAGGATAAAAATTAAATGTTGCCTAAAGCGTGCTTGACGAGTTGGCGCTTCACCCAAGTAAAGCGATTCGTCAGCGCCAGACCGGCATTTCGCGCCCAGCCTAACACGGGCTGGGGCTGATTGAATAATCCATGCAATCCGTCAGTCACCAGTTGCATGGCTAGAATTTCTTCGCACCGCGCGCGTTCAAAACGCCGTAACAGCAAGGTATCGCCACAATCGCGCGGGCCACGCCCGGCCAACACCGCCGCCAGCGCTTTTGCATCGGCGAAACCAAGATTGACGCCTTGCCCGGCTAAAGGATGCACTTGGTGCGCGGCATCGCCGATCAAAGCGATGCGCGGTTTGATTAGGTGATCCGGCGTAATCAGATGTAGCGGAAACGCCGCCGCCAGCGTCATCAATTCTAACTTGCCTAAGCGCATGCCGCTTGCTTGCGCCACACGCTCGCACAATTCGGCGGGAGGAAGTTGCAGCAAATCCTGCGCAACATCCTCTTGTAGAGACCAGACGATGGAAATCCGGTTCCCCGGCAGGGGCAAATAAGCCAACACGCCATCGCGGCCAAACCACTGATACGCGATGCCCTGATGCGGCAATTCGGTGGTGAAATTCGCCACCACGCCGAGCTGTCGGTAATCCTTGTCATGCGCTTCGATACCGGACTGTTCGCGCACCCAAGAGCGTCCGCCATCAGCGGCAACGATCAGCTTGGCGGCGATTTGCCTACCATCGCGCAAGCTCAGGTGTGCCCCATCCGCTTCGATATGTAAGGCCGCACATTCGGCGGGACAAATCAGTGTGACGTCATTTGCTGTCTGCAATGCCCGCCACAACGCCGCTTGTAGCAAGCGGCTTTCGACAATGTAAGCGAGCTGCGCCAGGCCTGCTTCATAAGCGCTGAAATCGAGCCGCGAGTGGCCGTCATCGCCATAAATCGCCATGGCTTCGATCCGCGCCATGCGTTCCGCCGGTAACTCTGCCCAAACACCCAGTCGCGCCAAAAAATTCACACTGCTGGGGCTGATGGCGTAGATCCGATTGTCCCAACTGGCATCGGCCGGCAGGGGTTGCGGCGCACGCGCTTCGATCAAGGCAACGGACAAACCGGTGCCGCGCAAAGCCAGTGCTAAGCTGCTGCCGACAAGTCCCGCGCCGACGATGGCGACATCGAATGTTTGATCACTCATGCTTTACCTTGCAATAAAAAGCAATTCCTCACCACGGAGTAAAGCTGAAGCATTTCACCGCGAAGGACGCAAAGGTACGCAAAGGAAAATCAAGAACGG
>JANYAU010000079.1 GCA_025361165.1 Betaproteobacteria bacterium | reverse complement strand
GGCGCGGCTTACCGAAAGTAAGAAAATCCTGCGTCAATTTATCCAGGCGAAACACTTCATCTTCGATAATCTCCAGCGCTGTCTGCGCCTTGCCGTTCGGCGAGCAATCCGCTTTCAGCACCGCCACGCAGTTGGCGATTGCACTCAGGGGATTTCTGACTTCGTGCGCCACCGACGCTGCCATTTGCCCCAGCGCGGCAAGACGCTCGTTGCGAATTTTGGCGGCCTCCGCGAGCACTAGTTGCTGGTTGATTTCGGCGACCTTGCGGTAGCTGCTCGCATTGCTGATCGCGATCCGCACTTGGCCGGCAAGCAACTCCCCTTTGGAGAGCGTCATCTGGCTGAAAGGAATTAACGCTTCACGCATCAACATCATCACGCCGATGAGCTGGTTTTCGTCTACCAAGGGAAACAACGCAATCGCTTTATCCTGGCCGGGATACGCACCCAGCCCGTCGATTGCACCGCTCGGCCCGATGGCCCACGCCCGTGGCTGATACTGCCCATTGATCTCGGCAAGTAATTGGGTGCACAACTTGCCGTCCTTGCACCATGCCTCAGCCTGATCGCAGGGGTCGTCGAGACCTTCATTGAACCAGCGTGCGGCAATAGAGAACGCTCCGCCCGTTTGCTGCGGCAGCCATACGACGGCACCATCGGCTTCCAGTAGTGCAGCGCTTTCCCGGCATACCGCCTCTAGCACGGCGTTCAGATCCAGCGTCGAAGTCAGCATCGTCGATACGCGCAACAGCGCAGCGCGAAAAGCGCCCTCCAGTTGCCAATCGAGATAGAGCAAGGAGTTATAGATAATCGGGCCGGCCTCCGAGGCCAGCGCGCTCAACTCAGTGCGCGACGCGGTAAGCGCCTCCAATTCGACGCCGGAAAATTTGAGATAAGCAAAGCGGTTGCCATGCGCCACGAGGTCAAGGCACACCCAGCTCGAATAGCCGCGAGCATCGGCGCACGTCCACAGCAAGTCGTCGGGGTGGCCACGCGCCGGCGGCGCGAACTCGGCCTCCACCCGAATCGGGTACCGGGATCCGGCGAAGCGCGGGCTGCGCGCTAATTCGGCTACCCGGTCTTCAGGAACCAGCAACACCAACTCATAGGAGCCGAATCCCATCTGCTCACTCACGGCATTGCCCACGACCTCCAGTGCATGTGGCACATCGAGCGCACCGATCCCCTCCAGCACCATGCGATTGCGCGTCTGCAGCTCGCGATTGGCCTTATGGATCTTGCGCTGGGAACGCTTGATTCGGGTATTCGCGCGCACAATCATGGCATGGGAGCGTTGCGTCGCGTCCAGCGCCAACAGAAACCCCACCGCCAGACTGACCAATATCCCCAGATAAAACGTCACCTTGACGCCATGCCACAACCACCAGGGAAAATCCCATATATTGGAGAAACTAAACAGGAGCGCGCTCTGCGCGAACATGACCAAAAAGCTCCCCACCACCAGCATCAACACCTGTCCGGTTTCGCGGTAGAGCTTATACAGCAGCAGGGCGGAGATGCCATAGAGTAGCGCGACCATATCATGCGCAAAATGCGCTAGGGCGGAAAACCGGTAAACCTCCAACTGTTCGTGCGCGATAAAACCGGGGAGCACGGACCGATACCACGCCGCCACCCCAAACATGAGTAGCAGTCCAAGGGCAATCCACTTCGCGTCGCTTATCGTCAGCCGATAAGCGCGTATCACTTGCTGCATGAGACCGAGCGTAATCAGGATGCCGCCCGCCAGCGTAGAGCTGGTGTGATAGGCGACGAAGGTCTCGCGGGCGCCCATCGGATCGGTGAACGCATGGAGGATGTCGAGAATAGCCATGGCAAGAAATGCGCCGGCGAATAGCCATAAGCCGCGCTCGCGCCGGCGCACCGCCACCGCCGCAATTAAACAAGCGATTAAGCCGGCGACGAAGCCGCAAAAAACTTCGACCAGCAAATGCGCCTTGGGCTCAATATAGAGCGTATTGATGATTTCCGGGCTGATGCTCCGGAAAACCACTACCGGAAACGCCACTAACACCACCACCCAGATGCCTAGCCCAATCTCGATCGGGCCGCGGCGCAAGGGATTCCCCGTCAGCGACGATGACGATAGTGCAGGAAGCGTATAACGCGATGTCTTAACCAGCATAAGCGAGATCCCAGTGCGCGCGCGGTCCATCATTAGATTCCGGACCTAAGACCGGCTAGGCTGAAGCCGGCATAAAGCGGTGCGGCCAACGCCGCGCCATCCAAACAAACAAGGTCGGAATTACGATCAAATTTAGCAGCGTCGAACTCAGCATACCACCCAGCAAAACGATGGCAAGCGGCCGCTCCAACTCCTTACCAACCGGGTTGCCGAGAATGAGAGGGATCACCGCTAAAGCCGCAGTAAACGCCGTCATCAGGATCGGCAATAGCCGGTCTGCCGCGCCCCGAAGCACAAGCTGGGTAATGTCTCGCAACGCGCCCTGCCGTGCCAAAAATTGCAGCCGCGATATCAGCAGCAAACTATTGCGCGTCGCCACGCCGAACAGCGCAATCATGCCGATCAAGGACGACACATTGATGGTTTCCCGCGCAATCGCCAGCGCGATCACGCCGCCGATCAAGGCCAGCGGCAAATTCATCAGCACCAGCAGCACCAGCGACCAGCGCCGGAAGGCCTGGTACATGATCACCGCCATGAGCACCAAAGCGGCGGAGGAAGAAATCAGCAGCGAGCGCGTCGCCCGTTGCTGGCCCTCGTAATCGCCACCCAGTTCCAAGGAATAACCCGGCGGCAGCTTCACTTTCTGCTGAATGCGCGCCATGGCGTCATGCACCACGCTATTCAGATCCCGTCCGGAAATATTCCACTGCACGACGGCGCGCCGCGCCCCGTCGTCGCGATTAATCATATACGGCTCTCGTACCCCGACCAATTGCGCCACCTCGCGCAGCGGCACAGCGCTACCGCTCGGGCTAATGAGCGGCAGCTCACCCAGCGCCTGCAGGTTGCTGCGCGCACGCTCGTTCACACGCAAAAAGATATCGAAAGTGCGATCCTGTTCCAACACTCGCGACACACTGACACCATTCAAGGCCTGGGTCACTTGCGCCACGATCGCGCCCGGCGTGAAGCCATAAGCCGCCGCCGCTTCGCGTTTTACTTTGATATCGATGCCGGGCACCAGAATCATGGGCTCCATTTGCAAGTCGGCAATACCCCGCACGTCCTTGATCGCGGCATAGATTTCCTGCTGTTTCTGTTGCAATACCCCGAACGCCTGCCCATAGAGTTTAACCACCACTTGCGAGCGCACCCCGGATAAAATTTCCGACATGCGATGCGAAATAAATTGCGAAACATTGGCGGACATGCCGGGAATCTGCGCCAATTTCTCGCGGATGGTGCGCATGACGCCGGGCACATCGGCCACGCCGGGTTTCAAGGTGATATCGAATTCGCTGAAATTGACTGGTTGCGCATCCTCATCCAAGCGCGAACGCCCGGCGCGCTGCGCGAGGCTGGCAATTTCCGGCATAGCGCCGATGGACTCTTGAATCTGGCGCCCCACGCGCAAGTTTTCATCGAGCGAGGTGCCCGGCATCAAGGTGGTCGCGATCACTAAATTGCCTTCATGAAACGCGGGAATGAACGAACGCCCCAAACCCGGCACCAACAACGCCGCGACCAGCAGCAACAGCAGAAATACGCTCATCACGGGCAGCGGCCGCTCCAGCCAGCGCAGCAGGAAAGCGCGATACCAACGCAGCACGCGCTTAGAGAGGGGACTCAGATCGAAAGACAATTGCGTTTGGGCGCGGCCCATCAGGTAGTAGCAGAGCACGGGAATCAGGGTAATCGCCACTAACAGCGAACTGCCGATTGCGGCGATATAGGAGAACGCCAAGGGGCGGAAAATGCGGCCCTCGACGCCTTCCAGGAAAAAGATCGGCATGAACGCCACGATGATGATGAAAGTGGCGAACACCACCGAGTTGCGAATCTCGCGCGATCCTTCGTAGATAATTTCTAGCGCGGCAAGCGGCTTGGCGGCAGCCTTGTTCTCGCGCAAGCGGCGCAGGATATTTTCCACATCGATGATCGCATCGTCGACCACCTCGCCAATAGCGAACACCAAACCGCCTAAGGTCAGCGCATTAATACTCGCATCGAAAGCCCACAGCACCAAAACACCCGCAAGCAAGGAAGTCGGGATCGCGATCAAGCTAATGACGGTGGGGCGCCAGCGGAACAAAAACAACAGCAGCACCAGCGCCACAATAATCGACGAATGGAGCAGCGCATCCTTCAAGTTGGTAATGGATGCTTCGATAAAGCTCGCCTGGCGGAATACAGTGGGAATGAGCTGCACATCCTTGGGCAGATTAGCGCCCAATTGCGCCAGCACTTTTTCAATGCGGTGCGTGGTATCCAGCGTATCCGCACCCCATAGCTTAGACACGGTTGCGATAATGGCCGGGCCGCCATACATCTGTCCATCGCCGCGCTTGATCTCACTACCGAATTGGATATCCGCGACATCCGACAAGAGAATCGGCTGGCCTTCGCGCATTAGCACCAAGGTGCTGCCCAAATCCGGCAAGTCCTTTACCCAACCATTGACGCGTAGGAAATATTCTTCTTCCGTCGTCGGGTAAACGAATCCGCCTGGCGCAGCCGCGTTAGCGGCGCGCACCGCGCGCCCGATGTCATCGACCGAGACCGTGAGCTTGCGCATGCGGATGGGGTCCATCATGACTTGGTATTGTTTGACCCCGCCGCCGACCGCCACCACAGAGGCGACGCCCGGTTGCGCCAGCAGGCGGTTGCGGAAATCCCAATCCACCAGTGCCCGCAGTTCGTGCTCGCGATTTTGGCCAGACCAATCCACCAGCGCGAACTTGAGCAGCCAACTCACCGCCGAGGTCACTGGCATCAATTGCGGTGTCAACGCCGCCGAGGACAATTGATTCTGCGCGAGTTGCAGGCGCTCCTGGATGATCTGCCGCGCGCGGTAAATATCCACGCCCCACTTGAACACAATGGTGATGCGCGACAGGCCGACCGAGGAATTGGAACGAATGTGCTCGATGAAGGGCGCGCCTTGCACTGTGACTTCAATCGGTCGCGTGACTAAGGCTTCGACATCGGAGGCCGAGTAGCCGGGCACCTCGGTTTGAATCTGCACCTGCGGCGGAGCAAATTCCGGAAACACGTCGACCGCCATGCGCCCCACGGCGACCAGTGCCGCCACTGCTAGCAAACCATAGAGCAACAACACCGGCAAACGGTTGTGCAAAGACCAGCGAATAATTCCATCAAACATGCGGCCAACCTCGCTTAATGGTCATGATGCTCGCCCGCCTGGGAAACCGGGTTTGCCGTCATACGATAGAGTCCCTCCAGGATCATCTTGCCTTCGGTGACCACCGTCGCATTCGGCGCGATACCCGATACGCGCAGTGCTTCGGCGCTCTCCGATAAAACACTCACCGGCTGTCGCAAATATTGCTTGGTGCCACGCTTTACATAAACCACGGGACGGAGTTGTTGACCCAACACTGCATTGCGCGGTACCCACACGCCATAAGCAGCAGGCAAGTGCACCGCGAGATTGACTGCCTGCCCCATTGCCAGTTCCGGCACAGCTTGTGCCAGTGGCACGAGGAAACGCGCGCGTTGGCCGCGGCTATCGATGGCCGGCACGACTTGGCTAATCGTGCGGCGTAAAGTCTTGCCACTGAGGAGATCAATCTCCACCTCCGCCCCAGGGCGCACCGCGGCTTGTTGGTCGAAATACAGAAAGCCCTCGATTAAATACGGTCCGCGGGTGCTTACCATGCGCGCCACCGAGCGGCCCATCACCACGAACGCCTTCATCGTTTTGTCGCCGGCATTGATCAAGGTGCCGGGCTGGGTGAAAACGTCGGTAATGACGCCATCGGCCGGTGCAGGGAGAATAATCTCCTCCACCACTTCGCCTTTATCCGTGAGCGCTTTGATCTGAGCATCGCTCATCCCCCACCAGCGCAAATTTTCCCGCGCATCTTTCATGTAATCGGGTAACCTTCCCTCTTCCCGCAGCACCTGTAATTTCTCCTCGTTTTTCAGAAGTTGAAGATGCCCTTTTTGCGTCGTAATGAATTCCGGATTGAAAATCGAAACCACAGGCTGGCCTTTACTCACCAGATCGCCTGCGCGGACAAATACCCGCCGTATTTGGCCGCTGACATAGGCGTTGATGTCGAGTACCGCTTTCGCGTCTGGCGCGACTTGGCCATAAGTGTGTAATACCGCTTGCTGATTGCCGGGTTTCGCCTCGGCGAAACCAAATATTGACTGGTCATCTTTGACATTGGCGGGTAATGTCAGCTCGTGCGGAACATTGTCCTCCTGTGTAGTGCCTGCAAACTGGGAGGTGTCGCCGTGCCCCCACGCATAGGTCGCCACCAACCACAACGACCACCCTGCCAAGCAAGTAAGCCCGAGCTTATGGCGCATGCGGATTCCCTTCAAACTGAACCATCACCGGCAAACCATCGACCAGCGGCAGCCGTTCTGGGCGCTGCTCCAATTGCAGCCGCGCTCGTTTGCGCTGGGTGATGGGGTTAACGTAGGCAAACACCCGCTCTACTTTCGCTTTGACGGTCATGCGCACGCCGTCAGCGGTCGGTAACAAAATCCAAGCGCTGGCGCCGGACTTGATGCCGGCTACTTCCTGAAACGGAATCTGCGCTTCCACATACACCGCCTCCGGCTTCGCGATAGTGGCAACTGTGGTGCCGGTCGTGGTGTAGACGCCGCTCTGCCCGCCGGCGTTGACGATCTGCTCGTTCACCACATTCAGGCTATAGAGATAACCCGCCACTGGCGCTTTGAGGGTGATGAGCTTGAGCGGTTCTTTGGTGTCTTCAAGCTGCTTGATATCCGCCTCCGACATGCCGCGCCAAGCTAGATTCATACGTGCGTCGATTAGCTTCTCGTTGACCGTCATGGAAAAAGCCTGCACCGCATCGAGATTGTTGACGATGCCAAGGTAGGTTCGCTGCACGGTTTCGAGTTCCGCGCTCTCCAACTCCCCCAGCACTTGGCCGCGTGCGACACGCTGGCCGACATAGAGACTGCGCAGATTTCTCAAGCGCGCATTGATCTTGACCACCACGCTCACCACTTGGCGCGGGTCAATGACGATAATGGCTGGATAGAGTTGCGGCACGGCGTGATCATCGTGATCATCATGGTGATCGTCCGCGGCAGGCGCGGCGGATTGCGTCTGCGCGCTAAATGCCAGGACGGTACAAAAAAGAAACGATGAGATGGCGCGCCGTAACATGGCTGATGCCGCACCTAGGCAGAGATAACGTTAAGCCTAAAGCAAAGACCATGCCATTAACAAACGGCCTATTTTGATTGGGATTAGGCGCGTGTCTAGCGAGTTGTTTCGCGCCGACGTTCCATATCGGAACAATAACGGAACATCGACGCGATTATTTTTAGGCAACAAAAAAGGCAAAACCAAAATGATGGCCCCGCCTCTTTAAAAATATCAAAACCGCATTAGGTTCTAACTAGAAGGGAATGTCGTCTTCAAAATCACCGAAGTCGCCACCTTTTTTGCCTGCGGGCTTGCTGCTGCCGCCGCCACTTTCCCGCGCACCGCCGCTGCCTGCGGGTGGCTTATCCTGCACTTCGAAATTGCCGCCGCCGCTGCGGCTGCCGAGCATTTGCATGCGGTCGGCGACGATTTCGGTGGTGTAGCGGTCTTGGCCTTCTTTGTCTTGCCACTTGCGTGTTTGCAGGCGGCCTTCGACATACACTTGGCTGCCTTTTTTTAGGTACTCACCGGCGATTTCAGCGAGCTTGCCGAAGAAGGCGACCTTGTGCCATTCGGTTTTTTCCTGTTTCTCGCCGTTTTTGTCTTTCCAGCTATCGGTCGTGGCCATGGTGATATTGGTAATGGCATCACCACTCGGCATGTAGCGCACCTCGGGATCTTTACCCAGATTACCAACCAGAATCACTTTATTGACTGACGCCATTGTCTTGCTCTCCCTCGATGAGTTTTGTCACGCCCGCCTCGTCCCAGCCGCGCAGGTCCACTTTCAGAATCGCGGTGCCTTCATTGCCCACCACCAGCGCTTCGGAGACACCGTTCAGTTTGGCAAGCTGCTTCGATAGCTCGGTAGCTCGGCCCGGATCCATCTCGCGCACATGGAACAAACGCGTACGCACTGCCGGTGGACGCTCCATGCTGAACGCCAACACCAGCCAAATACCAATCAACACACTACAAAAAATGAATACCGCCGATGCGCCATAGTGCTGCGACAAGTAGCCGCCCACCACCCCGCCCAAAAACATCCCGAACGATTGGCTTGTATTATACACCCCCATCGCGGTGCCCTTGGCTGAAGCCGGGGCGATCTTGGAGATGAGCGAGGGCAGGGTCGCTTCGAGCACATTGAAGGCAACGAAGTAGCAGGTAAGCGAGACCACGATACCCCAAAACTGGCCGATGAATTGGGCGAGCAGGAGTTGCGCGATGAGCATCAGCGCGACCGCGGCGACGAATACTTCCTTGAGTTTAAGTTTTTTCTCGCCGTAAATGATGGCCGGCACCATGAACACAAACGACACCAGCATGATCGGTAAATAAATCATCCAGTGGTGATCCTGATCGATGCCCGCAGTCTTGAGCAGCGCGAACGGAATCACCACAAAGAGGCCCATTTGCGCCGCATGCAAAGAGAAAATACCAAAATTAAGGCGTAACAATTCGGTATTGCGAATCACATCCTTGAGCTTGGCGGGTGTGGCTTCGGCGTCGCTATGAAAGTGACTGGCGCGCGGATTGGGAATGACAAAACGCACTACTGCCATCGCGGTTAAGGCGAGGCCACCAGTCATGGCAAAAATACCGGGGATACCAATCCAGTGATACAGCGGTGGCGCAATCACCAGCGATACCGCGAACGTCACGCCGATGGTAGTGCCGATCATGGCCATGGCCTTGGTACGATGTTCTTCGCGCGTGAGGTCGGCCAGTAGCGCGGTCACCGCCGCTGAAATTGCGCCCGCGCCCTGAATTGCACGGCCGAGGATCACCCCCCAAATACCCGTCGCGGACGCCGCCATAAAACTGCCGAGCGCGAACACTAGCAAGCCGAAATAAATCACGCGCTTGCGCCCGAAACGGTCGGAGGCCATGCCGAACGGCAGTTGCAGAGCGGCCTGAGTTAGCCCATAAATACCCAGCGCCACGCCAATCAGGGTGTGATTCGCTCCCGGTAGATTCTGGGCATAGAGCGCAAATACCGGCAAGATCAAGAACATGCCGAGCATGCGCAGGCCATAAATGCTGGCTAGGCTGATGGCGGACTTCAGCTCGAAAGGCGACATGCGTTCACAATTTTTCATGGCGGAATGAGTTGGGTTAGACCGGAAAATTGCGTATATTAGCAGGTTCGCCAAAGCTTAACGATGAAGCAGAGAAACATGGAATTTATTCGCGTTCGCGGCGCCCGCACCCACAACCTGAAGAACATCAGTCTCGACATCCCGCGCAATCAGTTAGTGGTGATTACCGGCTTATCGGGCTCGGGTAAATCCTCGCTCGCTTTCGATACGCTGTATGCCGAAGGCCAGCGCCGCTATGTCGAATCGCTCTCGGCGTATGCGCGGCAATTTCTACAACTGATGGAAAAGCCGGACGTGGATTTGATCGAGGGCCTTTCGCCCGCGATTTCCATCGAGCAGAAAGCCACCTCGCACAATCCGCGCTCCACTGTGGGCACGGTGACGGAAATCCACGACTATCTGCGCCTGTTGTATGCGCGCGCCGGCGATCCATATTGCCCAGAGCACGGCATCGAACTCTCGGCGCAGACCGTGGCGCAAATGGTCGATCATGTCCTGGCGTTACCGGAGGACACCAAGTTGATGATCCTCGCGCCCATCGTCAGCGGACGCAAAGGCGAGCAGTTGGAATTGTTCGACGAATTACGCGCGCAGGGTTTTGTGCGCGTGCGCATCGACGGCAAGGCCTATGAGATCGACAAGCTGCCCAAGCTCGATAAGAACAAGAAACACACCATCGAAGTCGTCGTGGATCGCTTGAAAGTGCGTGCCGATATCAAACAGCGCCTGGCGGAATCGTTCGAGACAGCCCTCCGCCACGCCGATGGGCGCGCGCTGGCGGTAGAAATGGATACGGGGAAAGAATATTTATTCTCGGCGCGCTTCGCCTGCCCGGTATGCGATTATTCGCTGGCGGAGTTGGAGCCGCGTTTGTTCTCCTTCAACAATCCGATGGGCGCTTGCCCCAAGTGCGACGGCCTGGGCGCGATCAGTTTCTTCGACCCCAAGCGCGTGGTGGCGTTCCCGCATCTCGCGCTCGGCGCGGGGGCGATCAAGGGCTGGGATAGGCGCAACCAATTTTATTTCATGATGCTGCAGAGCCTGGCGCTGCATTACGGCTTTGACCTCGATCAAGCGTTCGAAGAATTGCCGCAGCGCATGCAAGACATTTTGCTCTACGGCAGCGGCGATGAATCGATCGCGTTCAAATACTTGGGCGAACGCGGCGGCATGCAGAATCGCAAGCATCCGTTTGAGGGTATCGTGAATAACTTCGAGCGCCGCTACCGCGAAACCGATTCGGTCACGGTGCGCGAAGAGTTGGCCAAATACATGAACCACAAACCCTGCCCGGCGTGCGAGGGCACGCGGCTGCGCATCGAGGCGCGCCACGTTAAAGTCGGCGATAAATCCATTTACGAAATCAGCCGCATGCCGTTAAAGCTGGCGCTGCCGTTCTTCGAACAACTGCGGCTCATCGGCTCGAAGCAAGCCATTGCGGATCGCATCGTCAAAGAAATTACTTCGCGCTTGTCTTTCCTCACCAACGTCGGGCTCGATTATTTGTCGCTCGACCGCTCGGCGGAAACCCTGTCCGGCGGCGAGGCGCAGCGCATCCGTTTAGCCTCGCAAATCGGCTCCGGTTTAACCGGCGTGATGTATGTGCTGGATGAGCCCTCCATCGGCCTGCACCAGCGCGACAACGCGCGTTTGCTCGTCACCTTGAAACATTTGCGCGATTTGGGCAATAGCGTGATCGTGGTGGAACACGATGAAGAAGCGATCAGCATCGCCGATTACGTGATCGACATCGGCCCCGGCGCCGGGGTGCATGGCGGTCAGATCGTGGCCGAAGGCACGGCAGAAGAAGTCAAAAACAACCCAGCTTCGTTGACCGGTCAATACCTTTCCGGCGCGCGCAAAATTCCGATTCCCGCACAGCGCGTCAAGCCCGACCCTGAACGCTGGCTCACCCTGACCGGTGCTGTCGGCAATAACTTGAAACAAGTCACACTCAAGCTCCCGGTGGGCTTGCTGGTATGTGTGACCGGCGTCTCCGGCTCGGGCAAATCGACGCTGATCAACGACACGCTCTATCCGGCGGTGGCGCGGCATTTGTATGGCTCATCGACCGAACCCGCAGCGCATGATGAAATCGACGGCCTGGAATTTTTCGACAAAGTGATCGACGTCGATCAAAGCCCGATCGGGCGCACGCCGCGCTCCAACCCCGCCACTTACACCGGCATGTTCACGCCCATTCGCGAACTCTTTTCCGGCGTACCGGAAGCACGCGAGCGCGGCTACGAGCCGGGGCGCTTTTCGTTCAACGTCAAAGGCGGACGCTGCGAATCCTGTCAAGGCGATGGCGTGTTGCGCGTGGAAATGCATTTTTTACCGGACATCTATGTGCCATGCGATGTGTGCCACGGCAAACGCTACAACCGCGAAACACTAGAAGTCCGCTACAAAGGTATGGCCATCCACGAAGTGCTGCAAATGACAGTGGAACAAGCCTTTGATTTTTTCAACGCGGTGCCGACGGTAGCGCGTAAATTGCAGACTTTGCTCGACGTGGGACTCGGGTATATCACGCTCGGCCAATCCGCCACTACGCTCTCCGGCGGCGAAGCGCAGCGCGTGAAACTCGCGCTGGAACTTTCCAAACGCGATACCGGCCGCACCCTCTACATTTTGGACGAACCCACCACCGGCTTGCACTTCCACGACATCGAAATGCTGCTGACCGTCGCGCATCGGCTGCGCGATCATGGCAACACCGTGGTGGTCATCGAACACAATCTGGATGTGATCAAAACCGCCGACTGGATCATCGACCTGGGGCCGGAGGGAGGTGAGGGCGGCGGGCAGGTTATCGCGCAGGGTACGCCGGAAGACGTGGCAAAGAGCAAGGTGAGTTATACCGCGCAGTATCTCAAGCCGATGTTGGGCTAAGGAAACGCTGTAAAAGCCTCAGGAATATATGCGCCGTTTCCGCCCGAACTTTGCCCGGCCGAGGAGGAGTGTCGGCCTTGCTGGGTGCGGCCTTTGAAAAAGTGTCGGGGTTCAATCGCTACCGCAAACGGTTCACGGCTTAGCGTCGTCCCCGCTATCCAGCAAGCGCGAGATCAAGGCCCGGAGTTTGGCCGGTCGCACGGGTTTGTACAGAACCGGTAGGCCGCTCGCTTGCATGAGCGCCACCGCCTCGGGTGCGGTATCGCCGCTGACGAGTACGGCGAGCACCGCCTCGCCCAACTGCGCGCGTATCGCTTTCACGACGTCAACTCCGGTGGTTTGCGGCAAGCGGTAGTCGCAGATAATCAGCTTAGGCACATCTTGCTTGATGCGGATGATAGCCTGTTCCAAATTCGCGGCGGGCTGCGGGGCGAGTCCCCAACTGGAGAGCAAGCCCTGCATGGATTCCAGCGCGGCTTGATTGTCATCAATGAGGAGCACGTGTTCGCCCTTAAACATGCCGAACGTGCTCGCTCGGTTGGCACGCCGATTATCCGATAGTGGTTGCGCGGACGGCAGTGTGATACTGAACACGCTGCCGCGGCTCGGTCGCGAACGTACTTCGACGCGATAGCCCAGGAGACGCGCAATCCGCTGCACAATGGCTAAACCCAGCCCCATGCCTTGGGCGTGGTTGCGCTCCGCGTTGCCGACC
>JANYAU010000076.1 GCA_025361165.1 Betaproteobacteria bacterium | reverse complement strand
GCGCCTTGCCCGCATGGTGTTCAATGGGAATGCCGGTGATGGGCATCCGGAAAATGCGGATGGTCGTGCTGGATCGGCGCGTGCCGGTGTGGATGGCTATGGCGAGTTCCAGGCACGACGGGTGGATCGTGCTCGTGCGCGTGGTGGTCATCGCCTTCACCGTGAGTGTGCTCGTGCGTATGCTCAAGCACTTCGTGCGTGTGCCCGTGTTCGTGTCGCTCCGTCAGGTGCAGCCAAACACCGATGGCCATGAGTGCCCCGGCTACCAGCAATGGCGTCGTCACCGGCTCGCCTAGCAGCAGGATGGCCAGCACCGCACCGAAGAACGGCGCGACCGAAAAATAGGCGCCGGTGCGCGCCGTACCGAGATGGCGCAGGCCGATCACAAACAGCGCGAGACTTGCGCCGTAGCTGGCGAAGCCCAATAGGGCCGCACCGGCGATAACACCGCCGCCTGGCCACGTCGCATGCGTGAGAATGGCTAGCACGAGATTGGTCGAGCCCGCCACCAGCCCCTTGGTCATGGCGATGAAGGAGGCGTCGGACAGCGCCACCTTGCGCGTGAGGTTGTTGTCGATGGCCCACGCCAGACAGGCGCCCAAGACCGCCAACGCAGGCCATGCCCCGGCAAACCGCGCCTCCTGTGGCCAACTCAGCACCAAGGCCCCGGCGACGATGGCAAGCATGCCCAGCGCAATGCGGCGGTCGAAGTTCTCCTTGAAAGCGAACCAGGCCAACAGCGCCGTCAACACGCCCTCGGCATTCAGCAGTAAGGATGCCCCGGATGCAGGCATCGCCGACAGGCCCACCATCAACAGCACGGGACCGATCATGCCGCCGGCCACAATCGCCCCGGCCAACCAGCGCCAGTCGCCGCTTGCAAGATGTACTGCGGGGGCGCGCCGAATCCGGCGCACGATCCACAAGCCGACGCCCGAGCCGAGATAGAGCAGCGCCGCCAGCAGCCAAGGGCTAGTGTGCGCCAATAGCAGTTTGGCCAGCGGCGTGCCCGCACCGAACAGAACCGCTGCTGTCATCGCAGCGATTACGCCGCTGTGTAAACCTGTCTTCACGGGTTTCTCCTACGTATCAATTCCTTCGATAAAATAGAACAGCATTCTTGGTCGTGGCTGGTCACACCGTTCGGGCAGCGCGTTCGTTGCTGTGCCCCTTGGCGACGACCTTGAAGCAAGCCGTTTTTCTACGGAAATATTCCTGACCATTCCAGGATTATATGTTTTTCTCAACTCGTGTAGGTTCGGGGTGAGAAACGCGTCAATAATCTGAAGCCCTTGGAAATCGGCTACACTTCTGCTCCATGATCCGATTGATGCGTATCTTGGCCATCGTCCCCGTGCTTTGGCTGCCTGCCGGCTGCGGCAAGACGCCGTGGAACGATCCTTATCCCGAAGCCGAGCGCGGGCAAAACATTTTGTATAGTGTGTTTTCCGAGCGGCCTAAACACCTCGATCCGGCGCAATCGTATGCTTCCAATGAAGTGACTTTTATCGGCCAGATTTACGAGCCGCCACTGCAATATAACTACCTCAAACGCCCCTATACGCTGGAACCGCTCACTGCGCGCGAGTTGCCGCAACCGCGTTTTTACGACAAACAAGGCAAGCAGTTGCCGCAAGATGCGGCGCCGGCGCAAGTGGCGATGAGCGAATATGAAATTTCTATTCGGCCCGGTATTTTGTATCAACCCCATCCAGCGTTTGCGCGCGATGCGCAGGGGCGCTTGCGGTATCACGACCTCAATGCAGCAGAGCTGGACAAGATCAACACCCTGAGCGATTTCAAATTCACCGGCACGCGCGAATTAACCGCCGACGATTATGTATACGAGATCAAACGCCTCGCGCATCCGCGGCTCAATTCGCCGATCTTCGGGCTGATGGCGGATTACATTATCGGTTTAAAAGAATACGGCACCTTGCTAAGCAAACAAGACAAATTGCTTAGGCAGAACAACGCTGCGGCCTATCTCGATCTCAACCGCTATCCGCTGGCCGGAGCGGAAGTGGTGGATCGCTATACCTATCGCGTCAAACTCAAAGGCAAGTATCCGCAATTCGTATACTGGTTGGCGATGCCATTTTTTGCGCCTGTGCCGTGGGAAGCCGACCGCTTCTACGCGCAGCCGGGCATGCAGGCGAAAAATCTGTTGCTGGATTGGTATCCGGTCGGCACCGGCCCCTATCTGCTCAGCCGCAACGATCCCAATAAGCAAATGGTGCTGGTGAAGAATCCGAATTTCCGCGGCGAGCGTTACCCAGCCGAGGGCGAGGCGGATGATCGCGCGCAGGGCTTGTTGGCGGATGCGGGCAAGACGATGCCTTTCGTGGATAAAGCGGTGTATAGCTTGGAGAAGGAAGATATTCCGTACTGGAATAAATTTTTGCAAGGCTACTACGACGCTTCCGGCATTAGCTCCGACACCTTCGATCAAGCGGTCAAAGTGGGCGCGCAGGGCGAAGCGGCGCTGACGCCGGACTTGCAGCAAAAAGATATCCGTCTGGTGACTACCGTCGCCACCACCATCAGCTATATGGGCTTCAATATGCAAGACCCGGTGGTGGGGGGATTATCGGAGCGGGCGCGCAAATTGCGCCGGGCCATTTCCATCGCCGTGGACTATGAAGAATTCATTTCCATTTTCCGCAATGGCCGCGGCATTGCGGCGCAAGGGCCGATCCCGCCCGGCATCTTCGGTTATGTGGAAGGCGCAGCCGGTCTGAATCATTATGTGTACGACTGGGTGAACCACCATGCGCAACGCAAGCCGATAAACGAAGCCAAGCGCCTGCTCGCGGAAGCGGGCTATCCTAACGGCCGCGATGCGCAAAGCGGCAAGCCCTTGCTGCTGCATTTCGATACCGCCGCTACCGGACCGGACGCCAAATCGCGCTTGGAATGGCTGTCTAAACAACTGCAAAAAATCGATATCCAACTGGTGATACGCGCCACGGATTACAACCGCTTTCAAGACAAAATGTTGAAGGGCGATGCGCAGCTTTTTGAGTGGGGTTGGAATGCGGATTATCCCGACCCGGAAAATTTCTTATTTCTTCTTTATGGGCCGAACAAAAAAGCGGGCTTGAACGGCGAGAACGCGGCGAACTACGACAATCCGGAATTCAATCGCTTGTTCGAGCAAATGAAAAATATGGACAACGGCCCGGCGCGGCAGCAAGTGATCGATGCCATGCTCGCCGTCGCGCGCCGCGATGCGCCCTGGGTGTGGGGCTATGTGCCGCAAAGCTATGCCTTGTATCACAGTTGGTACTTCAACGCCAAGCCGAACCTGATGGCGAACAACGGCCTCAAATATTTGCGCGTCGATTCTAAGCTGCGCGAGCAAAAGCGTACACAGTGGAACCAACCGCGCCTATGGCCCTTGCTGCTGATCGGTCTGGTGCTGTTGTTGGCGCTGGCGCCGGCATGGTGGGTATGGCGCAAAAAATTATATGCTCCGGCCCGAGGAGCCGAGTCATGATCGCTTATCTCCTGCGCCGCATGTTGTACGCCATCCCGATTTTGCTTGGCGTCAATGTGTTTATTTTCATCCTGTTCTTCGCCGTCAACTCGCCGGATAACATGGCGCGGATACAACTCGGCATGAAACATGTCACGCCGGACGCGGTGGCGAAATGGAAACATGAACACGGCTACGACCGGCCACTGTTTTTCAACGGGCCAGCGCCGGGCGCGGGAAAATTCACCGAGACGGTGTTCTTCCATAAAGCGGTACCGATGTTCGCGTTTCAGTTCGGCGCCGCGGACGATGGCCGCGATATCGGACAGGATATTAAAACGCGGATGTGGCCGAGCTTGGTGTTGGCGGTGCCGGTGTTTTTGATCGGCTTGCTGGTGAATATTACATTCGCTTTGATCTTGGCGTTTTTCCGCGCCACCTATATCGATTTTGGCGGCGTGGTGCTGTGCGTGGCGATGATGTCGATCTCGGGCATGTTCTACATCATTGGCGGGCAGTTTCTGGTGAGCAAATTGCTGCACCTCGTGCCGATCTCCGGCTATCAAGGCGGATGGGATGCGTTTAAATTCCTGGTGCTGCCGGTGGCGATTGGCGTGATTGGCGGCGTTGGCAGCGGTACGCGTTGGTACCGCACCATTTTTCTGGAAGAAATCGGCAAAGACTATGTCCGCACGGCACGCGCTAAAGGCTTGGCGGAACGAGTGGTACTGTTCCGTCATGTGCTGCGCAATGCGCTGATTCCGATACTCACTGGCGCCGTAGTGGTGATCCCAACGCTGTTCATGGGTAGCCTGATAGCGGAATCATTTTTCGGCATTCCCGGATTGGGCAGTTACACCATCGACGCCATTCGCAGCCAAGACTTCGCCATCGTGCACGCGATGGTGTTTCTCGGTTCTGCGCTCTACATACTCGGTTTGCTGCTGACGGATGTGGCTTACACCCTGGTTGATCCGCGGATTCGACTCGCATGAAATTGGTTTTTCTACAAACAGATATTCTGATTTACTGCCTGCTGTTGGTCATCGGATTGTATATTTGGCGTGCACGCGGCAAAGCGCATTTGGCCGCACCCTGGCGCAAAGTCGCGCGGCGTCCCGCGGCAATGGCTTCGGCCATGGTGTTGCTGGCGTTTGTGATTGTGGGCCTGCTGGATTCGGTGCATTTTCGCGAGCCTCTGTCCAATCAAAAGCCGGGCGTCACCGAATATTCGCTGGAAATCGTCAGCCTGCTGGATAAGCTGCTCACGCCCTTACGCAAGCACAACGAGAAAACCTATTCCGCGCCGCTTGCCACCCGCTTATTTGCGATGGAGACCATTGAACAGCCGGATGGCCGCATCGCGCGGGCTTATCCGCGTTTGCAATATGGCGGCGCGGAGTTAGGCGCGACGCCGAAGGGGTACGCACGCGATATCGGGCGGCTTACACTCAAAGGCACATTGCTTGCCCTATTGTTGTGGCTGGCGCTGACTACCGCGCTCAGCACTTGGCTCACGCAACATCGAAATCTCGGTTGGCGCGCGCTATGGCGCGGCGAGGCCGAGCTCCCCTGGCGTGCGATTTTGTTCACGCTCGGCGTGTTGTTATGGCTGGTGTGCGTGACGTGGGCGATAGCACCGCACTATCACCTGCTCGGCACCGATAAAGTCGGACAAGACGTGCTGTATCAGGCGCTGAAAAGCATTCGTACCGGCTTAGTCATCGGCACCCTCACTACCTTAGTCATGCTGCCGTTCGCCTTGTGGCTGGGGGTGATGGCCGGCTACTTTAAAGGCTGGGTGGATGATGTCATCCAATACATATACACCACGCTCAATTCCATCCCCGGGGTGCTGTTGATCGCGGCTGCGGTATTGATGATGCAGGTGTATATGGATATTCATAAAGATGCGTACAACTCCATCACCGAGCGTGCGGATGTCCGGCTGCTGCTGCTGTGCTTGATCCTGGGCGTGACCAGTTGGACCGGCTTGTGCCGCTTGCTGCGCGGCGAAACGCTGAAGCTCACCGAAATGGAATATGTACAAGCGGCGCAGGCATTCGGCGTGAGCCATTGGAAAATCATGTCCCGCCATATTCTGCCGAATGTGATGCACATCGTGTTGATCACCGTCACGCTCGATTTCAGCGCTTTGGTATTAGCCGAAGCGGTGCTGGCTTATGTCGGGGTGGGCGTCGATCCCACCATGAATAGCTGGGGCAATATGATCAACAGCGCGCGCTTGGAGCTGGCGCGTGAACCGCTGGTGTGGTGGCCACTGGCCGCCGCTTTCGTTTTTATGTTCGCGCTGGTGCTGGCCGCTAATTTGTTCGCCGATGCGGTGCGCGATGCTTTCGATCCGAGGGCGGAATGAGTGCGCTGTTGGAAGTGCAAGACCTGCGCGTTTGGTTCGAGAACCGCGAACGCCAAACACGCGCGGTGGATGCGGTAAGTTTCAGCATCGAGCGCGGCGAAACATTTGCCCTGTTGGGCGAATCCGGTTGCGGCAAATCGGTTACCGCCTTGTCCTTGCTGCGCTTGCTGCCGCCCGCGGCGCGCATCGTCAGCGGCAGCGTGAAATTTAAGGGCGAGGACTTGCTCGCGCTGCCGGAAATTGCTATGCGCGGCTTGCGCGGTTCCAGCATCGCCATGATCTTTCAAGAACCGATGACCAGCCTTAACCCGGTGCTGAGTGTCGGCACGCAAATCGGCGAGCCTGTGGCGCAGCATCGCCATTTGAGCGGCAAGCAACTCAAGCGCCGCGTGCTGGATCTTTTGGATGCAGTGGGTATTCCCGACCCCATGCGCGTGATGGATGCCTACCCGCATCAACTTTCCGGTGGCATGAAACAGCGTGTGATGATCGCCATTGCCTTGGCGTGCGAACCGGCCTTACTGATCGCGGACGAACCGACCACGGCGCTAGATGTCACGATTCAAGCGCAGGTATTGGAATTGCTGCGCGAGTTGCAACGCAAGAACGGCATGGCGCTGCTCTTCATCACTCACGATCTGGGCGTGGTGGCGGAGATGGCACACCGCGTGGGCGTGATGTACGCCGGCGAGATCGTCGAAATGGCCGCGCGCGAGACTTTTTTCCAAACGCCGCGCCATCCCTACTCACAAAAGCTCTTCGATTCCGTGCCGCGGCTGGATAAGCGCGGGCAAGCACTGGCCATGATACCCGGCAGCGTGCCGCGTTTGGATAGCGCGTTCACCGGTTGCCGCTTTGCTTCGCGTTGCGAATTTGCCTGGCAGCGTTGCCGCGTTGAGACGCCGCGCTGGACGGTGTTGGAGAACGGCGGCGCGCGTTGTCATTTAGTAGAGCAGGGTTCAAGTGTCGAGCCGCAGGCACCCGTGCTGACTTTGGAGACGCGGCATCAAGCGCCGGAAAATGGCGCTGCGACGCTGCTGGAGGTGAGTGAATTAACGGTTCACTTCCCGATTCGCAAAGGTTTTTTACAGCGTGTCGTCGGCGCGGTAAAAGCCGTGGATGGCGTGTCGCTGAATATACCGGCGGGGCGCACGGTGGCGCTGGTAGGCGAATCTGGCTGCGGCAAAACCACGGTGGGCAAGGGTCTGCTGCAACTATTGCCGCTGACCAGCGGTAGCGTGCGCTTCGCCGGCCAAGAGCTCACGACCTTGCCTAAATCGCAACTACGCCCACTGCGCGGCGCGCTGCAAATCGTGTTTCAAGATCCCTTCGCTTCGCTCGATCCGCGTATGGTAGTCGCGGATATTTTGGAGGAGGGCATGCGTGCGCTCGACGTCGGCAAGAGCCCGTTGGAACGCGCACGCCGCATCGACCAATTGCTGGATGAAGTTGGACTCGCGCCGGAAAGCAAATACCGTTACCCACATGAATTCTCCGGTGGACAACGCCAGCGCATCGCCATCGCGCGCGCTTTAGCGGTCAATCCAAAGCTCATCGTGTGTGACGAGCCGACCAGCGCGCTCGATGTGTCAGTGCAGGCGCAGATACTCAATTTGTTGCGCGGTTTGCAAGCGACGCATCAGCTATCGTATCTATTTATCACCCACAATATCTCGGTGGTGGAATATCTCGCACACGAAGTCGCGGTGATGTATCTCGGCCGCATCGTCGAGTACGGGCCGGTGGAGGCGGTATTGTCCGCGCCTAAGCATCCTTACACCCAGGCCTTGTTGTCGGCGGTGCCCTTGATAGAAAAAGAAACCGGGCGCGAAGTGATACGCTTGCAGGGCGAGTTGCCATCGCCTGCGCAGCCGCCTAATGGTTGTCATTTTCACCCGCGTTGCCCGCACGCCATGCCGGTTTGCGCGCAGCGTTATCCGGGTGAAAGCGCCTTCGGTGCGGGGCATGTGGCGCGGTGTTTTTTGTACGGATAAATAAAAAACACCGCGGCTCGATAAAGCCGCGGCGCTGATCTTTCTTGGAACCCGAGGTGCTTACGCGTCGTTGCGCGTTTCCACTTGTTGTAGCGGTTCATTGGCGCCACTCGCTTGCTGTTGCGCCCAAGCCGGTTTAGGACGCGGGCCGCGCGGTGCTTCTTCCACCACCGGCGCCGCGACGACTTTGTCGTGGCTGGTTTCGATCATGACCAAACCGGCGGCTGCCAGATTTACCGGCGCCAACTTGGGTGCGGGTTTAGGCTTTGGCGGTTCTACGACTGGCGCTTTAGGTTCTTCTACAGGGGCCTTAGGTTGTTCTAACACGGGCTCAGGCGTAACGGTTGGCGCAACGACCACGGGCGCAGGTGCGGGCTCATGCGCGACGAAAGGGAGCTCGGCTTGGTTGGTCTGGCTGACGACTACCGGCGCATATGTTTCAACGATAGCTTCGCTCGGCGTGGTTTCAAGCGTGTGCTCAGGCGCGGCTTGCGGCATACGCTCCGGACGCGGCGGACGTACACCGCGACCTCGGCCGCCACGTGGGCGGTCGCCTCGTTCCGGACGCTCTCCCTGTTCCTGGCGCGGCGCGGTTGTAGTATCGCTCGATGGCATTTCTAACGCAGGTTGGACTTCGCGGGCGGGTTGCGCTTCGCGTTCCGGACGGTCGCCCCGATCGCGGCCTCCTCTGCTACGACGGGGGCGCTTGTTGCGTTCCGGGCCTTCACCCGTTGCGGCGGCTTCAGTTGGCTTTTCGGCCTGCGGTGGTTTGCTTTGTTCGCTACGTTGCGGGCGCGGCTGCGATTGCGGCGATTCCGGGCGCGGCTGTCCGGTCCCACGACCATCGCGCCGGGCACGATCACGCCCGTGACGCGGACCCCGGTCGCGCTCGGGACGCGCGGCGCTACGCTTAGGCGCCGCGGCTGCGGCTTCTTCTTTTTGCCCGGTAAACAAGGTTTGGAACCAGCCGCTGAGGGCGCTGAATAAACCTGATTTGACCGCTTCTACCGGCGCGGCTTGCAGCGGTGCAGGCTGAGTCGGGGTGATATCGCGCACGACTGCGAGTTGGCGTGGTTTGGCCGGCTCGGCGTTGGCTGCATCGAGGCCGGCGTTTTGTTCCGGCATCGCGGCGAGTTCGTAGCTGGGTTTGTCGATTTCCGCGAGTTCTTCTACCTTGAGGCGAGTCACAGTGTAGTGTGGGGTCTCTAGGCTGATGTTGGGAATGAGTACCACGCTGACTTTGAACCGCGCCTCGATCTTCCAAATATCCGCGCGCTTTTCGTTGAGCAGGAAGGTGGCGACATCCACCGGAATCTGCGCGTGAATCGCAGCGGTGCTTTCCTTCATCGATTCTTCTTGGATGATGCGCAAGATGTGCAGCGCGGTGGATTCGGTGCCGCGGATATGGCCCGTGCCGCTGCAGCGCGGGCAGACCGCGTGGCTGGTTTCGCCCAGGCTCGGTTGCAGACGTTGGCGCGAGAGTTCGAGCAGGCCGAAGCGCGAAATCTTGCCCATTTGCACCCGCGCGCGATCTAAATGCAGTGCGTCGCTCAGACGTTTTTCGACTTCGCGCTGGTTACGGTTGCTTTCCATGTCGATGAAGTCGATCACGATTAAGCCGCCCAAATCGCGCAAGCGCAGTTGACGCGCGATTTCATCCGCTGCTTCGGAATTGGTGCGTAAGGCGGTTTCCTCGATATCCGCCCCGCGCGTGGAGCGCGCCGAGTTGACATCGACCGACACCAAAGCTTCGGTATGGTCGATGACGATGGCGCCCCCGGAAGGCAGCGTGACTTCGCGCGCGTAAGCCGATTCAATCTGGTGTTCGATCTGAAAGCGCGAAAACAGCGGCACATCATCTTTGTAGAGTTTGATGCGGCTCACGTTGGCGGGCATGACGTGACTCATGAACTGCACCGCTTGATCGTAGATTTCTTCGGTGTCAATCAGCACTTCGCCGATTTCGGGATGGAAGTAATCGCGGATGGCGCGGATCACTAAGCTGCCTTCCTGGTAAATCAGGAAAGCGCCTTTCTGGGTGTGCGATGCGCCCTCAATCGCTTGCCACAGATTCAGCAAATAATTGAGATCCCATTGCAGTTCTTCCAAATTGCGGCCGATACCGGCGGTGCGGGCGATGACACTCATGCCGGTAGGCACATCGAGCTGGGCCATCAGGTCGCGCAACTCGTCGCGCTCTTCGCCTTCCACCCGGCGCGAGACGCCGCCGCCACGCGGATTGTTGGGCATTAACACCAAATAACGTCCGGCTAAGCTGATGAAGGTGGTGAGGGCCGCGCCTTTATTGCCGCGCTCGTCCTTTTCGACTTGGACGATGACTTCTTGGCCTTCTTTCATCGCCTCTTGGATGGTAGTGCGGCCGACATCGACGCCTTGCCTAAAGTAGGCGCGAGCAATTTCTTTAAAGGGGAGAAAGCCGTGACGCTCGGCGCCGTAGTCGATAAAGGCGGCTTCGAGGCTGGGCTCGATGCGGGTGATGACACCCTTGTAGATATTGCTCTTGCGTTGCTCTTTGGTAGAGGATTCGATATCGAGATCGACCAGTTTTTGGCCGTCGACGATGGCTACGCGCAGCTCTTCAGCTTGCGTGGCGTTAAACAACATACGTTTCATTTTGGGTCTCCCGCGCTCAATTACACGGGGCGACAAACAGCGCGGCGCAAGCGGCGCGCGATGGCGTGGTCAGTAAGAAAAGCGACCGGTTAGAAGATACATTGCCATCCTAAGTATGCGGTTTGTCTTGAGTTGAAGCATGCGTGAAGATTTGGGTAATCAGCGGGCCGGTAAGGGGATGGTTTATTATCCGATTGCAAGCGGGCTAGGTTTATCGTCTCGTGTGCTTCACCCCGGCGTTAAGCCGCCGGGGCTTTATCCAATGTGCTGTGAGCGCGTAATTCAAGTACTATCGCTGCTTTTGTTTTGATGGTGAGCGAGTTAACCATTTTGTTCGGCTTGGCGTAGCCGGCGTGGGGCTTAGATGGCTGTTTTGCTTGCCGTGCAAGCTGGGCCAGAAAGCCGCTCTTCCGTGCGTTTAACCGCACCACGTGCGACAGAAACTAAACCGTCCAGACCTGGTCTCGAACGCGCCTTCGACGCCATTCGCAGCCATGACCGGAACCAACAGTATAAGCAAAATGAATGATTTAGGCAAAAAATCCGTTACCTGGCTTGAGATTGACGAAACCGCCGCCGGGCAGCGTATAGATAATTTTTTGATCCGCCATTTGAAGGGCGTGCCCAAAAGCCACTTGTACCGCATCCTGCGCAGTGGCGAGGTACGGGTGAACAGCGGCCGGGTGGACGCTACTTGTCGCCTAGAAGTAGGCGACAAGATCCGTATCCCGCCGATTCGCCTGGCCGCCAAGCCTGCGGCCGAGGGCATTGCGCTACCGGTGATAGTCCGCTTAAAACAAACGGTGTTATATGAAGATGACGCGCTGTTGGTGATCGATAAGCCGTCCGGCCTGGCGGTGCATGGCGGTAGCGGCATCTCGCGCGGCGTGATCGAGCAATTGCGCTTGGAACGGCCGGAGTTGAAGTTTCTGGAATTGGTACACCGCTTGGATAAAGAAACCTCCGGGGTGCTGCTGCTGGCAAAAAAACGCAGTGCGCTGACCAAGCTGCACGCCATGATGCGTGACGGCGAGGTGGAAAAACGTTATTTCGCCCTGGTCAAAGGTGTGTGGAAAGATGAAAAGCGCGCCGTAAAATTGAAGTTGCACAAATATCTCACCGCAGACGGCGAGCGGCGTGTCAGCGTCACCGAAGAGGGCAAAGCCGCGCATACTATTTTTTATCGGCGCCAAGCCTTGCCTGGCTACACCTTGCTCGAAGCGGAGCTAAAAACCGGACGCACCCACCAAATTCGCGTCCACCTCGCGCATCTGGGCTACCCCATCGCCGGCGACGACAAATACGGCGATTTCTCGCTTAACAAATTGCTTGCCAAACAGGGCTTGAAACGCATGTTTCTGCATGCATTTTCCGTGGTATTCATGCATCCATCGACGGGGGAGGCGCTGCGTATAGAAGCGCCGCTGCCCAAAGACCTAACGCGATTTGTAAATAGTCTGAGTAAAGCCGCGCCGGTATAATCCGGGCTTTGGCTGAAATTCCCCAGCCTCATCCATTTACTGGGAGACCGGTAACATAGTGCGCAACTTCACCACTAACGGAAACAGCAAAGTCATTTCACCGCAAAGGACGCGAAGGTACGCAAAGGAAAACACTATGAGGGTTTACTTCGCGTACCTTCGCGTCCTTTGCGCTTATCGCTTTTCGCGCGCTATTCACCGGCCAATGCAAGCTCAATAACATGTCTAAGCAATTCGATCTCATTGTCTTTGATTGGGACGGAACCCTGATGGATTCCGCCGGCGTGATTGCGGCCTCGATCCAAGCCGCGTGCTGCGATTTGGGGCTCACAGAGCCGAGTGAGCAAGCGGCGCGGCATATTATCGGTTTAGGCCTAAACGAAGCCATCGCGCATCTATTACCGGCGTTGCCCGCAGCGGATTACCCACGCATGGTCGAGCGCTATCGCCATCATTTTTTAGGTAAAGACCAAGATATTCCCTTGTTCGCGGGCGCCGAACACGTCGTGCGTGATTTGCATCAATCGGGTTTTTTGCTCGGCGTGGCCACGGGCAAAAGCCGGCGCGGGCTCGACCGGGCCTTGAATCACACGGGTTTGCGTGCGTATTTTCACAGCACGCGCTGCGCCGACGAATGTTTCTCCAAGCCGCATCCGGAAATGTTGGAACAACTCATGGATGAACTCGGTACTGCGCGCCAACGCACTTTGATGATCGGCGACACCAGCCACGATTTACAGATGGCGCTGAATGCGGGCGTGCCATCGCTCGCAGTGAGCTACGGCGCCCATCTTCGCGCCGATTTGCTGACGCACACACCGCTTGCGTGTGTGGACAGCATAATGGAAATGGAAACATGGCTGCGCGCGAACGCCTGATCTGCGATTCGGGCGCGCTGGAAGAGGGCGGCCGCGGTGTGCGTTTCGAGCTGCAGTGGGCGCGTGAAACCACGCCCGCTTTCGTGGTGCGCTATGACGGCGAAGCGGTGGCGTATCTCAATCGTTGCGGGCACGTGCCGGTAGAACTCGACTTCAATGCAGGTGAATTTTTTGACTTTTCGGGGCTATACTTCGTCTGCTCCACGCACGGTGCCTTGTATGCGCCGGAATCCGGCGCTTGTATGGGTGGCCCATGCAATGGCCGCGGGCTGAAAAAGCTCAGGGTGTTTGAGCGCAACGGCCAAGTGTATTTAATCGAAGGGAGCGAGACGCATGAGTGATCAACCGGACAATTGGGAACGCAAGACGCTGGAAAAACTCGCGCTGGCCGCGCTGACCGAGCAACGCCGGGCGCGCAAGTGGGGGATATTTTTTAAAATTATTGGCTTTGTTTATCTCTTCCTCTTGTTGTTCTTGGCGATGGGGTTGATGAATCAAAACGAGCTATCCAGCGTTAGCGCGCATAC
>JANYAU010000035.1 GCA_025361165.1 Betaproteobacteria bacterium | reverse complement strand
TGCTTGTACAAGATGCGGTCGGCTTGCGCGCGGGTGGCACGTACGGCCGGGCCCTTTGAGGAATTCAGGATGCGAAACTGGATGCCGGCTTCGTCGGTGGCGGCGGCCATGGCGCCGCCTAGGGCATCGACTTCTTTCACCAAATGGCCTTTGCCGATGCCGCCGATGGAAGGGTTGCACGACATCTGACCCAAGGTTTCGATGTTATGAGTGAGCAACAGGGTTTTTTGGCCCATGCGCGCGCTGGCGAGCGCCGCCTCGGTTCCGGCATGGCCACCGCCGATTATCATCACATCAAATATTTGGGGGAAATCCATAACCTACATACAACATTTCCGGGAAGAGCGTCGATCATACGCGAAGTGTGCTACTTAAGTAAGCGGGAGTCTCGTGGAAACATGTACTTAGCCTGCATGACCGGTGCCGGCTTTCTCAAAATCGATGGGAACGAATAAACTACGCGCATGGCAAAGTTATTGAACCTGCATCGCGCCGCCAGGCTTGTTGGCGTCACGCGCGGCGCATTGCAAAAGAAAATCCAGGACGGCGAACTGGATTCATTCGACGGCATGATAGCCGTGGAAGAATTGCATCGTGCCTATCCCGACGCCTCGCTGGAAGATAACACCACGCTCGAACAGGTGGCGTCGATCAAAGAGCATGCTTTCGGGCGTCGCATCATGGAGCACACGCTTCCCGATAAAGAAGTGCTCGCCGCGCGGCTGCATGAGTTGAGTAAAGAATTGGTGGAATCGAAAGCGCTGCTCCAGCACACGCGCGGCATGCTGGAGGGTGTCAATACTCTATTGAGCGAGTGGGTAATGCAAGGTGGCGATCGCTCCCGTTTCGCCGCAACGCTTAAAACCTGGCTGCACGAGCAGCGCATGCATACGCCACCGGCATCGGATGCCGAGCGTGCGCTGATGATACGCGACAATTTTTTGCGTGTGATGTCGGCGCAGGTACGGGTACTGCCTTCGGGCGTGGATTTTTTCGTCGAGGGCAGCGATACCCTGCTCGAGGCCGCGTTGCGTGCGGGTATTCCGCTTGCCTACGGCTGCTCCAACGGCAGTTGCGGTATGTGCAAAGCGCGCGTGTTGTCGGGTGAAGTTAAACAAGTGCGGCCACATGAATTTCTCATCTCGCCAGCGCAACAAGCCCTGGGGTATGCGCTGCTGTGTTCATGCACGGCAATTAGTGATTTGGTGCTCGAGGCCGAAGTCGCTCGCACGCCGCACGAGGTGCCGGAGCAACAATTAAGCGGTGAAGTACGTGCAATGGCGCAGCCAACGGATGAGGTCACGGTGATTCACATCAAAACCCCGCCCGCTGAACGCCTGCGCTTTCTCGCCGGACAACGCGCGGTATTAACTTTAAGCGGTAGCTTGGCGATGGAATTGCCGATTGCAAGCTGCCCCTGTGAAGACCGGCATTTGGAATTCCACGTGCGGCGTTTACACGGCCATCATTTTTCCGACTACGTTTTCGAACAACTCCAGCCCGGCGCGCGCGTTTCGATACGCGGACCGCGCGGCGACTTTGTGCTGGACGCAGCGTCGCAACGGCCGATTGTGTTCATCGCGTTTTGCACCGGGTTCGCGCCCGTGAAGAGCCTGATGGAACACGCCATGGCGCTCGATCAAGCCGAGTCGATTCATTTGCTGTGGATTGCCACCAAAGAATCGGGCCTTTATCTGCCGGGCTTGGCGCGAGCCTGGGCCGATGCGCTCGATAATTTTTACTACGAACCGATCTTGGTCGGCGGCGACTTAGACGCCACTGCTTCGCGCCAAGAAAATGTAATCGCTAAAACCATCGGTCCGAAATTGCGCGCCATCCCCTCACTCACGCGCGCCAACGTATATGTCGCCGGCCCCGGCCTGGCTGTAGGCGCAATGAAAAAGATTTTGTTGGCCCTGGCCGTACCGGAGGCACAAGTTTTTTCCGACTACGAGTAAGTATGTATGCCGCAGGCTAATCCCTAACAGGAAATACACCCCCCTGTTTGCTTATTTACCAATACAAAACCGGCTAAATATTTCGCCGAGCAAGTCGTCGGAAGTAAATTCACCGGTTATCGTATTCAAGGCCTTTTGCGCCAGCTTCAATTCTTCAGCCAACAATTCTAATTGCCGCCAATATTGATCCGCGTTTTGTATTCTGGCATAAGCTTCGGTGAGCGCGCGCACATGGCGTTCGCGCGCCATATAAATGTCTTCGCCGGTTTGTTGCCAACCGGCAAGGGCCAACAACTGGTCGTGCAGCAGGTCCATTCCCGCCCCGGTTTTAGCCGAGAGATACACCGCACCGCTGGTGCTTTCTGCGTGCGGCACAAGGCCCGCCAAATCGATTTTGTTGTAGACGCGCAGCACGGGCAAAGGGGCGGGAAGTTTGGCAAGAATGGTTTCGTCTTCACCGGCCAAGCCTTTTTGGGCATCGATAATGACCAAGGCGAGATCGGCTTTTTCCACCGCCGCCCAGGTGCGCGCGATGCCGATTTTTTCGATTTCGTCGCTGGTTTCTCTTAGACCCGCTGTGTCGATAATGTGTAGCGGGATGCCCTCGATTTGGATTTCTTCGCGCACGGTATCGCGCGTGGTACCGGCCATGGGCGTAACGATAGCAACTTCTTCTCCGGCGAGACGATTTAGCAGACTGGATTTGCCGACATTCGGCTGGCCGATCAGTACGACTTGCAAACCTTCGCGCAGCAATGCGCCTTGTTTCGCGCGCGCGAGCACACCGACAAGCTGTGTTTGTATTTCTGCGAGCTTTGCTTTGGCCTGTGCGGCTTCCAGAAAATCGATTTCTTCTTCGGGGAAATCCAGCGTGGATTCCACCAGCATGCGCAAATTGATGAGCGCTTCCACGAGCGCACGAATCTGGCGTGAAAACTCGCCCTGCAGCGAGCGCATGGCGCTTTTTGCGCCTTGCGTGGTTGCGGCGTCGATGAGGTCGGCGACACTTTCTGCTTGGGTTAAATCCAATTTGCCGTTGAGGTAAGCCCGGCGCGTGAACTCGCCCGGCTCGGCTAGGCGCGCGCCCAGCTCCAAACAGCGCGCGAGTAGGCGTTGCAACACGGCCGGGCCACCGTGGCCCTGGAGTTCCAGCACGTCTTCGCCAGTAAAAGAATGCGGTGCGGGAAAATAAAGCGCGATGCCTTGATCGATTGTCGCGCCCGATGCCTCGCGAAAATCGGCCAGAAGAGCATAGCGCGGCGGTGGAAGTTTACCGAGAATACTAGGGGCGATAAGCGTTACCGCCGCACCCGATACACGCACCACGCCGATGCCGCCACGCCCAGGGGCGGTGGCGATGGCGCTTATCGTGTCATCTTTTTGCCTGTTTTGGCGCATGCTTCATGACTTGATTTATGCGCCACTGCTGGGCGATGGAAAGGGAGTTGTTCACCACCCAATAGAGCACCAGGCCCGAGGGGAACCACAGAAACATCACGGAGAACGCGATCGGCATGATCATCATGACTTTCGCTTGTATGGGGTCCGGCGGCGTAGGGTTTAGCCGGGTCTGCACTACCATCGAGATCCCCATTAACACCGGCAGAATGTAATAGGGATCTTGCGCGGTGAGATCGTGGATCCATAGCGCGAATGGCGCATGGCGCATCTCTACGCTATACAACAGTACCCAGTAGAGTGAGATAAATACCGGGATTTGAATCACTACGGGCAGGCAGCCGCCGAGCGGGTTGATTTTCTCGGTTTTGTAAATTTCCATCATCGCCTGGTGCAGTTTTTGGCGATCATCGCCAAATTGTTCTTTCAATCGCTGCAAGCGCGGCGCAAGCGCTTTCATTTTTGCCATGGACCGATAGCTCGCCGCCGAGAGCGGATAGAATGCGAGCTTAATCAGTACCGTCAACAAAATAATCGCCCAGCCCCAGTTGCCCAGCCATTTATGCAAGAAGCTGAGTAGCCAAAAAATCGGCACTGCGATTACCGTCAGCCAGCCATAATCGACGGAGAGGTCCAGTCCCGGTGCGAGCTTTTTTAGCGTTTCTTGTTCTAAGGGGCCCGCGTAAAGCGGCATGCTAATGCGCGCGGTGGCATTGGGCGCAATTTCGGCGATTGGCATGATGACGCCGGCGGCAAATAAATTATCAGATATCTTTTTCAGATAAAACTCGCGCTGGCCCGAGCCCTGCGGCAAATAAGCGGCGATAAAATAATGTTGCAACATGGCGATCCAGCCGTCTTTCGACACGATCGAATCTTTTTCTTTATCGTTACCGATTTTACCGAAGTCGTGTTTTTGAAATTTGTTCTTGTCTGTGTACGTGGCTGGGCCGGTGTAGGTCGGTAAAAACTTCGTTTCGCCCTGGGGCGCGGTTTCGTCGCGCAATAATTGGAAGTAGGCGTCGGGTTTTATTGTGGCGTTGCTACCATTTTTGATTTCGTAGCCTATATCCACCAAATAGCTGCCGCGATGGAAGGTATATATCTTGTCTACCTGTATGCCGTTCGCGCTGTGCCATGTCAGGCGCACATCTAGCGTTTGCGCATTTGGACTCAAGGTATATTCCTTGGCCGCCGCGCTAAATAGGGCTTTATGCGTGGGCAAACTATCGCCGATCAAGCCTGTTTGTGCCACGTAGAAATGTGGCGCCACATCGGAAAACAATACAAATGGGGTTTGCTTATTTTCGTTCGATCCATGCATTATTAGCGACATTCGACGCAGATCGCCACCATTTGTATCTATTTCAGCATCGATTAAATCTGTTTTTACCTTAATACGTTCGCCATTAACTAACTGCGCGCTGGTGGTAGCCGCGCTTTGCGCAGGTGAGGCCGTTGTTGACGTTGCTGTGGGCGTTGGCACGCCGCTATTGGTCGGACCCTGGGTGGTAGCTTGCGTCTGAGGCGTCGGATTATGGTCGCGTTGCCAGGCCTCCCACAACATAAATAGGGATAAGGAGAATACTAAAAACAAAATCAGTCTTTGGGTGTCCATGCGCAGTCTTTAATCGGTTCTCTATTTTTTGGGTATGGGGTCATAGCCGCCAACGCACCAGGGGTGGCAACGGCCTACGCGTTTAACACCAAGCCAAAACCCTTTTAGCGCGCCATATTCAGCAATCGCTTCTTGGGCGTAAGTGGAGCAGCTCGGGGTAAAACGACAACGAGGGCCTAATAGTGGACTAATGGCGTATTGATATACACGAATCAGCTGGATCAGGACTTTTGACATTTATGCAATTTACCAACGACGTCCGAAACTTCCTGAGAAATAGCACTAAAATCCTGCCGAAAAAAGGGCTTTTTGACGCGCACAACAATGTCCAACAGCGCGATCTCGCTTAGATGGGTACGAAAATATTCTCGCACCACCCGCCGCATATAATTACGCTTAACCGCTAAACGTGCGGTTTTTTTAGCAACCATTACTGCCAAGCGGGGAAAATCCAATCCGTTTGGCCGACCCAGGACGATAAAGTGTAGGCTGGAAACCCTGCATTTAAAATCAAAAACGGACGAAATATCGTCCGCTTTTCGTAGGTGGCTGCGTTTTTTATACCGCTGCGATTCTGCTATGCGCGCGCCATCCGGCTTAACGCCTAGTTTAGACAGCGAGGCTCTTCCGCCCCTTTGCGCGGCGCGCGTTAATTATGGCACGGCCACTTTTGGTGCGCATACGCTCGAGAAAACCATGCGTGCGCAAGCGGCGAATAACAGAAGGCTGATAAGTACGTTTCATGGGGATCCCCAGTCAATAAATCTAATTCAGAAAACCCGACATTTAACCTGTTAACCCTCTTTCATGTCAAGCTAAAATTATCCTCTCGGCCTGTGGATAACTCTGAGTGAAACGATTACAATGACCTCTCTTTTCTTGCCGCGCACGGTGGCAAATCCCACAATAAGAATGACCGTTTCCCGTCACTACAGACAGGATAGACCATGGAAGGCTTCTGGCAGCACTGTCTTGATCAATTCAAGAATGAGCTGACAATTCAACAGTTTAATACTTGGATCAAGCCTCTGCGGTTTGTTCCTGCGGGCGATAGTGTGTGCTTGTTGGCGCCCAATCGTTTCGTTCTACAGTGGGTCAGGGAAAAATTTTTAGCGCGCATCGAGGCGCTAGCTGAACTCCAATTTGGCCAGCCGACCGCGATTCAGCTCAAGCTGGAAGAAAACCAAAAAACGGGGATGTTTCCGCCAACCATTAATGGCGAAGGGGCCATCCCAACCAAACCTTTTTTAGCTGCCGCAAAGCCCGCCAAGAGCGAGCAGTCCGGTTTGAATCCTGGATTTACGTTTGCTAGTTTCGTGCCGGGCAAGGCTAACCAATTGGCGCGTGCCGCTGCATTGCAAGTCGCCGAGAATCCAGGGTCTGCCTATAACCCCTTATTTGTTTACGGTGGTGTAGGCCTCGGTAAAACCCATTTAATTCAAGCTATTGGTAACTTGGTTTACGAACAAAACCGTAATGCGCGCATTAGTTATATTCATGCTGAGCGCTATGTCTCCGACGTCGTTCGTGCCTACCAACATAAGTCATTCAACGATTTTAAACGCTACTACCATTCGCTGGATTTGCTTTTAATCGACGATATCCAATTTTTTGGGGGTAAAAATCGGACGCAAGAAGAGTTTTTCTACGCTTTTAACGCCTTGATCGAAGCCCGTAAACAGGTCATCATCACCTGTGACACTTATCCTCGAGAAATGCAAGGTATTGAAGATAGACTGATTTCTAGATTTGGCTGGGGTCTTACAGTTGCTGTTGAGCCCCCCGAACTAGAGATGCGCGTAGCCATTTTAATCAAAAAGGCCGAAGCCGATAAAATCGATCTAGACGAAAACGTGGCCTTCTTCGTCGCTAAACAAATTCAATCTAATGTGCGTGAGTTAGAGGGTGCGCTTAAGCGCGTGTTGGCTTATTCACGCTTCACAAATCGCCCCATTTCTTTAGACTTAGCAAAAGAAGCGCTCAAGGACCTGTTAGCCGTGCAATTTCGGCAAGTTTCTATCGAAAACATCCAGAAAACTGTCGCAGATTACTACAAAATTAAAGTCGCTGAGATGTATTCAAAAAAGCGTTCGCGAATTGTAGCGCGGCCACGGCAACTGGCAATGGCCTTGGCTAAAGAGCTAACCCAGCTTAGCTTACCCGATATCGGCGACGCATTTGGTGGCCGCGATCACACAACGGTTTTACATGCTTGCCGTAAAATAGAAGAATTACGCGGTATTGATCCTAATATCTCTCGTGATTTTACTATTTTAGTACAAACACTCCGAAGTTAATCCTGTGGATAATTACGAGGAGAATCTGTGGGTAAAAACTGGATAAGTTGTCTAATTTGGTTTTTATAATACTTATCCAGAAAGTATTAGTATTTAAAACAGTGTTTATACACAGCGTATTTATTATTTAACTAATTGAATATAAAAATAATTGTCATGTATACACAAAAATTGGTGGTGTTATTAGCTACTACCAAAAGGAATATTAATGTTATTAATTCAAACTGATCGAGAGACTTTACTTAAAACCCTGCAATCGGTAACGGGGATCGTCGAACGTCGTCATACCCTACCGATTCTTTCCAATGTGTTGTTGGAAGGACGTGCAAACCATTTTTCGTTTACCGCAACTGATCTCGAAATTCAGGTCAAAGCTGATTCGAGTGAGGTAAATCTGGAACAGGATTTTGCTATTACAACTTCAGCAAAGAAGTTGCAAGATATTCTTCGTGCGCTGCCCGAAGGAACGAAAATAACACTAGATCAACAAGACAGTAAAATATTGGTAAAGGCGGGGAAAAGCCGATTCAATCTTCAATCACTGCCCGCCGAAGATTTCCCAAAGTTTCCGGTAAGTGATGGTGCGGAACAAAAGGTGGAAATTTCACAGAAGACACTGCGCGATTTGTTGAATCAAGTACAGTTCGCGATGGCGCAGCAAGATATTCGCTACTACTTAAACGGGATGTTGCTAGTATTGCGCGGAGAAGAGATTAGAGCGATTGCGACCGATGGCCATCGTTTAAGTTATGCCGCAGGGAAGTTGGATAGCTCAACCGGTGTTGATGTAGAAGTAATTGTGCCCCGCAAAACAATATTAGAGTTGTTGCGTCTTCTAGCGGACAGTGATGACAAGGTTTCGATAGAAATAAGTAAAAGCCAAATTAATTTCAAATTCAAGGAAATATCCTTGAATTCAAAAGTGGTGGACGGGAAATTTCCGGACTACACCAAGGTTATTCCTGCCTCGTATCACAACACCTTCTCTGTAGATCGTGTGGCCCTATTACAGGCTTTACAGCGCGCAGCGATCTTGAGTAATGAAAAATTCCGGGGGGTACGTATGGTGCTGACCCAAGATAGTATGCGCGCGATATCTAGCAACAGCGAGCAAGAGGAAGCACAGGAAGAGCTAGAAATAAAATATAGCGGGGAGGCGATAGACATCGGCTTCAATGTTAGCTACTTGCTAGACGTACTAAATAACGTGGTTACCGAACAAATCGAGTGTTCATTCGGGGACTCCAATAGCAGCGGGGTTTTTACCATTCCGGGTAACGATAACTTCAAGTACGTTGTAATGCCCATGAGAATTTGATGTTTCACGTGAAACAGAAGGCTTTAAATGAGTAGTCAGCATAAAATTCAAATGGTTGATAATGAGTGGTGTGTTGTGTTGGGCACAGAAAAACTCGCTTGCTTCAAAGATGAGGCGGCAGCCGAAGCGCATATACACGCCTTGAAAGCCCAAAGCTACGACTCGTCCTCCATCAAGGTGCTTAAAGGCCTAGAGGCCGTACGAAAGCGTCCGGGGATGTACATTGGCGATACCAGTGACGGGTCGGGATTGCACCACATGGTGTTTGAGGTGGTAGATAACGCTATTGACGAAGCGCTGGCGGGTTACTGCAACGAAATAAAAGTAACGATTCATACTGATAACTCTATAAGTGTTACCGACAATGGGCGTGGTGTGCCGACCGATATTCATCCGGATGAAGGCCGCTCTGCCGCCGAAGTTATTATGACCATCCTCCACGCAGGCGGGAAATTTGATGCCAACTCCTACAAAGTATCCGGTGGCCTGCACGGTGTTGGTGTGTCCGTAGTAAACGCCCTTTCCGAGTGGCTTAAGTTAACGATACGCCGCGAGGGGAAAATGCATGCTATGGAGTTCCGCCTCGGCGACGCAGTCGCTCCTCTCAAGGTGGTGGGCGACACTAATTTGCGCGGTACCGAAGTGCATTTCATGGCGGATAAAGAAATATTCGGGCTCATTGAGTTCCATTACGATATTCTGGCCCGGCGTTTACGAGAATTGTCTTTTCTAAACAATGGCGTAAAGATCATGTTGGTGGATCAGCGCACTGGCAAGGAAGAAAACTTTGCTTTCTTGGGTGGGGTAAAAGGGTTTGTCGAATATATGAACCGTAGTAAGTCTGTGTTACACCAGAACGTGTTTTTTGCCACGGGCGAGAAAGATGGCATGACTGTCGATGTAGCGATGCAATGGAATGATACCTATCAGGAAAGCGTGCATTGCTTTACCAATAACATTCCCCAGCGTGACGGCGGTAGTCATTTGACCGGCTTACGCGCAGCGTTGACCCGCACGCTCAACAACTACATTGAGAAAAGTGATGCGGCGAAAAAAGCCAAAGTAGAAACGACCGGCGACGATATGCGCGAGGGGCTCATCTGCGTGTTGTCGGTGAAAGTGCCTAATCCGAAGTTCTCGAGCCAAACGAAAGACAAGCTGGTGTCAAGCGAGGTGCGTCCAGTCGTGGAAGAAATCGTCGCGGAAAAGCTCGCCGACTTTTTGGCCGAACGCCCGGGTGACGCGAAAATAATCACCTCCAAGATAATAGACGCTGCTCGTGCGCGGGAAGCCGCGCGCAAAGCCCGCGAAATAACTCGTCGCAAAGGAGTGTTGGATAGTATGGGCTTGCCCGGCAAACTCGCCGATTGCCAGGAAAAAGACCCTGCATTATCAGAGCTTTATATCGTAGAGGGTGATTCCGCCGGAGGCTCGGCCAAGCAAGGCCGCGACCGTAAGTTTCAGGCTATTCTGCCACTCAAAGGCAAGATCTTGAATGTAGAGCGCGCACGCTTCGACCGCATCTTATCTTCGACCGAAATCCTGGCGCTGATCACCGCCATGGGCACGGGGATTGGCAAAGACGAATTTTCCGCCGACAAAGCGCGCTATCACCGCATCATCATCATGACCGACGCGGACGTCGATGGCTCGCACATCCGCACCCTCCTGCTCACCTTCTTTTACCGCCAAATGCCCGAACTGATCGAGCGTGGCTTTATCTACATTGCGCAGCCGCCACTGTATAAAGTAAAGCACGGCAAGAACGAGCGCTATCTGAAAGACGACCACGAGCTCAAACACTATCTATTGCAGCAAGCCCTAGACGGTGCGGCGTTGACGCCCGGCGCCAACGCCCAAGCGCTTACCCGTGAAGCGCTGGAAGAATTAGCTAAGGAATATCTCTTGGCCGAAGCGGTGATTGAACGTATCGCGCGTGTGATTGACAAGCCCACGCTATATGCCTTGCTCAAAGCGCCGCAGATCGATCTTTCCGAAATCGGCAAAGCACAGAAAAGCGCCGAAGCGCTGGCCGAAGCGCTTAATGACGAATCCGTTACGTTGCGTGCCGAATATAGTGTAAGCACGGAGAGCTGTCGTATCCTGATACAGCGTAATTACCACGGGAATGTACAGGTCTCGGCCATTGATCGAGATTTTCTAGAAAGCGGCGACTTCGAACAAATCATCAAAACGGCGCATGTGTTGCACGGCCTAATCAGCACCGGCGCGAGTGTCAAGCGCGGCGAGAAAGAAGCGGCGGTAACGGAATTCAAACAAGCGCTCGATTGGCTGCTCGAAGACGTTCAACGCAACCTTGCCGTGCAGCGCTACAAAGGCTTGGGTGAAATGAACCCGAATCAACTGTGGGAAACCACCATGGATCCCAAAGTGCGGCGTTTGCTCAAGGTGCAAATTGACGACGCCATCGGCGCCGACGAGATTTTCACTACACTCATGGGTGATGATGTAGAACCGCGCCGTGCTTTTATCGAAAAAAATGCGCTGGTCGCGCGAAATATCGATATTTAACGCCTGGATAAAGGCGCTAAAAAACAAAGGGCCGCAAATTGCGGCCCTTTGTCGTTTCAAGGTATGGAGCTTATTTTGCTTTTTTCTTCTTCGCCACCAAGTCATGAATCATCGGGGTGAGGATGACTTCCATGGCGAATCCCATTTTGCCGCCGGGAACCACAATCGTGTTGGGGCGCGACATGAATGAGTCGTGAATCATGCTTAACAGATAGGGAAAGTCCACGCTGTCTTTCACTTGGTTGCTAAAGTGAATTACCACGAAACTTTCATCCGGCGTCGGGATATCGCGCGCGATAAACGGATTGGAGGTATCCACCGTCGGCACGCGCTGGAAGTTGACATGAGTACGCGAGAACTGCGGCGTGATGTAGTGTACGTAGTCCGGCATGCGGCGCAGAATGGTATCTACGATGACCTCCGGCGAGTAGCCGCGCTCGGCTGCGTCGCGGTGGATTTTCTGAATCCACTCTAGGTTCACGATAGGCACGACGCCAACCAGCAAGTCCACATGTTTGGCTGCATCCACCTTGCCCGCCGCGACCCCGCCGTGCAAACCCTCATAGAACAGCATGTCAGTGCCCTTGCCCACCTTTTGCCACGGCGTGAAGGTGCCGGCATCTTGCTTGTACGGCTTAGCCTCTTCGTCGTTGTGTAGATAGTAACGGCGCTGGCATTCGCCCTTGGACGCATAATCTTTGAAACATTTTTCGATCAAATCGAAGTGGTTGGCGTCCGGGCCGAAATGCGATGGCGCCGCTTTGCCGGCTTTCTCGGCTTTGGCTACGGTCTCTTTAAATGCCTTACGATCCAAACTATGGAAGCTATCGCCTTCCACTACCAAGGCATTAAGATTCTCGCGGCGGAAAATGTGCTCAAAGGCGCGCTTGACCGTTGTCGTCCCCGCTCCGGAGGAGCCCGTGACGGCGATGACGGGGTGCTTTGCGGACATGATGACTCCCTAAGGTTACAACTCAAAAACGTGAAATTATAGCGGCGCGGCGCGGTTTTTTCTACTACGCGCTTACCATTGGGCGAATAAGCGGCCATTTTCCACTTTGGCGTCGAATGATTTCAGCGGCTGATTGCCTTTTTCGATGCATTGCCCGGTGGTGATATCGAATTTCCACTGATGCTTGGGGCAAGTCAATTGCTTGCCCGCCAGCGCCAGATGCGGGATGTTGGTGACTTGATGCGGACAACGGCTGTCGTATACTTTATACGCCGCGCCTTGGCGGTACACGAACAGTTCGCGTGTGTCGCACGCCACGCGCGCCGTTTCCTGATCTTTGAACTCCGCGGCGGGGCCGACGTCATGCCATGCGGGCTGCCCGTTAATCATGTCCGGACGGAATTCGGGAATATCCATTTCCAAGATGATTTCTGTCGCCCATACGATCTTGGCTAGCCCCAGCGTGGGAAAGGCCATCATTAAGGCGTCGATCACTTCCAGCGGCGTTGCGCCCTCGCGCAGCGCACGCATCAAATATTGCTTGAAGCCGCCTTCAGTTTGCGAGTGCACCTTGCTGATTACCGAAATCAGGTTGCGCGTTTTCGGGTCGAGGTGTTTGCCCGCGTCTTTCAAAAACTTGAAGTAATGGCCCAGGGCGTCGCCGCGTACCGCAAGAAGATAGTTCAATGCATCGCTCATGGTTGGTGTTCCTAATCGGATTTACGTGAAAGTTTAATATCGAGTTGTTTTAGCTTGCGGTAAAGATGCGTGCGCTCCAGCCCTACCGCCTCCGCGACGCGACTCATATTGCCCGCGGCTTTTTCGATGTGGTGCTCGAAGTATTGGCGCTCGAAAATATCGCGCGCCTCGCGTAGCGGTAAATCCAGCGGTACGCCGAGTCCGCCCGCAACGGGGGGGACAAGTTGGTCGAATTGCGCGAGTACGCGCCTCGCTTCCTCGCCCCCAATTTCCTCGTCCAAGGAAGTGAGCGCCAGGGTGCGAACAGTGTTTTGCAGTTCACCCCAATTACCCGGCCAATCATGAATGCGCAGTGCATTTAATGCGGCCATGCTAAAGGTTTTAAGCGGCGTTTCTTTGGCTTCGATTAATGCTTGCAACTGTTGTTTTGCCATCTCTGGAATGTCTTCGCGATGTTCACGCAAGCCCGGCAAGCTCACGGTGACGCTGCTTAAGGTCTGAAACAAATCCGGGTCGAATAGGCCCTCCGCGACGAGCCGTGGGAGCGACTGACTAGAAGCGCAGATTAAGCGCGCCTCGTATTTTTCCAGGCGTGAGATCAGCAGCATCAACCCGCGCTGTTCTATTTTTGTGAGATGTGCAATTTCGCGCAAGAATAGCGCGCCGCCCTTCGCTTCTTGCAACAGGTCAAATGGGTTCTCCGCCAACCACGCCATATCTTCTGGCGCGATCCATGGCGCGTCGCTTTCTTGTAGCACGCGCGCGGCTAGTTCGAACGGGCTACCGCGTTCGCCCGCCAATAATAGCGCGCCGCGGATTTTGCCCAATTGCTGCAAGCGCGTTTGCAGCTCGGTAACCACAGGGCTCTTGCCCAGCAGCGAGAGCCCTCCGCGGGGCTTGATCATGGCCTCGCCGCGTTTCAGCGCACGGCTGACGGTATGCAAAAGTTTTTGCAACG
>JANYAU010000019.1 GCA_025361165.1 Betaproteobacteria bacterium | reverse complement strand
CTCAACATGCCGATCATGGGCGGCATCGAGTTTTTGCAGATCGCCAAGAAGGACGAGAGTCTGAAGGGCATTCCCGTGGTGGTACTCACCACCTCGGAAGAGCAGGAGGATAAAGTCGAGAGCTTCCAGCTCGGTGTCGCCGGCTATATGCGCAAGCCGGTGGATTACCCGCAATTCGTGGAAACCATTCGAACCATCGACGCTTATTGGACCATCAGCGAATTTCCGCAATGAGCAAGCAGCGTGTCCGCCTATTGATCGTCGAGGACGACACCGTCGACCGTCTGGCGTGCCGGCGCGCATTGGCGCAGCATCCCTTGTTCGAATTCGAGTTTTTGGAGGCGGAAACCGGGCGCGAGGGCTTGCAGTTAGCCGCGACGCACCACCCGGACTGTGTTTTGCTCGATCATCATCTGCCGGACTTGACCGGCATTGAGTTTCTAGCCGAGTTGGCGGGCGAGGCAGGCGCCCTCCCGATGCCGGTGCTGATGCTCACCGGCGCGGACAATGTGCGCATCGCGGTGGAAGCGATGCGCCGCGGCGCGCGCGATTACCTGGTGAAGGATGTCGATCGCCTGTATCTGGAACTGCTGCCCGCGATCATCGAACGCGTGTTGAGCGAGCGCCAGATGCGCGCGCAAAAGGTATTGGCGGAGGCCAAATACCGTATGCTGGTGGAGCAAATTCCCGCCATCGCTTATATCGCCGATCTCGCCACCCCCGGCAAGCTGTTGTACATCAGCCCGCAAGTGGCGATTCTCGGCTTCGCGCCCGAGGCGTGCCTGGCGGAGATCGGTTTCGTGCGCAACCGCATCCACCCGGAAGACCGGCCACAGGCAGTCGAGGAATTCGACACGATGCGCGGCAGAGGACAGCCGCAGCGTTGCGAATACCGTCTGCAGGGGCGCGGCGGCGCTTACCGCTGGTTCCTCGACGAAGCGGCCGTAGTCAAGGACGAGCACGGGCAAGCGCTGTTCCTGCAGGGGATCTTGGTGGATATCACCGAGGACAAGCACCTGCTGGAAGAGTTGGAGCAGCACCGGCGTCGGCTTGAGCATCTGGTGGCCCAGCGCACTGCCTTGCTGGATAAACGCACCGCGCTGCTCGAAGATGCCAATACCAAGCTGGTCAATGAATTGGGTGAGCGCAGGCGCGTGGAGTCGGCACTACGCGTCAGCGAGACGCGCTTCCGCCTCCTGCTGGAATCTGCCGGCGAGGGCATCTACGGCATCGACGCCAAAGGGGGCTGCACCTTCATCAACGACGCGGCGCTGACGATGCTGGGCTACGCGCGGGAAGAAGTGCTCGGCCTGCCCGCGCACGACTTGCTGCATCCGTGCGGCCCGGAGGGAGCGCCGTTGCCGGCGGAAGAATGCCCGTTGTGCGCCGTGCTGCGCGGCGGCGAGGCGAGCCGTGGGGTGGTCGAGTTGGTGTTGCGCAAGAATCGCGAGGCCTTCCCAGCGGAATTTTCCACCCAGCCGATCCGAGAGCGCGGCCAGATTATGGGCGCGGTGGTGGTGTTCCACGACGTCACCGAGGCCCAGGCGATGAAGCAACAATTATTTTATCAGGCGACGCACGATGCGCTGACGAGTCTGGTCAATCGAAAGGAATTCGAATGGCGCCTGGCGCGCGTGTTGGAAAGCGCGCGCGCGGATCGTTCCGAGCATGCGCTGTGCTATCTGGACTTGGATCAATTCAAGGTGGTGAACGACAGTTGCGGCCATGCCGCCGGCGATGAGCTGCTACGACAGCTCAGCGGCGTGCTGCAAAAAAAGCTGCGGCAGCGGGATACGCTGGCGCGATTGGGCGGCGACGAATTCGGTGCGCTATTGGAGCATTGCCCCTTGGATCAAGCCTGGCGCATCGCCAGCGAGCTGCTGGAGGCCGTGCGGGATTTTCATTTCCATTGGCGCGACAAGACCTTTTCCATTGGGGTCAGTATCGGCGTAGCGCTGCTGACGGAAGCCACCGAAAGCGCGGCGGCGGCACTCAGCGCGGCGGATGCCGCGTGTTACATGGCCAAGGAAAAGGGCCGCAACCGCGTGCATGTGTACGCGCCCACCGAAGCCGAGTCGGCCGAGCGCCACGCGCAAATGCAGTGGGTGGAGCGCATCAACCAAGCGCTGAATGAAGACCGGTTTCATCTCTGCTACCAGCCCATCACCCCGCTTGCCGCCAATACTAGCGGGCGCAGGCACTACGAAATCCTATTGCGCATGCAGGATGAGGCCGGCCAGTTGATCGCGCCGGGCGCGTTCCTGCCGACGGCCGAGCGTTACCATTTGTTGGCGGCGATCGATCGCTGGGTGGTGCGCCACGTGATCGCCAGTTGCGCCGCGCGGCATGGCCCGGCCTATGGTGAGGCTCCCCCGCTCTACGCCATCAATCTATCGGCCGCCGCGCTGGAGGATGCCGGCCTGGTCGAAGCAATTCGGCTATGGCTCGGAGAATACAGCGTGCCGGCGCATATGCTGTGTTTTGAAATCACGGAAACCACCGCCACCGCCAATCTTCACCGCGCCGCGAGCATGATCCGGGAACTAAAAAATCTCGGCTGCTTGTTTGCCCTGGATCATTTCGGCGCCGGTCTTTCCTCGTTCGAGCAAATCAAAGCGCTGCCGGTGGATTTTCTCAAAATTGACGGCGGCTTCATCAAGCGCATCGCCGAAGATCGCATTCATCGCGCCATCGCGGAAGCGATCAACCGCGTCGCGCACGTCATGGCGATCCAGACCGTGGCGGAATGCGCGGAAAGCCAGGATATTTTGGACATCCTCAAGGAACTGGGTGTGGATCATGCCCAGGGCTACGCTATCCAGCATCCCCAGCCGCTGGAAATGCTGGATGCCCCAAGTGCTCGATTGCCTGCGCAGCCGACGAATTTAAAAGTGGGTAACTGAGCGCTGCCGTTTCGCAGCGTCCCGCGCGCGACATATCCCGTATAATTCAGCGCTTCATCGCCAAGCCGCTTTCCCGTGACTCCTAACGCATTCCTCGAACACCTCAACCCCGAACAACTCGCCGCCGTCACTTTGCCGCGCCAATCGGCGCTGATTCTGGCCGGCGCGGGCAGCGGCAAGACGCGCGTGCTCACCACCCGCATCGCCTATTTGATCCAAACCGGGCAAGTAAGCCCGGCGGGGGTGCTGGCGGTTACCTTCACCAACAAGGCGGCAAAAGAAATGCTTACGCGGATTACCGGCATGTTGCCGATCAATCCGCGCGGTATGTGGGTTGGCACCTTCCACGGCTTATGCAACCGCTTGCTGCGCGCGCATCACCGCGAGGCGAACTTACCAGTTTTGTTTCAAATTCTGGATTCGCAGGATCAGCTCTCGGCAATCAAGCGCTTGATGAAGCTGTTGAATATCGACGACGAGAAATATCCGCCGAAGCAGGTGTCGTACTTTATCAACAATGCCAAGGAACAAGGGCTGCGCGCAAATGATGTCGAGGCGCTGGACGAGACCGGCATGCGTTATCGCGATCTTTACGCCGCCTACGAACAACAATGCCAACGCGAGGGCGTGGTGGATTTCGCCGAATTGTTGCTGCGCTCGTATGAGTTACTCAACCGCAATGAACCGCTGCGCCTGCATTACCAAGCGCGCTTCAAATATATTTTGGTGGACGAATTTCAAGACACCAGCCGCTTTCAATATGAGTGGCTGAAGTTGATGGCGGGTAAAGACAATGTCGTGTTCGCGGTGGGCGACGACGATCAATCCATCTACGCCTTTCGCGGCGCGCATGCCGGCAATATGCAAACCTTCTTGCGCGAGTTCGCGGTCACCAGCGTGATCAAGCTGGAACAAAATTACCGTTCGCAGGGCAATATTTTGGACGCGGCGAATATGCTCATCGGCCACAACAGCGAGCGTCTGGGCAAAAACCTGTGGACCGCGGAAGGCGCGGGCGAGCCGATCAGGCTGTATGCCGCGAGTTCCGATTTCGACGAAGCGCAATTTATCGTGGATGAAATCCGCGCGCTCGTGGGCGAGGGCGTCGCGCCTTCGCACATCGCGCTCCTCTATCGTTCCAACGCCCAATCGCGGGTACTGGAACATGCGCTGTTTTCAGCCAGCATTCCTTATCGCGTGTATGGCGGCCTGCGCTTCTTCGAGCGCCAGGAAGTGAAACATGCGCTCGCCTATTTGCGCCTCATTGCCAACCCGGAAGACGACACCGCGCTGTTGCGCGTGATCAATTTCCCGGCGCGCGGCATCGGCGCGCGCACGGTCGAGCAAATCCAAGAAGCGGCGCGCGAGCAAGGCGTCACGCTGTGGCAAGCGGCGTGTAAAAGAGGCGGCAAAGCCGACACGGGTAAAGGCGTGCCGGCGTTCGTGATGTTAATCGAAGCCATGCGGCGCGAAACCACCGGGCTGAACCTGGCCGAACAAGTCGAGCATCTGCTGCACGCGAGTGGGCTGGTGGCGCATTATCAGGCTTCCAAGACCGAGGCCGACCGCATCGAAAACCTGGAAGAGTTGGTCAACGCCGCCACGGCGTTCCTGAATGAATACGACGGCGAGCGCACCGAAGAAATGCCGGACGCGCTCACCGCCTTTCTCACGCACGCCGCGCTGGAAGCAGGCGACAACCAGGCGGCGAGCGGCATGGAGGCAGTGCAATTGATGACGGTACATGCAGCCAAGGGCTTGGAATTCCACAGCGTGTTCATCAGCGGTTTGGAAGAAGGCTTGTGTCCGCACGAGAACAGTATGTTCGAGCACGATGGCTTGGAAGAAGAGCGGCGGCTGATGTATGTAGCGATCACCCGCGCGCGCCGTCGCTTATATCTTTCCTTCGCGCAGAGCCGCATGTTGCACGGGCAAATGCGTTACGGCATCGCTTCGCGTTTTCTAAACGAAATTCCCGAGAAGCTCCTTAAGACGATCAACGCGCCGCAAAGAGCCGTGGATGCGTCTCCGGCCTGGGAAGAGCCGCGCACGCAACGCACCGAATCCGAATCCGGGCAAAGTTTTCGCGTCGGTCAAAACGTCATGCACCCGAAGTTTGGCAATGGCGTGATTGTGCATTGCCGTGGGCGCGGCGCAGATGCGGAGGTGGAAGTGAATTTCAGGCAGGGTGGAACGAAGCGCTTGGCGCTGCAATACGCTAAGCTCAGTCCGGTTTAGGCGCGGCTTCAAACACATCGACGTAGCTCACATACGCCGAGGCAAAGATCGTCGCCAGAAAGGCGCAGATGAGGGGGAAAGAGACCAACATTCCCACCACGCCCGCGGCTTGTTCGCCGCCGATAGTGCGCACCGCAGAGAGGATTAACCGTAGCGCGAAAGATGCCAGCACATCCAACAGTAACAGCAACACCCCATACACCAGGAACGGGCCGAAATTTCTCAGACAGGCGCGGAATGATAGGGCGATCGCCGCACCGGGCTTGGCTTGCCGGAACACTACCAGCGCCGGCGCGAACCAGGTCGCGTTGGCGATGACCAACATCACCGCCAAGGTGACGATGCTCGGTATAGTCAATTCGTTCAGCGCGCGTAATAAGGCGTCTTGATCCGACGCTTCACTCTGCGCGAGGTTCACCAGCGCCATGAATTGCTCGCGCCAGCCGATGGTAATTAAGATCAAGGCCAGAAAAAACACCATAAATGCTAGACCGCCCACTGCCAGCAGGGGCTTCGGCGCGATTTTAAAACCGGCGGTCAGGTGATTAAGGGTGATGGGCTGCTGGGCGAGCGCCTCGCGGCTGGCGAACATGAAGCCGGCGGCAATGCCGGGGAAGAGCGCGAAAATACCGGCCAGGCCCAACAGTGGTAAGAAGCTCAACACCAGTAACAGCAGCAAGGTCACACCCACCAGCGCGAGCCATGGCCAAGGCTGGCTCAGAAATAATTTGATGCCCTCCATGAACCAGCGATAGCCGTATAAAGGATTGCATTTGCGGTAATTCATCATAGGAAAGCGGTGTGGGCTAAACCCATAGCTGCGTTAATTCGCCCTGTTTGGCAATGTGATTGGAAAGAATACGCTTGAAGTGATCCGGATCTTTGGCGTGAGTCAGTTCGCCCGGGCGCGGATAATGGAAGTCATACAGCCGCGATAGCCAAAAGCGCAGCGCGCCGGCGCGCAACATCACCGGCCACGCGCCGCGCTCAATGGCGCCAAGTGGCCGCACTGCATGATAGGCGGTGAGCATGGCTTGCATGCGTGCGGGATCGATTTCACTTTGCCCGGTGACGCACCAATCGTTGATGGTGATCGCCAAGTCGTATAGCCAAGCATCGTTGCAAGCATAGTAGAAATCAATCACTCCGGCGAGAACGTCGCTGTTGAACAGCACATTGTCGCGGAATAAGTCAGCGTGGATCACTCCGCGCGGCAAGTCTTCGTGGCGATACAGCGCTTGGAAGCGCAGCTCTTCTTGCAGCAGCGCGGTGTCGTCCGGGTTCAGTTTGGGCATCACTTGCGGAGCGGTCGCACGCCACCAGGCCGGGCCGCGCGAGTTGGTCATCGTGCTCGGGTAGCTGTTGCCCGCCAAGTGCATATTGGCGAGCATTTCTCCTACTTGGGCGCAGTGATCGGGCGTGGGCGCGGTGATCGAGGCGCCCTTCAAGCAACTCACGACGCACGCCGGTTTGCCCTTGAGCTGATTCAAATAATCGTTTTGCAGTGTCGCAATCGGGCTCGGACAGGGAATGCCGTGACGCGCCAGATGCGCCATCAAGTTGATGTAGTAGGGCAGGTCGGCGGCAGAAATTTTTTCGAACAGCGTCAGCACGTAACGGCCGTGACTAGTCGTGACAAAGTAGTTGGTGTTCTCGATGCCGGAGGCGATGCCCTGGAGTTCGACCAAGGCACCGAGGGAATAATGTTTAAGCCACCCCTTTAATTCTTCGGGGGTGACGGTGGTGTAAACAGACATGAGCAAGCATCACGCGCCAGGGCACATGCCCCAACATCAAAATTTAAACAGAACCCATTGCGGAACGCGGATGCCGGAATCAAGACCTTGCCGAACGAAGTTGCCATCACCTTTGTCGTCGACCAGATAGTAAGGCACGCCATGCTTGGGGGTGACTTTGACCATATACAGCTTGCCGCTGATACGGTATTCCTCGACCTTGTCTTCGCCGCGCGTAGTGATCGTGACTTGCGGCTCCAGCGCCGGGTTTGGCTCATAGCCCGGTGGCGGGGGTGGCGGTTCAGGTACGGTTTGCAAGTCGGCGGGCAACTTAGCTTTGTCGTCCGCCCATATCGGGCTGGCGACAAACAGGGCGAAGAGGAATAAGGCGTGGCGCATAAAGAATCCTTAGAATAGCTGCGATGCAATTATACAGCGGCAAGCGCGCGGCATTACAAATTCAACTGAATCTCGCGTTCCGCCGCCGTCGGCTCGAAGCCGCGCGTCTCATAGTGTTTGAAGATCGCTTCTACTACGGCTTTGGGTTCATTGATCACCTGGATCAAATCCATATCCTCGGCATTGACCATGCCTTCTTTTACCAGCGTGTGTTTGAACCACTCCACCAGGCCGCGCCAGAACGGCTCGTGCACCAGGATGATGGGGATTCGGCGCGTCTTGCCGGTTTGTACCAGGGTCAGCGCTTCCATCAGTTCGTCCATGGTGCCGAAGCCGCCGGGCATCACCACATAGGCCGAGGCGAATTTGACGAACATCACTTTGCGCGCGAAGAAGTGACTGAAGGTCTGCGAGATGTCCTGGAACGGATTGTTGTGCTGTTCGTGCGGCAGTTGAATGTTGAGGCCGACGCTGGGCGATGCGCCGAAATACGCGCCTTTGTTCGCCGCCTCCATAATGCCGGGCCCGCCGCCGGAGATCACGGAAAAGCCGGCATCGGAAAGCTGGCGCGCGATCTGCTCGGTGAGCAGATAATATTTATCGTCGGGCGCGGTGCGCGCACTGCCGAAAATCGATACGGCGGGACTGATCGGGCTCAGGCGTTCGGTAGCTTCGACGAATTCTGCCATAATCTCGAACACACGCCAGGATTCGCGTGCCGAGTAAGCCTGCGCCGCCGCTTCGGCGCCGATCATCTTAGGTAGTTTTTCTTTCATGAGCCCGCTCCAATGAAAACCTTGCTGTTAGTTGATGGTTCGTCCTACCTGTATCGCGCGTTTCACGCCTTGCCGGATTTGCGCAATGCCCGCAACGAGCCCACGGGCGCGATCTACGGCGTGTTGAATATGCTGCAACGGCTGCGCAAAGATATTCAGGCCGATTATATCGCGTGCGTGTTCGACGCAAAAGGAAAGACCTTTCGCGAAGATCTCTACCCCGAGTATAAAGCGCATCGTCCGCCGATGCCGGGCGATCTTGCGGCGCAAATTGCGCCCTTGCATGATGCGGTACGTGCTATGGGCTGGCCGTTGCTAATGATAGCGGGCGTCGAAGCCGACGATGTGATCGGCACCTTGGCGCATGAAGCCGAAAAAAACGGTATGCACACCGTGATCTCCACCGGCGATAAAGACATGGCGCAGTTGGTCAATGCGCACGTCGAGCTGATCAACACCATGAGCAATGAAAAGCTCGACGTACCCGGAGTAGTGGCCAAATTCGGCGTGCCCGCCGAGCGTATCGTGGACTATCTCACGCTCATCGGCGATAGCGTGGATAACGTGCCGGGCGTGGAAAAAGTGGGGCCTAAGACCGCGGTGAAGTGGCTTGCCCAATACGATTCTCTCGATAACGTCGTTCTGCACGCGCAAGATATCAGTGGCGTGGTGGGCGAGAACTTGCGCAAGGCCGTGGATTGGCTACCCAAGGCGCGCGAGTTGTTGACCATCAAACGCGATGTGGATTTGCCGGTGCATGTGTCGACACTAGTGCCGAGTGCGCCGGATCGAGATAAGTTGATTGCGCTATTCGCCCAATTCGAATTCAAGACTTGGCTGCGTGAGTTGCAGGGGACGGAACAGCGGGCGTCAGGTGTTGAGGCGCAGGCACGAGAACCCCAGCCCTCGGAATCGCCGGACGCGCACTACGAAACCGTGCTGACCGAGGCGCAATTAGATGCCTGGATCAATACCATCATGCACGCCGATCTGGTGTCGGTGGATACCGAAACCACCAGCCTCGATCCCATGCAAGCGCAGTTGGTCGGCATTTCGCTTTCCATTACGGCGTATACCGGCGCGTACATTCCGCTGGCGCATCGCTACGCCGGTGCGCCGCAGCAATTGGACTTGGCGCTGGTGTTAGCCAAGCTCAAACCCTGGCTCGAAAACCCGCAGCAAAAAAAGCTCGGCCAAAATTTAAAGTACGACACCCATGTACTGACCAACCACGGCGTGCAACTTCAGGGCATCGCCCACGATACCCTGCTCCAATCTTATGTGCTGGAAGCGCACAAGCCGCACGGCATGGACTCGCTCGCCCACCGCCATCTCAACTACAAAACCGTGAGCTACGAAGAAGTCGCGGGCAAGGGCGCAAAGCAAATCGGCTTCGATCAAGTCTCCGTGGAAACCGCCAGCCACTACGCTGCGGAAGATGCGGACATCACCCTGCGCTTGCACGAAGTGCTCTACCCGCATATCGCGCGTGATGAAAAGCTGAACTTCGTGTATGAGCAAATCGAATTGCCCACGGCAGAAGTGCTATTCGATATCGAGTGCACCGGCGTGCTGCTCGATTCGCAATTGCTCGCCGACCAAAGCCACGAGCTCGGCATGAAGTTAATCGAGCTCGAGCGCCAAGCGCAGGAACTCGCCGGGCAACCCTTCAATCTCAACTCACCGAAGCAGATACAAGATATTTTGTTTAATCAGCTCGGTCTGCCGGTGAAGAAAAAAACCCCGAGCGGTACGCCCTCGACCGATGAGGATGTTTTGCAAGAACTCGCGCTCGATTATCCCTTGCCGAAAATGCTGCTCGAATACCGCGGCCTGGCCAAACTCAAATCCACCTATACCGACAAACTGCCGCGCATGGTGAATGCGCGCACCGGTCGCGTGCACACCAGCTATAACCAAGCGGTCGCGGTCACCGGACGGCTCGCCAGCTCCGACCCCAATCTGCAAAACATCCCGGTGCGCAGCCAAGAAGGAAGACGCATCCGCGAAGCCTTCATTGCGCCCCCGGGTTCGGTCTTGGTCTCTGCCGACTATTCGCAAATCGAGTTGCGCATCATGGCGCATTTATCACACGACGCGGGCTTGCTCAAAGCCTTCGCCGCGGGCGAAGATATTCACCGCGCCACCGCGGCAGAGGTGTTTGGTGTCAGCGTGGGCGAGGTCTCCAACGAGCAACGCCGTTATGCGAAAGTGATCAACTTCGGTTTGATCTATGGCATGTCCGCCTTCGGCCTGGCATCACAGCTTGGCATCGAACGCGCCGCTGCGCAGTCCTATATCGACCGCTATTTCGCGCGCTACCCCGGCGTGGCCGATTATATGAACCGCACCCGCGAACTGGCGCGCGCCCAGGGCTATGTCGAAACCGTATTCGGCCGCCGCTTGTGGCTGCCAGAAATCCATGGCGGCAACGGCATGCGCCGCCAAGCCGCCGAACGCGCCGCGATCAACGCCCCGATGCAAGGCACGGCGGCGGATTTGATCAAGCTCGCCATGATTGCCGTGCACCGTTATTTGCAGCACGAAAAACGCGGCTCGCGCATCATCATGCAAGTACATGATGAATTGGTGCTGGAAGTGCCCGAAGCCGAGCTAACGATGATTCGCGCCGAACTGCCGCGCCTGATGGGCGGCGTGGCGCAACTTGAGGTGCCGCTGGAAGTGAGCGTTGGCGTAGGTCCGAATTGGGAGCAGGCGCACTGAGCTGTTGGCCCATCGTTTGTCATGAACGGCCAGCAGAGCGGCCAACCCCTCGCGACGGCGCTGAAGAGGGCGCCAAAGAATAGCCAACAAGAAATAAATCGCGAACTATTTTGCGGCGCAGGCGATTGCGTATAAAATAGGCAGCCTTTTCTCCGGCATCCATTACCAAGTGCAAATCGGCCCCTACACCCTGAATAACAATCTGATCGTCGCGCCTATGGCGGGCGTGACCGATCGGCCGTTCCGCCAATTGTGCAAGCAGTTGGGCGCGGGGATGGCGGTATCCGAGATGGTGGCGAGCAATTCGCTGTTGTGGGGTTCGGCCAAAACCTTGCGCCGCGCTAATCACGAGGGCGAAGTCGATCCGATTTCGGTGCAGATCGCGGGCGCGGATCCCGCGATGATGGCCGAGGCCGCCAAGCACAACGTGGACAACGGCGCGCAGATTATCGATATCAATATGGGTTGCCCGGCGAAGAAAATTTGCAATGTGATGGCGGGCTCCGCACTGTTGCAAAACGAGCCGCTGGTGGCGCAAATTCTCGAAGCGGTGGTGAATGCGGTGAAGGTGCCAGTGACGCTAAAGATTCGCACCGGCTGGGATCGCGCGCACAAGAATGCGTTGAACGTGCTGAAGATCGCGCAAGAGAGCGGCATTCAAGCGCTGGCGATTCATGGCCGCACGCGCGCTTGCGCTTACACCGGCCACGCGGAGTACGACACCATCGCGGCGATCAAAGCCAATGCCAGCATTCCAATTATTGCAAATGGCGACATCACCACGCCGGAGAAAGCGAAGTATGTTTTGGAATACACGGGCGCCGATGCGGTGATGATCGGGCGCGCGGCGCAAGGCCGGCCGTGGATTTTCCGCGAGATCGCGTATTACCTGGAAACCGGCGCAAAATTGCCGGAGCCGGAAGTAGCGGAAATCCACCGCGTACTGGTCGATCACTTAGCGGATTTGTACGGCTTTTATGGCGAATACAGCGGTGTACGCATGGCGCGCAAGCATATCTCTTGGTACACCAGGGGGCTGATCGGCTCGGCGAGCTTTCGCCATCGCATGAATCAATTGGAGTCGACCCAAGAACAACTCGATGCGGTTAATTTTTTCTTCGCGCAGCTTTCAGCCTGCGCGCCGCGCTTGACTTACGAAATACAGGAAACCGAACTCGCCGCATAACAACAAGACCTGGCAGGGAGCGGGCGCGGCGTATAACGATAGAGCAGAACAGGGGCGGCAGGATGGTACAGAAAGACAATGAGCTGGCGGCTTGCGTACGCAAAGCCGTGCATGACTATTTTAGTCATCTCGATGGGGAAAAGCCCGGCACGATATACGACATGGTGCTGGCGTGCGTCGAAAAACCGCTGATCGAAACCGTGCTTTATCACACCGAGGGCAACCAAACCCGCGCCTCGGAATTGCTCGGTATCAACCGCAATACGCTACGCAAGAAAATACAGATATATAAAATTAAGTAAACGCCACTCCCATGACTATTATTAAACGCGCGCTCATTAGCGTCTCCGATAAAAAAGGCATTGTCGATTTCGCTCGCGGCCTCAAAAAATTCAATATTGAAATTCTGTCTACCGGCGGCACCGCCAAGTTGCTCGCCGACAACGGCATCGCCGTCATCGAGGTCGGCGACTACACCGGCTTTCCGGAGATGCTCGACGGCCGGCTGAAAACCTTGCACCCGAAGATTCACGGCGGCATTCTCGGGCGGCGCGATTTGGACACACACGTTAAGGCCATGCAAGAAGCGGATATTCCACCCATCGACATGGTGGTGGTGAACCTCTATCCGTTCGCGGCTACCATCGCCAAACCCAATTGCACGCTCAACGATGCAATCGAAAACATCGACATCGGCGGCCCGACCATGGTGCGCGCCGCGGCGAAAAATTATCACCACGTTGTCGTCGTGACGGACCCCGCGGATTACAAGCCGCTGTTGTCGGAAATGGACATGACCAGCGGCATCATCGGTGGCGATACGCGCTTCAATCTCGCGCGCAAAGCGTTCTCCCACACCGCGGAATACGACGGTACGATCAGCAATTATTTGACCTCAATCGATTCGCGCGGCCGGCGCGAGGGTTTTCCGCAACGGCTCAATCTGCATTTCTCCGTGGCGCAAGAGTTGCGCTATGGCGAGAACCCGCATCAAAGCGCGGCTTTTTATACCATTGCGTCGGAGCGGGAAGCCTCTGTCGCCACCGCGCGCCAACTGCAAGGCAAGGAGTTGTCCTACAACAACATCGCCGATGCCGATGCCGCGCTGGAATGCGTGAAGCAGTTCAACGAGGCCCCGGCCTGCGTTATCGTCAAGCACGCCAACCCATGCGGCGTGGCGTATGGCGCCACCTTTTTAGAGGCTTACGACCGGGCGTATCAAACCGACCCGGAATCCGCGTTCGGCGGCATTATCGCTTTCAACGGCGAGTTGGATGCGGCGACGGCCCAGGCCATCGCCGAGCGCCAGTTCGTGGAAGTGATTATTGCGCCCAAGGTGTCCGCTGCCGCAGTGGAAGTCGCCGCGGCGAAAAAAAATGTACGCCTGCTGGAATGCGGCGCGTGGCCGAAAGAAGCCGCGCCACGCTTGGAGTTCAAGAAAGTAAACGGCGGCCTATTGCTGCAGGAAGCCGACCAAGCGCTCTACCATGAACTCAAGGTGGTGACCCAGCGCGCGCCGACCGAGGCTGAGATGGCCGACCTGCTATTTGCCTGGCGCGTGGCCAAGTACGTTAAATCCAACGCCATTGTGTACGCCAAAGACAAAATGACTATCGGTGTCGGTGCGGGCCAGATGAGCCGTGTCAACTCCGCGCGCATTGCCGCGATTAAGGCTGAGCAGGCAGGGTTGGCCGTGGCCGGTTCGGTGATGGCGTCGGACGCCTTTTTCCCCTTCCGCGACGGGATAGACCAAGCCGCCGCCGCCGGTATCGCCGCCGTGATCCAACCCGGCGGCAGCATGCGCGACGCAGAGGTGATCGCGGCGGCGAACGAACATGGCATGGCGATGGTGTTCACCGGCATGCGACATTTCAGGCATTAAAACCCAGCCGAAAGCGTTAACCGCGAAGGACGCAAAGGTACGCGAAGGAAAAGCTTGTGCCGCATTACTTCGCGTACCTTTGCGTCCTTTGAGGTAAAAAAGTTTTATCTGTGACAATGAATGTGAAGCAATCATGAAGCTACTCGTCATCGGTAACGGTGGTCGTGAACACGCACTGGCGTGGAAGCTCGCGCGCTCGCCGCGCATTCAGCGCACCTTCGTCGCGCCCGGCAACGGCGGCACGGCGCGCGATCCGGATCTGGCGAATGTGCCTATCACCGCGATTCCCGAATTGGTGGCGTTTGCACAGCAGGAAAAAATTCATCTCACCGTGGTTGGCCCCGAGGCACCGCTGGCGGCGGGTGTAGTAGATGCGTTTCGCGCCGCGGGGTTGAAAATTTTCGGCCCCACGCAGGCTGCGGCGCAACTCGAATCGTCCAAAGATTTCGCCAAGGCATTCATGCTGCGCCACGGTATCCCCACTGCTGCCTATGCCACGTTCACCCAAGCGCAAGACGCGCATGCGTACATCGACCAACATGGCGCGCCGATTGTGATCAAAGCCGATGGCCTGGCCGCAGGCAAGGGCGTGGTCGTGACGCAGACCTTAGGTGAAGCGCACGCGGCGGTGGACAGGATGCTCGGCGAAGCCGGCGCGCGCGTGGTGATCGAAGAATGTCTCTCGGGCGAGGAAGCCAGCTTCATCGTGTTGGTGGATGGCGAGCATGTGCTGGCGCTGGCCACCAGCCAAGATCACAAACGCTTGCTGGATCATGATCAAGGTCCCAACACCGGCGGCATGGGCGCGTATTCCCCGGCGCCGGTAGTGACGCCCGAGTTGCACGCGCGCATCATGCGCGAAGTCATTATGCCCACGGTGCAGGGCATGGCGAAAGACGGCATTCCCTATACCGGATTTTTGTATGCGGGCGTGATGATCGATGCGCAAGGTGATATAAAAGTACTGGAATTCAATTGCCGCTTGGGTGATCCTGAAACCCAGCCCATTATGCTGCGCTTGAAGAGCGATCTGCTGACGTTATTGGAACATGCCATCGCTGGCACGCTGAATGAAGTGGAGGCAGAATGGGATCGCCGCACCGCGCTCGGCGTGGTGATGGCCGCCGCCGGCTATCCCGATAGTCCGCGCCCAGGCGATGTGATTTCCGGGCTGCCGCCCAAGGGCGACGACTACATGGTGTTTCATGCCGGCACGCAACTCGCGGGCCGCGATGTGATCACCTCCGGCGGGCGCGTACTGTGTGTCACCGCATTGGGCGATACGGTGAAAATGGCGCAACGCCGCGCCTATGAAATCGCCGATCAAATCAAATTTGCAGGCAGCCAAATGCGGCACGACATCGGCTACCGTGCCATCGCTTCGCGCGGAAAATTGTTTTTTTAAAATGAAATGGAACACTTCATGACCAAACCTTTCGTCGCCATATTGATGGGCTCGGATTCCGATTTACCCACCATGCAAATCACGCTCGATACGCTCACCGCTTTGGGTGTGACGTGGGAAGTAAAAATTTCTTCCGCGCATCGCACGCCGGATGCCACGCGCGAATATGTGATCAGCGCCGAGCAGCGCGGCTGCAAAGTGTATATCTGCGCCGCGGGCTTGGCCGCGCATCTGGCGGGCAGCGTCGCCGCGCACACCTTGCGCCCCGTGATCGGCGTGCCGATGGAAGGTGGCCCGCTCTCCGGCTGGGATGCGCTGCTCTCCACCGTTATGATGCCGGGCGGCGTCCCGGTGGCGAGTGTCGCCATTGGCAAAGCCGGCGCAAAAAATGCCGCCTACCTCGCGGCACAAATGCTCGCCGTGGCCGACGACGCATTGCATGCCAAACTCCAAGCCGAACGCGCAGAAAACGCGAAACAAATTTTGGCCAAAGACGCTGCCTTGCAGGCCAAGCTGAAAGGCTGATATTCGTCGCGAGCGACACGAGCGTTTCACGGGAGAAATCGTGATTAAGCAGTTAGCGCACTTGCGCGCGCATCTCCAGCGCGGCGGCGTCATCGCCTACCCCACAGAGTCCTGTTATGGCCTGGGTTGCGATCCGCGTAACCGGCGCGCGGTGCAAAAAATTCTCCGGCTCAAACATCGCCCCTGGCACAAAGGCTTGATTCTGGTGGCGGCGAACCTGGCGCAAGCGCGGCACTTCATTCAACCGCTTAGCGCTGCGCAATGCGCAACGGTGAATGAGCATTGGCCGGGGCCGTATACTTTTTTGCTGCCCGCATCCAAGCGTGCACCCCGTCTCGTCACCGGAAAACACACCAGTTTAGCGCTACGCGTTTCCGCTCACCCCGTGGTGGCGCAGCTGACTCAGGCATTCGGCCCGCTGGTTTCCACCAGCGCCAACGTGGCGGGGGCTAAGGCGCTTACGCGCTACGCGGAGGTGGTGCGGGCCTTCGGCGCAGAAGCGTGGGTGTTACCCGGACGTGTGGGTAACCGTAAAACGCCGTCTGTGATCATCGACCTCCCATCCGGGAAAAAATTGCGCGGTTAAGCGGACCCAGCGCCCCCGGTTGAACGTGACACACAGTGTGTGTGCCGAGCCTTTTTTAGAAGCAGGGGGGTGATTCGATGGTCGTCAGGGAAATGAAAGGAATCCACTATTACCCTGGAGGGTTATGAATCAAAATATCAACATCCAGGGGGATAGCGGTGTTGCGGTGTTGCTGTTGCATGGCCTATGCGGCAATCCGCTTGAACTGCAACCGCTCACCCGGCGGCTACAGCGTTGCGGGCACTCCGTAAGCGTGCCATTTATAAATGGTTATGGTGTATGGCAAGATAGGCACCAGGTTACGCCTTATGAATCATGGGTCGAGGACGTGCGCAAACAGATTGAAATATTGCGCACCGACCATGAGCAAGTGTTGCTTGGCGGCATCTGCATCGGCGCGAATCTTGCGATGGCGCTAGCCTCCCAGCCGCATTGCGGCGTCGATGGGCTAATTTTAATTTCGCCGACATTGTTTTTCGATGGCTGGAATGTCCCGCGTAGCCGGGTATTCTTGCCCTTGGCTTACTATACGCCGCTACGCTATTGGTACCGGTTTCGCGAACGTGCGCCCTTTGGGGTTAAAAACCCCCGGCTCCGCGCTTGGATCGCCGAGATGATGCAGCGCGAGTCCGCTTCGCCGGCGGGTGCGGCCTACCTTCCCGCAACCAGCCTATACCAGTCGCACCGCTTAATCCGGCAAGTGAAGCGCGGTTTGCCAAAAGTGGCGATCCCGGCTTTGATTCTGCACGCGGTCGAGGATGACGTGTCCAGCCCAAAGAATGCGCACTTCATCGCGCAACGCATTGGTTCCAAGGATGTCAATGTCCATTGGTTTCATGATAGCTTCCACATGCTGACCTTGGATAATGAGCGCGAGCAAGTTGCCGATGAAGTCATCCGTTTTCTTAACCGATTAAACCATGGAGACACGCTTGGTGAGCACTCTAGACCGCATTCGTGCCATAGCCATCCGTGAATTTGAAGTGGACGGTGCAGTCATTCAGAATGACGTTTCGTTCGAGGCTTTGGGGATCGATTCTCTTTCTCTAGTAGAGATGCTGTTCACCGTCGAAGATGAATTTGGCATTCGCATCCCGCCCTCCTCTGCGGAGAAAATTACCTCCATCAATGATCTCGTTTCCCTGGTAGATATCCTGCGCGCTCAGCTGGAAGCGCATCCAGGCGCACCGGGTTAGATCGCATTCCATGCAACGAGTGCTTGTCACGGGGATGGGTGTGGTGAGCCCCACTGGCTGCGACACGGCGTCATTTTTTTCAAGCCTCGTCGATGCGCGATCCGGCGTGCGACGTCATCCGGGTGACGCGGCCTATTTGCTCGATCCGCTGCCGGTTGCGGCAATAGATTTTAATGCGGCCGAGCATTTTAGCCGGATGCAAGCGGGTCAGCTCGACCGCCATGTGCAATTTGCGTTGGTCGCAGTGCGGCAAGCCATGAATGATGCCATGCCAGAGATTACGCCAGACGAGCGCGAGCGGGCCGGCGTGTATTGGGGCACTGGTATGGGCGGCGCGGATACGCTCGAGTCGGCCTATACCTGCCTCATCGGCAGCGATGAGAAACGGCTGCGCCCGCTCACGGTGGTCACCGCCATGGCGAATGCCGCGGCGGCGCAGATTTCCATCGAATTTTCTCTGCTTGGCCCAATGCTATCTATATCCAATGCGTGTTCTTCTTCTGCCATGGCAATCGGCGAAGCGATGCGCGCTATCCGGTTTGGCGAAATCGATGTGGCGATTGTGGGTGGTTCGGAGGCCTTGTTAACGTCGGGAACGCTACGCGCTTGGCAAGTATTGGGAACCTTGGCCGAACTTAATCCGACACATCCGGAGCAGAGTTGTTGCCCCTTCGACCGGCGCCGTAGCGGGTTAGTACTGGGCGAAGGCGCGGCAGCGCTAGTGCTGGAAAGCGAAACCCGGGCGCGTCGCCGAGGCGCGCGCATCTACGCCGAACTCAGCGGTTACGGTAATGCTGCGGATGGGCAACACTTAGCGCGGCCCGATGCGGCTGGACAGGGGCGCGCCATGCGAGCCGCGCTGCGCAGTGCGGAACTGCGTCCGGAGCAGATCGGCTATCTCAACGCCCATGGAACGGCGACAAAAATCGGCGACGCAGTCGAATCGGAGGCGATCGCCCAAGTTTTTGGCTCGGGGGTACAAGACTTGGCGATTAGTTCGACGAAAGCCGTTCACGGGCATCTCATGGGCGCCGCGGGCGCGGTGGAATTCATCGCCTGCGTACTTGCGCTGACGAATCGTTTCGCACCTCCCACGGCGCATCTTGAGGAAGCCGACGCGGCTTGCCCGCTCAATTATTTGCCCCGGCAGGGCCGCGAGCTGCAAGCTGGCCATGCTGTCATGTCGAATTCATTCGCCTTCGGCGGTGGCAATGCGGTACTGATTGCACGACAATACCGCTGACTATCGTGGAGGAGATGTCATGCGAGTGCTGGTCGTGGAAGATGACGCGTTGGTTTCTGATGGCATCAAGCGTGGACTTGAGCGAGAGCATTTCACCGTGGACCTGGTTGGCAGTGCCGAGGACGCAGAGCGGCATTCGATCGGTGAATTTTTCGATTTGCTGATCGTCGATCTGGGTTTACCTAAGGCCGACGGATTCACCTTAATCAAACGTCTCCGCGATAGCGGGCGTAAAACCCCGGTACTGATCCTCACCGCACGCGACACCGTGGACGACTGTGTAAAGGGTTTAGATGTGGGCGCCGACGACTATATGGTGAAGCCTTTTCGACTACCCGAGTTGGTGGCGCGTGCGCGTGCTTTGGTGCGGCGCGCCCACTCAGTGGCTGATTCACGCCTCACTTGTGGCGAATTGGAGCTGGATACCGCCCAACATACCGCGCGCCTGTTAGGGCAGACGCTGGGATTAACCGGACGCGAATGGGCGATTCTCGAATTGCTATTGCTCCAGTCGCCGAACGTGGTTAGTAAAGAGAAAATTCTCCAGGTGCTTAGCGGCTGGGATAGTGACCTCACACCCAATGCGATTGAGGTTTATATCTCGCGATTACGCTCCAAGCTTGCCGATGGGAGTGCGATTATCCGTACGGTGCGCGGTATAGGTTACCGGATAGATGGAACGGCTTAATCCACGCAGCCGGCCGAGCATCCGCAAGCGCTTGTTGTTATGGTTGCTTATCCCATTGGTGATGATTCTTGCAGCAGGGGTGATCAGTGATTTCCGGCTGGCTTCCGGCCCAGCGCAGGAGGCCTACGATCAAGCGTTGCTGGGCACGGCCTTAGCCATTTCAGCTCATGTACGGCAGGAACACGGCGTATTAGTCGTCGAATTATCCCCGCAAGCTGAATCAATTCTACGCGCGGCGAATCAGGTTGATCAGACATATATCTCGGTGCTTTCCGCGGAGGGTCGGCTGGTTGATGGAGATGGCGACCTTGTAGATAAACATGCCGAAGAAGGCCGCCAGAATCCCGTTTTCTATGACGCCATGCATAAGGGCCAGCCGATTCGCGTTGCCCAATTGCGCCTTCCTGTTGGAGATACCTACGCCATTGTCCAGGTGGGCGAGACGATAAAAAAACGAACCGCCATTGCTCGGAAAATCGCCGGGATCACGTTGGGACTGGATTTCATAGGCGCGATCGCCACCATCTTGCTCGTGGTGGTGGGGGTTAAAAAAGGACTGCGTCCGGTGGAAGCGTTAAGCGCGCAAATCCGCATGCGAACCGCGAGTGATTTGCGCCCCCTGGAGGTAAAGGGAGTGCCCATTGAACTCGAGCCGCTGGCTATGGCGCTCAATCGCTTGTTCACGCTATTGGCGGACGCCGCGTCCGCGCAAAACCGTTTTGTCGCTAACGCGGCACATCAACTGCGCACCCCTTTGGCCGGATTACAGACGCAGCTTGAATTGCTCGCCGGTGATCCGGATTTTGCTCCGGGCAAAGTCAAGCTTGTGCATCTGCTACACGCCACCGAGCGCATTTCACATCTAGTCAGCCAGCTACTTGTACTTGCTAAAGCGGAACCGGCCGAAGCACTATTTTCCCAGCAGCAACGCGTAGACCTGAAGTCCCTGGTAGAACACAGCGCGTCCCTATTCTTAGATCGCGCAATTGCGCGCGAGATCGACCTCGGATTTGAAATCGATGCGGCGAACGTTTTGGGCAATCCCTGGCTGCTGCGCGAGATGCTGGGAAATTTGATCGATAACGCATTACGCTACACCCCGGCGGGCGGCATCGTAACTGTGCGCTGCGGTTTCCAAGCCGGCCAGGCCTATCTCGAAGTCGAGGATAGCGGCCCCGGTATTCCCCAAGAAGAACAAGAAAAAATATTTGACCGCTTTTACCGTATTCCCGGTAGCCCCGATGAGGGTTGTGGTTTGGGGCTGGCGATTGTAAAAGAAATCGCGGATATGCACGCAGCAAAAATAACCATCTGGTCCGGACAATACAGCGGCGCAATTTTTTGCATTACCTGGCCTATCGAGAAAACGGCCGGGCACCCCTCGCTCCAATAATAATTTTCAAACGTAAGTACGCTGTAAGCAAGCATGGCTATGATTGCGCGCTTTGAATACGCCGCATCTCAGGGCGCAATGCCATAACCCAGTTGGATTGCTTATGCAGAAAAGAATAGCTGTATTCGTGTTGCTGCTGTTGGGGTGCGGTAGCGGCACATTGCTTGCCGATGAGACGCTATTACCTAGTGCGATAGGCGCGGAGATGGTCGACCTCTCTTTGCAGCAAGTCGAAAATCTTGCCTCACGGCGAAATCGGGAGCTAGCAGCTTCGCGCCGCGGACTTGAGGCTGCACAAGCCGACGCGATTAGCGCCGCACAGCGACCGAACCCGACGCTATCGATCAATACCGCGAGTATTAATCCACACACTGGCGTGGGTAAGGGCGGTCTGTGGGAAAAGCATGTGGACACGATTATCCGTGTCGATCAGCTATTTGAGCGCGGCGACAAACGAGGTCTGCGCCAAGCCGCTGCCGCACAGGGTATCGAAGCGGGGCGCGCGGATTTGGCCGATAATGCGCGCCAGTTAGTAAGCGGCATCGCATCGGCCTATTTTGATTTGTTGCTTGCGCAACAACGCGAGGCGGTTTCACGTGAGAGCGTGGGCTTGTATCGGGGTACGCTCGACGCGGCCGAGAAACGCTTGCGCGCGGGAGATGTATCACCCACCGATGTGGCGCGGGTCAGCGTCGATGCGCTGCGCGCGGAAAACGATATGCGTCAATCCCGTGCGGACGTACTTAAGGCGCAAGCCACATTAGCGTACATGATCGGAATGGAGGCCGAGTCTTCCCGAATCAGGGCGAGCGACTCTTGGCCGCCGATTAGCCGCTTAGCGCCGATGCCGGATCTAGAGACATTACTCGAGTCGCGGCCCGATGTAAAAGCCGCGCGCGCGCGTAGTTACATGGCGGAGAAGACTCGCGATCTGGCGCGTGCACAGCGTAGCCGGGATGTGACCGTCGGCGTTCAATATGAGCACTTTCCGCCAGATAACCGCAATATGCTGGGCGTGGGTATCAGCATTCCCATTTTCGCCAACTATGAATACGCAGGAGAAATTCGTCGTGCTGAAGTCGATCGGATGGCGGCAGAAGATAATCTGGAGCGCGTAATAGCCTTAGCTCGTACTGATAGTACGCGGACGCGCGCTGATGTGGAGTCGGCCTCCGATCGAGTACGGCGTTATCACGGAACGATACTCGATCAAGCGCGCAAAGCCGCTGCCGCGGCGGAATTTGCGTATCGGCATGGTGCGCTGGGCGTCATGGATTTATTAGATGCACGACGCACGCTAAAAGCAACATTGCTGGATGCGGCCACCGCAGAAGCCGAATACGCAAAAGCGCTCGTGGCTTGGCAAAGCGCGATCACCGTCAATGCGAAAGAAGAAAAATGAAGCAGCGAAGAATAATGCTTGTTGGGGTTTTGCTGGTCGCGGTGGGGTTGGCGGGCTATGGGGTTTATGCGAAATATTTTGCAGTGAAAGTGACGCGCCACGATCCTGCGGGAGTGTTGCCGGCGCCGGAAAGCAATGTGCTGCATTATGCACCGGCTGCGCCGCAGCTTGCCAATTTACGCATTCAAGCCGTGGCCGATATGCCCGAACCGGCATCGGAACCCTTGCCTGCCCGAATCGCTTATGACGAAAGCCACACCACCCGCGTGAGTTCGCCGGTCGCGGGACGGGTGATTCGCTTAGGCGCGCAGCCCGGCGATCAAGTTGCAGCGGGTCAGCCCTTGCTATGGCTGGATTCTCCTGATTACGGCAGCGCCATCGCGGATGCGGCAAAAGCGGCAGCGGATTTGCAGCTGAAGCAGTCGGCTTATGCCCGCGCAAAGATGTTGTTCGAGGGCGAAGTTCTGGCGCGCAAAGACCTGGAAACGGCTGAAGCGGATCTTCACCAATCGCGTGCTGAAGCGCAGCGCGCGGCACTCAAACTGCGCAATTACTCGCAAGCGGGCAGCGCAAGCCAAACCGGCGAGCGCTATGCTTTGCGTGCGCCCATTTCCGGCGTCGTCACCGAACGACAGGTGAATCCAGGCATGGAAGTCCGCACGGATGCGCAAACCCCGCTGTTCGTTATTACCGATCCTGCGCGCTTGTGGGTGGTGATAGACGTTCCGGAAACGGTGCTGAGTAAAGCGCACCCTGGCCAAGCCGTTGCGATCGAAGTCGATGCGTTTCCGGGCGAAACGTTTCAGGCGCGCGTCATCTCCGTGGGTGCCGCGCTCGATCCAGTCAGTCGCCGGGTACAGATTCGTTGCGAACTGGCCAATCCCGATAGGCGCTTGAAGCCGGAAATGTTTGCGCGCGCCACCTTGATTGCGGATACCCAACGCCGCGTGCTGCGTGTGCCCAACAGCGCCTTGATCGTGACCGGCCTGTACTACTTCGTATTTGTTGAAACCGCGCCGGGGAATCTTGAAAAACGCCGGGTGGCGGTCACGAATCAAAACCGCGACTACAGTATTGTCACTCAGGGCTTGAAAGCGGGTGAGCGCATCGTAAGCACCGGCGCTTTGCTGCTCAATTCCGAACTTGCCGGCGGCCCCTAAGACATGCTCGATAAACTGATTACGTTTGCGCTGCAGCAGCGGGCCTTTGTACTCATGGCGGTGGCCGCATTGGTCATCCTGGGTTTGCGCGCGATGGAGGCGCTCCCCATCGAAGCCTTTCCTGACGTGGAAGACGTGCATGTGCAGGTGGTGACGCAAGTGCCCGGCCAAGGGCCGGAAGAAGTGGAGCGTAGCGTGACGTTGCCGATCGAGAAGGAAATGAGCGGCGTACCCCATCTCACGCAACTGCGCTCGGTTTCCATGACCGGCCTATCGGTGATCACGCTCACTTTCTCGGATCGCACGGATGACTATTTCGCGCGCGCCCAGGTACTGGAAAAATTGCAAGGCGTGAGCCTTCCACCCGGGCTACAACCTTCGCTTGCGCCACTCACCAATGCGGTGGGTGAAATTTATCGCTATGTAGTGGATGCGCCACCTGGCATGCCGCTCTCGGAGATTCGCGCGATTCAGGATTGGACGATACGCCCCGCTTTGCGCCAGGTGCCCGGGGTCGCGGACATCGTGAGTTTCGGCGGCACGATCAAGGAATACCAGGTGCGACTCAATCCGTATTTGCTGAAAAAATTTAATCTCACCATCGATCAAGTGAGCCAGGCGCTCACTAATAATAGCGGCAACGCGGGTGGCGGGTTGCTAACGCGTGGCGACGAAGCGTTGGTGATACGCGGCATCGGTCTCTTCCGCAGCCTAGACGATATCGGGCGCGTGGTGGTCAGCGCAAGCAACGGCAAGCCGATTTACATAAGTGACCTCGGTCAGGTGGTGATTGGAGCGCGCACGCGTTCCGGCATCGTGGCGTTCAACCAGCGTGACGACGTGGTCGAAGGCATCGTTGATATGAGCAAAGGCCAAAATCCGGCCAAGGTCATCGCCGCGCTGAAAGATAAAGTCACCGAGTTGAACCGTACCTTGCCGCCGGGCGTGCAGATCGCGCCGTTCTATGATCGCACCGATTTGATTCGGCATACCGTGCACACGGTAAGCGAGAATTTACTGCTGGGTGCGGTGCTCGTGCTGACGATTCTGGTAATTTTTCTGCGCAATTGGCGTGCGGCCCTGATCGTGGCCGCGGTGATACCGTTGTCCTTGTTGTTCGCTTTCATTTTGATGGATGCCCGTGGCGTCTCGGCGAACTTAATTTCGCTGGGCGCGGTAGATTTCGGCATTATCATCGATAGCGCGGTGGTGCTGGTCGAGGCTTTGATGGTGCGTCTGGCGGTCGCCAACCTAGACCACATCGCGGCGCACGGCACCTACGGCTGGCGCTTGCACGCCTTGAAGCAGACCGCGACTAGTCTGGGACACCCGATCTTATTTTCCAAGGCCATTATCATTCTCGCGTTCCTGCCCATTTTTACCTTTCAACGCGTGGAAGGAAAGATTTTCACGCCAGTGGCGTTCACCTTAAGTTTCGCCTTGGTCGGCGCCATCTTATTGACGCTCACGCTGGTGCCCACCCTGCTTACCTTTGCACTAAAAAAATCCGACATGGCGGAGAAGCACAGCCCATGGATGCGGCATCTGCAAGAACGATATCGCCAGCTTTTGCTCTGGAGTCAAGATCGAAAAATATGGATTGGCGGCGCATCCTTGGCGCTATTGATCTTATCGATAGGGCTGGTGCCGCTGCTGGGCAGCGAGTTTCTGCCTAAGCTGGATGAAGGCAATATCTGGCTCACGATTACGCTGCCGCCCTCCACCGCGCTTGAACGGACCAAGGAAGTCGAGCGCCAGGTGCGTGCGATTTTGAAGAGCTATCCGGAGGTGAATAATGTCGTGACCCAAGTGGGCCGCCCCGATGATGGCACCGATCCGAAAGGGCCCAACAACATGGAGATCATGGCTGACCTCAAGCCCAAGAGCGAATGGCGGTTTACGGATAAAGAAGCGATGATCGCGGATATGACCCAAAAGATTCGCGCCATGCCCGGGGTGCCGACCAATTTTTCGCAGGTAATCCAGGATAACGTGGAAGAGGCATTGAGCGGCGTGAAAGGCGAGATCGCCATCAAAATATTTGGCCCCGACCTGGAAATTCTGGAAGACAGGGGTGAGCAAGTCGCAGCCGTTTTGAGCCATATAAAAGGCGCGGCCGATGTGGCGGAAATCAAAATAGGCGGGCAGACAGAGGTGAATGTGCGTCTCGACCGCGATCGTTTGGCGCGGTATGGAACCAACGTTAACGACGTCAACAACATGATTCAAACCGCCATGGCAGGCGCCGCGGTCAATGTGTTCTATGAAGGTGATCGCCGGTTCGATGTCACCGTCCGGCTCGACAAACCCTATCGTGACGCAATCGATGATATCGGCAACTTGCCCGTCACTTTGCCGAACAACGCCGGAACGATTCCGCTGGATATGGTAGCGCGTGTGGAAGTCCGGCAAGGCGCAGCGCGCATCAGCCGCGAAGGGGGTGGGCGCAGCGTGGCGGTAAAGGTCAATCTGCTCGGCCGCGATCAAGGCAGTTTTGTTAATGAGGCGATGAATGCTGTTGCTGCTCAGGTTCGCCTGCCTCCGGGCTATCGCATTACTTGGGGCGGCCAATTCGAAAATCAGCAGCGGGCGATGAAGCGCTTGGAGTTCATCGTGCCGGTGAGCTTTGGCTTGATATTCATTTTGTTATTCTGGGCATTTCGCTCAGTGAGCCAGGCTTTACTCGTGTTGCTAATGATCCCTTTTACCTTGATCGGTGGCTTGGCCGGCTTGGCTTTCGCTGGATTGCACTTGTCGGTCTCCGCGGCGGTCGGGTTTATCGCGGTTGCAGGCATTTCAGTACAAAACGGCGTCATCATGTTGGAGCAGATCATGGAGATGGTGCGGCACGGCACGCTACGTCACCAAGCTATTTTGGAAGGCGCCGTCGGGCGCTTGCGTCCGATTCTGATGACTGCGTTGATGGCGGGGCTGGGATTGTTGCCAGCGGCGTTATCGCATGGGATCGGTTCCGAGACGCAGCGGCCTTTCGCCGTGGTGATCGTGGGCGGCATCGTCTCGGCTACGTTGTTCACGCTATTATTACTGCCATTAATGCTAAACTCATTTTCTGGCGGGCCTACTGACGCAGAGCAAGAGTGATATAAGCCGCTGATCGCACGCTTCGCCAACTTGCTTTACCCATTATCGCTTTTGCCAGAAGACTATTCACAACCGTGGCAGAGATTCGCAACAATATGGATGCTTCCCGCGTCAGAAAATTTCTCACCGAACTGCAAATGCTCATCGTCGAGCGTATTGCGCAAATCGATGGCCAATCCTTTACGCGTGATACCTGGGAGCGCCCCGAAGGTGGCGGCGGCATCAGTTGCGTAATAGAGGAAAGCAATGTGCTGGAGCGCGGCGGAGTAAATTTCTCCCATGTGTTCGGCGACAAGCTGCCGCCCTCGGCGATGGCGAGCCGGCCCGAAGTGGCCGGGCGCAAGTGGGAGGCGATGGGGGTATCGCTGGTGCTGCATCCGCGCAATCCCTATGCGCCGACGGTGCATATGAATGTGCGCTGCTTTGTCGCCAAGCAAGAAGGTGCAGAATCGGTTTGGTGGTTCGGTGGTGGCATGGATCTCACACCGTATTATGGCTACGCGGAAGACGCCGTGCATTTCCATACCATGTGCCGCAACGCGCTTATCCCATTTGGCGCGGACTATCACTCGCGTTTCAAGCAATGGTGCGATGACTATTTTTTCCTCAAGCATCGGCAGGAGCCGCGCGGCGTGGGCGGGATTTTTTTCGATGACCTTAGCGCCGGCGGGTTTGAACATTGTTTTAATTTGGTCGAGAGCGTGGGCGATCATTTTCTCCCCGCTTACGCGCCGATTTTGGAAAAGCGCATGGACACGCCGTACGGCGAACGCGAGCGCGATTTCCAAGCCTACCGCCGTGGGCGCTATGTGGAATTTAATTTGGTGTACGACCGCGGCACGATCTTTGGGCTGCAAAGCGGCGGCCGCACCGAATCCATTTTGATGTCGCTGCCGCCCGTTGTTAAATGGCGTTACGATTGGCATCCCGAGCCGGGCTCGCCGGAAGCGCAACTGTATACTGATTTTTTAATTGGTAAAGATTGGCTGTAACGGCCGGTAGGTGCGATACAGCGGGGGCGGGAGGCGCTCAGGATGAAAGTGGTGTGGAATGTTCCGAATATTCTCACCCTGCTGCGCGTGTTGGCAGCGCCCCTGCTGGCGTATTTCCTCATGCGCGCTTACTACGACTATGCACTGTACACTTTCGCTGCTGCCGCACTGACCGATGCGCTCGATGGTTTCGTAGCACGCCACTTCAATCGCGCTACCGAATTTGGCGCAGCGCTGGATCCACTGGCGGATAAACTCATCACCCTCACCTGTTTGCTTGTTCTCACGTTTCAAGCCCTGGTCCCGCTGTGGCTCACGCTGGCGATGGTGGTGCGCGACACAGTGATCGTTGCCGGCGCATTTGCTTATCACCGTTTGTTTGGCGAGGTGGATATCCATCCCACCCGGCTCGGCAAACTGCATACGGTTGCGGCGTTCGCGCTGTTTATCGGAGTGCTTGCCAATGCCGCGCGGCTCATCGAGATCGCGAATTACTTACCAATATTTTTTCTGCTCGTGCTCGTCTTCGCGCTCGGGTCGTTGGCGCAATATGTTTGGTTGTGGGGAAAGAAGGCGGAACGTGAAGCCGCGCGCCGCGCTGCCTAGTGTCGGTAGGGTGTCCGGAGGGGTGTTTAAAAGTTTTGGGTATCCGTAATGCGTGCTTGATTTTCGATTCTTAGCTGAACATTCGCTCGATAGCAAGATCGTATTGGTGCTTGTTTTACTTTGCGCCCAGGGACTCCAATCGAGCCGAAGCGGACGTTCAACACCCGGGTTTAGAGACAGCGGCGCGTTAGGGTCGACGTCTCGTGGAGCATGTTGTTAGGCTTAACCTGCCTGTCTGATCCAGTCACGAACAATCGACTCCAGCCTCTCTATTTCTATTTCTGGGAGTACACCTGTATGCATTATGATATTTCTAGACATCTCCAGATCCGCGAATCTAGATGATACCCACGCTTGGGAAGGCAATAGATCCGAAAAGTCTTCCCAGTTATTGACAATAATTTGGGCAAGATTCCCGAACATTGTGTAACCGATTAACGATGTGGCTCGTTGCGTGTGGTAGCGATTCTTGTCCTCTTGTTCTTTTAATTTTTTTACCGCGGCCTTAATTTTCTCAGGGACGCACGTTTCCCACCAATCAATGCCGTGCCGCTCAATTAGGCGGTCATTTATCAATTCCCGTACGGCATTTTCTAAACAAAAGAAGGCAATATATACAGCAGACATACGATTTGCATCGTGGATTATTCGAGGACTGAAATCTGTTTCTTCGATACGCTCAATCGGGATAACAGTGCTACCTGATCGTACAGAAATCCCATCGCCTTCGAGCTTCTGAAGGGAGTCATCAAGCAACCATGCGTTGAACACAAACTTCTTTAATGAATCAATGTGCTTCATGTCCACGCCTATATAAGCAAGTTGTCTTTAAGGCTTTTGAAAATGGCGTTATAGACACCAATATCAGTAGTCGCGGGGAGGTGCACTTGGATATTGTAATGAAATGACGGATGTGATGGCTGTTCCTTTTTCGCAATATCAGTATCCGGTTTCGGTGTTTCATGTGATGGCTTGTCTTCTTCTTTTTTCTTCTGAGGTTGCGGTGTGAATTTTGCTAGACCTATAAGAGTCTTAAGGGTAGAAAAAAATCTATTCACAGACCGTGCATCTTTTCCCGTAACGCGAGCGATAGCGCCTTTGATTTCCTCATCAGATGCATCATGAATGTTTGTATTAATTGAGTAGAGTTCTGAGTAGAGCGCTTTTATCCTTTCTCCAAGAACATACGGACGCCTTGTCTTATCTTTCAAGTCATCATAATGCTCCGTTGGTGCTCCACTCTCATTCAGAAATCCAAGTCGCTTTAGGAGCGGGATTATTGCTCGATCATTAGAACTAGAGAAACCGAGCTTCTTTAGGAATTCGTTGGTAAAGCGTGACGGCTTCTCGGCCTGCTCCGCCTTTTGGAGGATTGGTCCGATCTTATTATTCGATACCATGTAGGGATAATCTTCTGCCATCACCTTTTCTCCTTGTTGTTTCGGTGGGTGAATTGCTCCGAGTTGGTCTACCCGCATATGTAATGATAATACGGATCGATGACGCCGTAATCCTCATAGAGTCTTTAACACTCAACCAGAAGCGACACCTTGACGGCAACCGCCGATAATAGCCTGATCGAGCGACTGCTATGGAAGAAATGTTCTAACGCCTCGTTCTGGCACAACAGAGACATGCGCGTTTTTGCAATTCAACACAAACGCAATTTTTAGCGCCACCCAGTCCCTAATTGAAAATCAAGCACGCATGATGGATGCCCGGAGTTTTGCGGTTTATTCGCCGAGATAGGCCCGCCGCACTTCGGGGTTAATCGCCAGCGCAGCCGACGTATCAGTCAGGATGATTTTTCCGCTTTCCATGACATAGCCGCGATGGCTTATTTCTAGCGCCAGCTTCGCATTTTGCTCCACCAGAAAAATGGTTACGCCTTTTTTAGAGACGGCACGGAGGGTCTCGAAAATTTTTTGCACCATGAGCGGCGCCAAGCCCATGCTCGGTTCGTCTAACAGTAATAATTTCGGGCGGCTCATCAGGGCGCGGCCGATGGCAAGCATTTGCTGTTCACCGCCGGAGAGCGTTCCGGCTGCTTGCCGGCGGCGCTCGAATAGGCGCGGAAACAGCTCGAATATTTGCGCGAGATCGGCAGCGATTTCGGCTTGATCCTGGCGCGTGTAAGCGCCCATCGCCAAATTTTCTTCCACCGTCATGCGGCTAAATACCCCGCGCCCTTCCGGCACCAAGGCGATGCCGCGAGCCACGATGTCGTGACTCGCTAAATGCGTGATGGCCTTGCCTTGAAATTTTGTCGTGCCGTGCGATACATGCACCATGCCGGTCAGCGCTTTGAGCAGCGACGATTTACCCGCGCCATTGGCGCCGATGAGGCACACTAATTCACCGGCAGCGACGTAAAAGCTGGCGCCGGTAACCGCTTTCACGCCGCCATAAGCGACGCTTAAGTCGTGGACCTCAAGCAGGCTCGCCAATGCTGCCCCCTAAATACGCTTCGATCACACGCGGGTCGCGTTGCACTTCTGCGGGTGCGCCTTCGGCAATTTTTTCGCCGTAATCCAACACCAAAACCCGATCACACAGACCCATGACCAGCTTCACATCGTGCTCGATCAGCAGCACGGTGATGCCGGAATCACGCAAGCTTTGGATCAGTTGCCCTAGGTCGCCGCGCTCATTTTGGTTCATGCCTGCTGCGGGTTCATCCAGCGCCAGCAGCTTGGGTTCGGTGGCCAACGCACGCGCGATTTCGAGCCGGCGTTGATCGCCATAGGACAGATGCTTCGCGAGTGCCCGCGCATGCTTGGCTATCCCGGCGCGCTGGAGCAGTGCGTGGGCGCGCTCGCGCATCGCGGCTTCTTCGGCGCGGGTGGCGCGGTTGCGCAAGATCGCGCCCAATAGTCCGGCGTGGGTGCGCGTATGACAGCCGACCAATACGTTGTCGAGCGCGGTCATGTGGGCGAACAGGCGAATGTTTTGAAACGTGCGCGCCAGGCCTAAGCGTGTCACGGCGTGCGGCTTCAAACCGTGCAAGCGGCAGCCGTCGAGTTGCACTTCACCGGAGGAGGGCGTGTACAAACCGGTGAGGCAATTAAACAAGGTCGTCTTGCCTGCGCCGTTGGGGCCGATGAGACCGAAAATTTCACCGTGTCGGATGCTGAAACTAATCTTGTTTAAGGCGACCAAGCCACCGAAGCGCTTGCCTACGCCACGCGCTTCTAATAAGACGTTAGCGCTGTTCGTCATACAGCCCCGGCGGTGCTGGTTCGTCGGATTTAAGCAGCTCGCGTTGGCGCTGGCTGGAGGGCCACAAACCCGCAGGGCGGAAGAGCATCATCAGCACCAAAGCCAAGCCAAATAGCAGCATACGCAGATCAGCGGGATCGACGATGATGCGATCGAATACGGCGCGCTGAAAGTCGCCGATGTAGCGCAAAGCCTCGGGCAGAATGGTGAGCAAGAGCGCGCCGAGAATCACGCCGGGGATATTGCCCATGCCGCCGAGCACGATCATGCACAGAATCATGATCGACTCCATGAGATTGAAACTTTCCGGGCTGACAAAACCTTGAAAGCTGGCGAACAATCCGCCCGACAGGCCGCCGAAGGTTGCGCCCATGGCGAACGCCAGCAGTTTGAGGTTGCGGGTGTTGATGCCCATCGCCTCGGCCGCGGTTTCGTCTTCGCGGATCGCGGCCCAGGCGCGGCCGATGCGCGAATCTTGCAAGCGCATGCAAATAAAAATCACCAGCAAGGTGGCCGCCAGGAACACATAATAATAGGCATGCGCGCTGGACATGCCGGGGAAGATATCTTGCGGCCGCGCCAGCGATAAACCGCCGATGCTAATCGGGTCGATCAAATTAATGCCTTGCGGGCCGTTGGTCACGTTGATCGGGCGATCTAAATTATTTAAAAAAATACGAATGATCTCGCCGAAACCCAGGGTCACGATCGCGAGATAATCGCCACGCAATCGCAAAGTGGGCGCACCCAGCAGCACGCCGAACAATGCCGCGACCAAAGCGCCCAGTGGCAGCGTTATCCAGAACGGCAAATGCAAGCCGAACTGCGGGCTTGCCAGCAGCGCATAAACGTAAGCACCCACCGCATAGAACGCGATATAGCCGAGATCGAGCAGACCCGCATAGCCGACCACGATGTTGAGTCCGAGCGCGAGCATCATGTACAGCAGCGCGAGATCGAGAATGCGCACCCAATAAATGCCTAAGCCTGCTTGCACCACGAACGGCGCAATGGCCAAGGCAATCCCGATGAGCACAAAGCCCAGCCAGGCCGGGCGGCGCGATAAGGGCTTAAGCGCGCTCACCGACTCTTTCGCCTAACAAACCCGAGGGGCGCAACACCAGCACCAGAATCAACACGAAAAAAGCGAATACATCTTGATAATTACTGCCCATGAAACCGCCGGTGATGTCGCCGATATAACCCGCACCCATGCTTTCGATTACGCCGAGCAACAAGCCGCCCAGCATCGCGCCGGCGAGATTGCCGATGCCGCCCAGCACGGCGGCGGTAAAGGCCTTGAGGCCGAGCAGAAAACCCATGTAGTAGTGCGCGACGCCGTAATACGCGCTCACCATGACACCGGCTACCGCAGCGAGCGCGGAGCCGATAATGAAGGTGAGTGAAATGATGGAATTGATGTTCACCCCCATCAAGCCCGCCACTTGCGGCGCTTGCGCGGTGGCGCGCATGGCGCGGCCGAGTTTGGTTTTTTGCACCAAGGCAACCAGCGCCGCCATAATCACCAGCGACAATACCAGAATGAAAATTTGTAACACGCTGATGGTTGCGCCGCCGAGGTGATAGGTGGTGCGCGGCAAAATCGGCGGGAAAGAAATATATTGCCTACCCCAAATGATCATCGCCAGATTTTGCAGCAAGATCGATACGCCGATGGCGGTGATCAGCGGCGCAAGCCGCGGCGCATTGCGCAAGGGCCGATACGCCACGCGCTCGATGGTGAAACCCAGCAACATGCACGCCGGAATCGCCGCCAATACGCCGGCCAGCACGATCACGATTCCGGGCAGGTCGACGTGCGCACCGACCAATGCGCCGATGACTGTGAGCGCGACCATGGCGCCGATCATCGTGACTTCGCCGTGGGCGAAATTGATCAACTCGAGTATGCCGTAGACCATGGTGTAGCCCAACGCCACCAGCGCGTAGACGCTGCCGAGAACGAGGCCGTTAATGAGTTGCTGGAGGAAGGTGTCCATAAACAAGGAGCGGGTCTGAGCCCGCTCGCGACGTCATTATTTTGCCGGGGCGGGCTCGGTGTTTTTCACGGTCTCCAACGGTTCCCATTTTCCGTTTTTGACTTGATATAAGGTCACGTTGCCGTTGGTCAAATCGCCCTTGGCATCAAATTGGATGTTGCCAGTCACACCTTGGAAATGGGTCTTGGTGAGTTCTGGTAAATAGCTGGCCGGGTCGGCGGAGTTGGCGCGGCGCATAGCGTCGATCATCACATTCACCGAGTCGTAGGCGTAAGGCGCGTAATTTTGGATCTTGCCGTACTTGGCGTTGAATTTTTGTTGGAAGGCGACGCCACCCGGCATGCCAGCAAGCGGCACGCCGGGGTTGGAGGCGGTGACTCCTTCGCCATCGGCACCCGCGAGATGCAGGAACTCCGTGGTTTGCACGCCGTCGCCGCCGAGAAATTGCGCGCTGAGGCCGAGCCGTTTCATCTGCTGCACCATGGGCGCGGCTTGCGGATCCATGCCGCCGAAGAAAATCAGATCCGGATTTTTGCTTTTGATCGAAGTCAGAATGGCGGTGAAGTCGGTGGACTTATCAGTGGTGTATTCGCGCGCGACGATTTCCGCCCCGGCGGCTTTGGCGGCTTTTTCTACTTCGTCCGCCAAGCCTTGGCCATAGGCGCTACGGTCGTCGATGATGGCGATTTTCTTCGCCCCCATTTTGGTGACGGCGAATTGGCCCAGCACGCGTCCTTGCTGCGCATCGTTGGTCATTACGCGGAAAGCGGTGTTGTAGCCTTGCGCGGTATATTTAATCGCGGTGGCGGAAGGTGAGATTTGCGCAATGCCGGCATCATGATAAATTTTCGAGGCGGGAATCGAGGTGCCGGAATTGAGGTGGCCAATCACGCCATTGATTTTTTGGTCGGCGAGCTTCTGCGCGACGATGGTGGCGGTTTTCGGATCGGCGGCATCGTCTTCGCTGATCAGCACAAATTTGGCTGGTTTGCCGCCAAGCAGGATGTGTTGCGTATTCGCTTCATCCACCGCCATGCGCGCGCCATTTTCATTGTCTTTGCCCAAATGCGATTGCGGGCCGGTCAGCGGCGACACCGAGCCGATTTTCACCACGACTTGATTGGCGTTTTCGACGCTTTCTTTTTTACCGCACGCGCTGGTGAGCAGGCCCACGGCGAGGATGAGAAGGGAGGTAAGCAAACGGAATTTCACGAGGCGTCTCCTGGTGCGTGAGGATGGGTAAGGCGATCGCCAAAGTATAACGGAAAACAAAAAAGCCGGCGCTGGGGCCGGCTTTTTAGGGTGCGGGGATCGCTTACTTAAGCGAAAGAATCCAGTGCACGATGGTTTTGATATCTTCGTCCTTCACTTGTGCATTGGGCGGCATCGGGATTTCGCCCCATACGCCTTTACCGCCTTCTTTCACTTTCTTCACCAGCTTGGCTTCCGCGGTTTTGTCGCCTTTGTATTTAGCGGCGACATCTTTGTAGGCCGGGCCAACCACTTTTTTATCGACCTGATGGCAAGCCATGCAGGCGTTTTTTTGCGCGAGTGCCAGGCCATCATTCGCCATGGCTTGGCTGCCAAAAAGCAGGCCGACGGTAATACCGATTGCTGCAAGCTTCATGTTGTCTCCTATTAAAGATACTGTCGAGGTAAGAATTTTTATCCGCGGCTATGTTAATCGTCTCGCGCGCCTTTGCATAGCGCAATCAGCGCTTCGGGCGTAGTTACGGCAGGTAGGCAACTAACGCCGCGGCATACCCAGGCGTTGACAAGAGGCGTTTCGGGCTTGGCCAACATAGTAGGTAAGTCGCTTATGCCGTTGGGCACGCAGAAAGCCAGCGTATGCGGCAGGTAAGCCGAATTCAGCTTTGCTTGCCACGGAATCAGGTCTGCCGGGGGGCCACGCACGACCACAATATCGGGCGGTGACAGGTTTTCTTTCACGCCGGCGAGCAAAGTCGTGTAGCCAGTAGGTTGCCTAGATACGATAGGATAGAACAGGGTAAGCGCTCGCTCCGACGCCTCCAGAAAGCGCGGTTCGCCTAACACGTGACCTAGCCGCTGTAGGGCGTAGACCGCAATGCCGTTGCCGGAGGGGGTGGCGTTGTCCGGGCCGGGTTTGGGGCGGTGGATCAATTGCTCGTGGTCGTGGCTGGTGAAATAAAATCCGCCTTGTGCCGCATCTTCGAATTGCGCCAACATCCGCTCGGCCAAGTCTTGGGCGAAGGCCAAATCCTGGGGGCGAAATTCGGCCTGCAGGAGTTCTAGTAAGGCATCGAGCAAGAACGCGTAGTCGTCCAAGTAGCCGTTGAGCTTGGCTTGGCCGTCTTTGTAGCTTGCCAATAGGCGGCCGTCTTGCCACAACTGGGCGCGGATAAAATCCGCCGCTTGCTGCGCGAGCCGGAGCCATTCGGGTTTATCGAATACCCGCGCGGCGTGGGCCAGCCCCTTAATCATGAGCGCGTTCCAGCTCGTCAGCACCTTGTCGTCGCGGCCGGGGCGCACCCGTTTTTCACGCACGGCGAACAGTTTTTCACGTGCAGAGGTGAGCGCTTGCTCTGCTGATTTGGCTGATATATTCAGGCTTTCTGCTACGGCCTCGAGCGGTTTGGCAATGACGAAGTGCCAATGTTTGCCTTCGAAATTGGGCGCAAGATCGAGCCCATAGTGCGGTGCTAGGACTGCGTATTCTTCCGCTGTGAGGTGCGCGCGCACTTCTTCCGGTGTCCACACATAGAACTTGCCTTCCTCGTGTTCCGAGTCGGCGTCTAGCGCTGAGTAGAAGCCACCCGCCGCGTCGCGCATTTCGCGCGTGAGCCAGCCGACCGTTTCTTCGCATACCCGCTGGAAGCGCGGGTGGCCGGTAAGTTTATAAGCGTCGGCATACAAACCCAGCAAGGGGCCATTGTCGTAGAGCATTTTTTCGAAGTGCGGAATGGCCCAATGCGCGTCGACCGAATAGCGGCAAAA
>JANYAU010000017.1 GCA_025361165.1 Betaproteobacteria bacterium | reverse complement strand
ACGCGAAACGCGCAGGCGGATCGGCTTGCGCTGCGGCAAGGCATGCATCGATTCCGTAATCGGCCCCGCTGCGCCGCCACAGATTTCCACGAGCAATTGTGTCGCCCGTTCGAGGCAGTCGCGGGTTGCGGCGAAATCCACGCCGCGCTCGAAACGATGCGAAGAATCGGTCGCAAGCCCCAAGCGCCGCGCACGTCCCGCCATCGCATCCGGACTGAAAAAGGCTGATTCCAAGAATACATCGCGCGTATTCTCGTCCACCGCCGTTTCCGCCCCACCCATAATCCCGGCCAGCGCCACCGCGTGCTGGTTGTCGGCAATGACTAGCATGTCTGCTTCCAAGGTGGCAATCTGATCGTTGAGTAACTTGATCTGTTCACCCGCACGGGCCATGCGTACCGTGATGCCGCCATCAAGTTTAGCCAGATCGAAGGCATGCAGTGGCTGACCCAGTTCGAGCATCACGTAATTGCTAATATCCACCACCGCGCTAATGGAACGCAGGCCGCTGCGCGCCAAGCGCTGCACCATCCAAGCTGGCGTCGGCGCTTGCGCATTCACGCCGCGCACAATGCGGCCACAGTAGCGCGGACACACTGCGGGCGCTTGCACATCGACCGCCAACGCCTCCGTATGCATGACTGCAACGGGTGCGATAGCAGGCGGAGTCAAGGGACTACCCGTCACCGCTGCGACTTCGCACGCCACACCGGAGACGCTCAGGCAATCGCTGCGATTCGGCGTAAGTTTGAGGGTAAAGAGTTTGTCGTCAAGTGCGAGATAGTCGCGTATCGATGCGCCCACGGGCGCATCCGTGGGCAACAGCAACAAGCCGGAAGATTCCTCGGCCAAGCCTAGCTCTTGTTCCGAACACAACATGCCGAAGGATTCGACACCCCGCACCTTCGCTTGCTTGATGGTCATCTTGGGTAAAGCTGCGCCAACTAGCGCACAGGGTACTTTTGCACCTGCATGCACATTGGCTGCGCCGCATACGATTTGCAATGGACTCGCCGCGCCCACCTCTACCATGCACACACTGAGGCGATCGGCGTCGGGATGCTTGGTCAGCGCCTTCACCTCGCCCACCACGACTTTATCGAATGGTGGCGCGATAAGCTCTAAGGCCTCCACTTCAAGGCCGGCCATCGTCAGAGCATGCGCCAAGGCCTCGCTAGTGAGCGTCGGATTGACGTAGCTGCGTAGCCAGTTTTCAGAGAATTTCATGGTTAATTAAATTGCTTTAAGAAGCGCAGGTCATTTTCAAAAAATAAGCGCAGGTCATTTACACCATAGCGCAGCATTGCCAAACGCTCGACACCCAACCCGAAGGCGAAGCCGATGTATTTTTCGCTATCGATGTTCACATGCTGCAACACATTGGGGTGCACCATGCCGCAGCCCAGCACTTCGAGCCAGCCAGTGTGCGAACACACGCGGCAGCCAGCGCCGTTGCATATCACGCAGCCGATATCCATTTCTGCCGACGGTTCGGTAAACGGGAAAAACGACGGGCGAAAACGCGTCGCCAATTGTTCGCGCTCGAAGAAGCGTTGCATAAAATCGGTCAGCACCCCTTTTAGCTCGGCGAAGCTGACACGCTCGTCCACCCACAAGCCTTCCACCTGATGAAACATTGGGGTGTGCGTTACATCGGAATCGCAGCGGTAAACGCGCCCCGGCGCGATGATGCGGATAGGTGGTTGATGATTTTGCATGTAGTGCACTTGCACCGGCGAGGTGTGCGTGCGAAGCACATGCTGCTCGTCCACATAGAACGTATCGTGCATGGCACGCGCCGGATGATTTTCGGGAATATTCAACGCGGTGAAGTTATAAAAATCGGTTTCGATTTCGGGGCCGTCCGCCACCTCGAATCCGATGGAGCGGAATAGCGCTTCGATGCGGCTTAGCGTACGCGTCACCGGATGCAAACCACCCACGCCTAAACCGCGACCGGGTAGCGTGACATCCAGCGCTTCTTGCGCTAGTTGTTGCTCCAGCGCCTGCGCTTTAATCGCGTCACGCCGCGCATTCAACGCCGCTTCGACTTGCTGTTTCGCGGCATTGATACGTGCGCCGGCTTGCGGCCGCTCTTCATTGGAGAGCTTGCCCAAGCTCTTGAGTAATTCGGTCAGCGTGCCGGTCTTACCCAGCCACTGCGCTTTGGCTTGTTCCAATTCGGCAGCAACAGTGATGTTGGCAAGCGCCTTGAGCGCATCCTGCACGATGGCATTAAGATTTTCGATTGCAGACATAGTGTCTCTAGAAATAAAAAAGGAGGCGTCTCCGCCTCCTTTTTTTGACTTGCTTACTTAGGCTGGCAGGCTAGCCTTAGCTTGTTCCACAATCTGGGCAAATGCCGGTTTGTCGAACACAGCGAGATCAGCCAACACTTTGCGATCGATTTCGATCATGGCGCGTTTCATGCCATTCATGAAGCGGCTATAGGTGAGGCCGCATTCGCGCGCGCCGGCATTGATCCGGGCGATCCACAAAGCGCGGAACTGACGCTTCTTTTGACGGCGATCGCGATAAGCATATTGCCCCGCTTTCATCACCGCCTCTTTAGCGACGCGATAAACATTACCCCGACGGCCGCGATAACCCTTGGCTAAATCGAGAACTTTTTTGTGCCGCGCATGCGCGGTGACACCACGTTTGACTCTAGGCATAGCGATCTCTCCTTATGCGTAGGGCAACATGGCGCGCACACGACGCGCATCCGTTGCATGAACCGAAGTCATTCCACGCAGTTGACGCTTGCGCTTAGTGGTCTTCTTGGTGAGGATGTGACGCAGATTGGCATGCGTCCGTTTCACGGCGCCACTGCCCAGCGCTTTAAAACGCTTGGCTGCACCGCTTTTGGTCTTCATTTTCGGCATTTGAAATTACTCCGCATTCGTTAATCAAAATCAAACCGGTGTCTGCCGACAGCAAGCGTTATTCTGCTTCCTTTTTTTCCGGCTTGAGCTTTTTAGAAGGCGAAAGAACCATCACCATTTGCCGCCCCTCCAACCGAGGAAACTGCTCGACCTGGCCATGTTCGACTAGATCGGCTTCGACCCGTTTCAAGAGCTTGTATCCAAGATCTTGATGGGTCATTTCCCGGCCGCGAAAACGCAGCGTGATTTTGGTCTTATCACCCTCTTCTAGGAAACGTATCAGGTTGCGTAGTTTTACCTGATAATCTCCCTCGTCCGTTCCCGGACGAAACTTCACTTCCTTGACTTGAATCTGCTTCTGCTTCAGCTTCGCCTCATGCTTCTTTTTGCTTTCCCGGTATTTGAATTTGCCGTAATCCATTAAGCGGCAAACCGGGGGCTGGGCGGTGGGTGCGATCTCGACCAGATCAATTTCACTTTCCTCAGCCAGCGCCATCGCTTGCTGTAAGGTGACGACGCCAATTTGCTCGCCTTCTACACCGATGAGACGAATTTCCGGCGCCGTGATCTCTTCATTCACGCGCGCATCTTTTTCCTGAGCGATAGCAGAAACCTCCAAAGTCAAAACAAGGAGCCAGCCAGCAGAAGAAAATTCGCTCTGCTGTCTGGCTCCTTGCGAAATTCAGCCGTTACGCTTTCGCGTCTAGCTCCCGTTTGAGCTTGTCGACCAACTCGGCCACAGACATCTGACCTAGGTCTTCGCCCTTACGGGAACGCACGGCCACCTTGTTTGCCTGCACCTCTTTGTCACCCACAATGACTTGATAGGGCAGCTTTTGCAAACTATGTTCCCGTATTTTATAGGTTATTTTCTCATTTCTCAAGTCCGTTTCGACCCGCAGGCCGGCAAACCGCATTTCCTCGGCCACTTTGGCCACATATTCGGCCTGGCTATCGGTTATATTCATCAACATTAGCTGCACCGGCGCAAGCCACAAGGGCATGGCCCCGGCGTGGTGTTCAATGAGTATGCCGATGAAGCGCTCGAGTGATCCTAAGATGGCCCGATGCAGCATGACCGGGATTTTCCGGCTGTTATCCTCGGCCACATAAGCGGCGCCCAGACGCTCCGGCAGGGAAAAATCGAGCTGGATGGTGCCGCATTGCCACACTCGGCCCAGACAATCCTTGAGCGCGAATTCGATCTTCGGGCCGTAAAAGGCACCCTCGCCCGGTTGCAGGTCGAAGGGCAGTCCCTTCGCCTTAAGCGCCGCATCCAGAGCCACCTCGGCCTTATCCCACGCCTCGTCCGAGCCGACGCGTTTTTCCGGGCGGGTAGAGAGCTTTATGCCTACGTCGTCGAAACCAAAGTCTTTATAAACCTTGAGTAGCAGATCGATGAAGGCACCGACTTCGCCCTGAATCTGGTCTTCGGTACAAAAAATATGCGCATCGTCCTGCACAAAACCGCGCACGCGCATAATGCCGTGCAACGCGCCGGAGGGCTCGTTGCGATGGCAAGAGCCGAATTCGGCCAGGCGCAAGGGTAAATCGCGATAGCTCTTCAAGCCCTGGTTGAAAATCTGAATATGCCCGGGACAATTCATCGGCTTCACCGCGTAGTCGCGCTTTTCCGACTCCGTGGTGAACATATTCTCGCGGTAGTTTTCCCAGTGCCCGGATTTCTCCCACAGCACGCGGTCCATCACCATGGGTGTGCGGACTTCCTGGTAGCCGTGGCCGGTTAACTGTGTGCGGATATATTGTTCGATCTGCTGCCAGATTACCCAGCCCTTAGGGTGCCAGAACACCATGCCCGGCGCTTCGTCTTGCAGATGAAATAGATCGAGTTGCCTGCCCAACTTGCGATGATCGCGCTTTTCGGCTTCTTCCAGCCGATGCAAATAGAGCTCGAGATCTTCCTTCTTGGTCCAAGCGGTACCGTAGATGCGCTGCAGCATCTCGTTACGCGAATCGCCGCGCCAATACGCGCCGGCTACTTTCATCAACTTGAAGATTTTCAGTTTGCCGGTGGAAGGCACATGCGGGCCACGGCACAAATCGATGAAATCGCCCTGGCCGTAGAGGGAAATCGCCTCATCGCCGGGAATCGATTCGATAATCTGCGCTTTGTAATGCTCGCCCTGGTTCTTGAAGAACTGGATCGCATCCGAACGTTCCATCACCGTGCGGCTTACTTGCAGATCTTTTTTTGCGATCTCCGCCATCTTCTTTTCGATGGCCGCCAAATCCTCGGGCGTAAACGGCCGCTTGTAGGAAAAGTCGTAATAAAAGCCGTCCTCGATCACGGGGCCGATGGTCACCTGAGCTTCGGGGAATAATTGCTTCACCGCTTGCGCCAAAAGATGCGCAGTGGAATGGCGGATGACGTCCAAGCCCTCCGCATCCTTGTCGGTGACGATGGCTAAATCGGCATCGTTTTCAATCTTGAACGAGGTGTCAACCACCCTGCCATTTACCCGCCCCGCAAGGGCTGCGCGCGCGAGTCCAGCACCAATCGACGCCGCCACTTCGGCGACCGTCAGCGGCGCATCGAACGTACGCTGAGACCCATCGGGTAAGCGAATAATCAACAAATCAACCTCGCGAATGAGATCGCTAAAAACACAGAAGTCAGACAATCATGCGATTGTCTGACTTCTGTTTCCGGATTTTGGTAGGCGCGATTGGACTCGAACCAACGACCCCCACCATGTCAAGGTGATGCTCTAACCAGCTGAGCTACGCGCCTAAAAATTTAATTATACAGGAATTTTGACGAAGAACTACTGGGCATAACAGCAATTGCGCTACATCCACACAGTTGGTAGATGTGGCGCAAAATACATGTAACGTCTATACAGCAGGGTGTTGCTATCCAGCCTCCCTGCGATCAAAAAATCTATTTCTTCTTGTTACGCTTTACTAGATAAGAAACTATCCCTCCCATAGCGCCACCAAGAACCATTAGCCAAACAGTATCTGGTTCGGGTACCGGGGCGCCAGCACACCCTGGAGTGCCAATAACACAAATCGCAAATGCCTGAATAGGTAAATACAGGGACGCGGCAACAAAAAACAGAGCGATACATTTTCTATATACGTTCATCAAAAGTCTCCCTTGTTAAAATAAATAGCCAATTTAAAGACCACACACATGAAGTAAGCAATATCCGCGCCATATATCCAATAGATTGATATTAATTGCTTTAATTTCCATTAATTCATCCTCACATCCGCCATTTGTAAACAATACCGACAAAAGATTTAAGCTAATTTGCCATTTGGACGAGATATGTTAAGTCAAGCGCCGCGCCCGATGCACTCCGCTCACCTTTTTAATCTCGGCCAGCACCCGCTGCGTTTGGTTAAGATCGCGCACTTCCAGGGTAAAGCGCATATCTGCCACACCGGAATCGGTTGCTGATTTTACGCCGATCACGTTGACTTTTTCCGCTGTGAGTGCGGCAGAAATATCGCGCAGCAAACCTTGCCGGTCATCCGCTTGCACCCCGATATCCACCCCGTGCAAGCCGCTGGCTCCGGTGTTCCAGTGCGCCTCTAAAAGGCGCGTCCGACGCTCGTCCGTCAGCCGGGAAACATTACCGCAATCGTCGCGATGCACCACCACGCCGCGACCACGCGTAACGTAGCCCACGATGGGATCCGGTGGCAATGGCTTGCAGCATTTGCCGTAACTCACCAGCAGGTTGCCTATACCCTCTACGATCACATCGCCTTTGGTGGTTCGCGTCGGCGCCCGTTTCGGCAGTCGTGGCGGAAGACTCTGTTTAGGTTTAATCGCCGCGAGGTCTTGGATCGCCAGCGCGGTTTGATTGGGCGTGATTTCGCCTCGCCCGAGCGCTGCGAGAAAGTCATCTTGGCGCGGGAAATGGAACTTCTGCGAAAGCTTTTCTTGGTTGAAGCCGACGACGCCCAGGCGATGCAATTCGCGCTCCAAGATCTCGCGCCCCTGCGCTAGATCTTCGTCAAAATGCTGTTGGTTGAACCATTGACGAATTTTGGCGCGCGCACGCGAGGTAGCAAGAAAGCCGGGTGCGAGCCAATCGCGACTCGGTGCGCCTTGTTTCGCGGTGAGAATTTCGATGCGCTGCGCATTCTTGAGTTTATAGGTGAGCGGAACGATGCTGCCGTCGATTTTCGCGCCGCGGCAACGGTGGCCGAGATCGCTATGTACCGCGTACGCGAAATCCAAGGGGGTTGCGCCTTGCGGCAAGTCAATCACTTTACCCTGCGGAGTCAATACATAGACGCGATCTTGAAACAACTCCGTCTTAAATTGCTCGACCCATTCGCTAGCATCGGCGACATCATCCTTCCACGCCAGCAATTGCCGAAGCCACGCGATTTTCTCATCGAAGCCACTGCTGGCTTTCGCGCCTTCTTTATAGCGCCAATGCGCGGCGACACCGAATTCTGCATGCTGATGCATATCGAAAGTGCGAATCTGCACTTCTAGCGCACGGTCCTCGGGACCGATCACGGCGGTATGTAGCGAGCGGTAGTCATTCGGTTTAGGGTGGGAAATGTAATCATCGAACTCGCCTGGAATCGGCTGCCACAGGCCATGCACGATGCCAAGTACCGTATAGCAATCCTTCAAATCACTCACCAGCACGCGCACGGCGCGCACGTCGTACACCTGGTCGAAATCCAGGTGCTTCAATTTCATTTTGCGCCAAATGCTGTAGATATGCTTGGGGCGCCCGGTCACCTCGCCTGGCACGCCTGCTTGCTGCAACTCTTCACGTAATTGCGCCATCACTTGCGTGAGGTAGTCCTCACGATCCACCCGGCGCTCATCCAGCAGCTTAGCCAATTTTTTGTACAACGCCGGTTCGAGTATGCGTAGCGCAAGATCTTCAAGCTCCCACTTAATTTGCCAGATGCCTAGCCGGTTGGCCAAGGGCGCGAAAATTTCTTGCGCCTCGTGGGCCGCGCGTGCACGAGCAGGGTCGTCTGCTTGCACCAAGGTGCGTAACAATTGCACTTGATCAGCGAGCAGGATTAACACCACGCGCATATCTTCGGCCATCGCCAGCAGCATTTTGCGCAGCGACTCGGCTTGGTTGACTGCTTCTTTTTTACCTTCGTCGAGCGTGACATCCATGCCGGCGCGGTGTAGCCGCCCCATGCGATTCACGCCTTCCACCAAACGTGCCACCTCCGCGCCCAATTGCGCTTTGAGCGCCTCGCGTTGTTTATCGTCTTCCAACGGTGCGTGTGCGGCCAACGCCGCGGCCACGGTTTGATAATCCATGCGCAAACCGGTTAATACATTGGCCGTGCCCAAGGCATGCGCAAAACTCAGGCTGCCCGCCGCCAGATCCAGTGCCTTGGTGATCACTTCCAACGGCGTCGCATCGTAAGCAGCACGCAAACCATCGAGCCAGGCGGCACGGTCGAAAGCTAAACCGGTATCGGAAATCGGATGGGTAACGAAAACCATGAATCAAAGCCCTAAGGTAGTAGCAGGCACGGCTAAGGTCGAGGCGTGCCAAATTTCATTAAAGTGCTGCGAAAATGGCGGCTCATCGGGCATGGCTAAGCAGTACCCAATTCGACATAGCCAGCTTGATACCAGCCATACAGCAAGTCCCCCGCCGCGCCGGGCAGCGATAAAGGCGGCGGCAACACACGCTGGCCCGCCAAGCGAATCAAAACGGTGTGGGATGCGCCCGAAACATGTTCGTGTTCGCCGTTAATAAATAGTTCCATGCCGGCAAACAGCATTTGCGATTTGAGCGCCAAGCGCACGCCGCGCTTGGCCGCTGCCGCTTGGAATTTGACGCGCGCAAGGGGGCGTGCCGGTGCATCGAAAAAGACATGCGGCTTGGGCTCGGTGAGATAGCTACCGAGAAATTGTGCGATATCGCCGCGATCCCAAGTGAGCTTACCTATCATAGCCGAGACTTTCTCGATCATGCCGGCACCGATTTCTGCTGGATGCGCTTGCGGCTTCAGGTCAGGATCTTCATACATGCCCGGCGCTGTCACGCGGTCTTGCAGATACACTAAAAACTGTGTCATCAGTTCTTGGTTCGATGCGGCGCGGAAACCGATCGAGTAAGTCAGGCAATCGTTCAGCGCAATCCCATAATGCGCATAGCGCGGCGGCAAATAAAGCATATCGCCCGGGCCGAGTATCCACTCCTGCTCCGGTTTGAAGCGCTGTAATATCCGTAGTGGTGCATCAGGAATGAGCTCGCAATCCAACTGCGCGCTGACCTGCCACAATTTGTGGCCCTGCCCCTGCAATAAAAATACATCATATGAATCGAGGTGCGGCCCCACGCCACCGTCTTTCGGGGCATAGCTCACCATTAAATCGTCGAGCCGGGCATGCGGAATGAAATTGAACTGCGACAGTAGCGCGCGGCCCGCCGGTAACAATTGATCGATACCCTGCACCAAGAGTGACCAGTGCGCGCGCTTCAAGCCACGAAAATCGCCAGGCTTCAGCGGCCCCTGCTTCACTCCCCATGCGCCATCGCGCTCGGTCACCAAACGCGACTGCACGTCTTCGTTCTGCGCCAGCGCTAGCAATGTATCCAAGCTAAGGAAATCGCGGAAACCGGGCAATGCACTTCGAATCAACAGCGGTTTTTTCTGCCAATATTCGGCCAGAAATTGCTTAGCCGTCAGGCCATTTAATATTTCAATTTTCATACGCCGATTATAGCCCGTGATGGCACACAAATCGTTTATGGCATGAATGCAGCGCTTGACACGAATCGCGGCATAAATAGGTTAGAATCGATTTAACTTTTAGGGAAAGCGCTACGTTGCAAACCGGTCATACGGCGTATGGCAAGAAAAAGAAAAAGATGGCGTGAAGAAAAGGGACAGCCTGCGCTCTACTTTCATCATCGACAAAAAAGGCACCCTGCGCCATGCCCTCTGCGGTGTCAGCCCCAAAGGCCATGCGCACGAAGTTCTTAAACTCATCAAGGCATTGTAGAATAGCGCCCATGGCGCTCGTAGCAATTGCGTCTCCCCCGGCAAAGCCCATGTCGCGGCCGCGCGGACTTAACCTGAGATCTTCCAAATGCAAATTATCAAAGACAGCGTTGTCTCCATCACCTATCAGCTTGCCGACAGCACCGGCAAAGTACTGGAACAAACCGAAGAACCCATCAGCTACCTGCACGGTGGCTACGACAATATTTTCCCAACAGTAGAAGCCGAACTCCAAGGCAAAAACGTCGGCGAATCGCTCACTCTCATGCTGGAGCCGGAATACGCTTTCGGTGAATACGATGCGGAACTGGTGCGCGTGGAAGCTAAAGACCGCTTCCCCGTGCCGGATGTAGCAGTCGGCATGCAGTTCGAAGGCGAATCCGATGACGGCCAGGACATGCTGCTCTACACAGTCACTGAAATCACCGCCGACACCATCGTCGTCGACGGTAACCATCCGCTCGCCGGTCAAACGCTCAAATTCACCTGCACCGTGACCGATGTCCGTGCTGCGTCAAAGGAAGAAGTCGAGCATGGGCATGCGCATGGAGAACATGGGCATCACCACCACTAATCCCTTTCCCTTGCGGTATTCGATTTTGGTCCTCCAACGCGCCGCGGCGCTGTGTTTCATCGTCGCAGTCGCAGCCGCAGCCTTCATTGGAGGCTGCTCGCCATTTACGATCTTGAACGCAAGCGTAGGCTCTAGCGATTATCAACGTACCAGCGACCAAACTTACGGTTCGTACCCACGGCAAAAACTCGATATCTACGTCCCCGTCGAGCAGTCGAAAAATGCCGATGTCGTCATATTCTTCTATGGCGGGCGTTGGCGAACAGGTGACAAAGACGACTATCGCTTTGTCGCCGAAGGACTCGCTGCCAAGGGTTTTATTACGGTCATTCCCAACTATCGCTTATATCCGCAAGTCGACTGGCGAGATTTTATTGCGGATGCCGCATCAGCCTATCAGTGGGTGGAGACCCACATTGCGAACTATGACGGCAATCCACGGCGCATTTTTTTGATGGGCCACTCGGCCGGCGCGCATATCGCAGCAATGGTGGCGCTCGATCAAACGGTTCGCAATCAGGCTGGCAGTCACATCGCACCCTGCGGCATGATCGGTTTAGCTGGGCCGTATGATTTTTTACCCTTCGAAGATGCTGACGTACGGGAAGTTTTTAGTAGCGCAATCCACCCGATAGAAACTCAACCCATTTTTTATGTAGATCGCACCGACCCGAGCCTTTTACTGCTCACCGGCGATGCGGATACGACCGTCAAGCCACGCAATAGCTATCGACTAGCCGAGGCGATGCAACAACGCGGCGGCAAAGCACAAGTCATTGCTTACCCTGACGTAGCGCATATAGGAATTTTGATTTCACTTGCACGTTCACTCAGATTTATCGCGCCCACACTAGAAGACACGACGAATTTTATTCATAAAACGGCCTGTGGCTCATAGGCAAAAACATCTATCGATAGGCGAGTATTTCACTCTGTTTAGCTTGTGTCGCGCGCCATATCCAAAAAATTAACAGTAGTTGGAATGGCAGGCGCATCAACAGTAGCGCCTGCCATGCGAGTGCATCACCGGCTGCGCGCGCATTCAGCAACATCTGCAGGTTCGCGGGCAAAACGGCGAGCGACAAAAGAATAAGACCATAACCCGCGAAGCGTCGCGTGAAGTGAAACAAAACGCCTAATCCCCCCGCAATCTCGAACATGCCGCTAATCATCACCAGCGCAAAATGCCAGGGAAGCCAAGGCGGCATAATCTTCATATAACTGGCCGGAAACAGGAAATGGAAACATCCTGCCACCACGAAAAATTTCCCCGCATGACCACCACCAGCACCAATCCGAGCACGGCGCAGCTGGATGAAGGGGTCGCCACCCGGCGCAGCGCACTTCGCGGGGTTGACTGGCGTCGCTACATCATCTACATCGGCTTTGTCGTCGTCTTCGCGTTCTTCGCCGCCCTGCTGCGCAACGAGGGTTTTCTGTCCAGCAACAACCTGCTCAACATCTTCCGGCAGACCGCCACGATCACGGTTATAGCGGTCGGCATGACCTACGTCATTGCCTGCGCCGAGATCGACCTGTCCGT
>JANYAU010000129.1 GCA_025361165.1 Betaproteobacteria bacterium | reverse complement strand
CACCGTTCTGTGCGATCAGGTAACAAGCATAGCGTGTAAGCATGATGTCATCTACCTCACGCTGGCTGCCTGAGCCGAGATCGACCATTTTGTTGACGTCAACAAAATGGTCTGAGATGGCTTGATCGGATACTTCACAAGCAGTTTTTGCCTTATTGATTACAGCAGTAAAGTTGCGCCATTCATCGTAGCCAAGCCGGTGTTGAAGGTCGCGGGCAAGCCAGAATTCGATACCGTTTTCCGCTTGCTGTGCGTGAGCTTCAAAGGTGTCGGTGAGTGTTTGTACAATCTCAGTCTTCATGGGCAACCCTTTCGATTATTTTGTTGAACTCGGCTTTGATCTTCTTCACGAATTCGGCTTCGATTTGCAAGGCTGGAATGCGGCGTATTTCATCATGGGGTTATGCCTTCTGGTATTCACTGAAGCTTGTGGCGAGCGACGAAAAAGTTTTCGGCGTGTTGCGATCAAAGCCGCGCTGATCTACATACACGAAGCGATAAACAGGGCCATCTTCGGCTTGGCTCGCGTTCGTTGCGTCTTCACACCACTGGCGCAGGCGAGTCATTTTTTGCGGCAGGTCGAGTTCTTCGCGGCCGTTGGTTTCGACGATCCAGACCATGTTGTCGGTGGTCTTCACGATGAAGTCGGGCATATAGTTGGAGAGATCGCCGTTAGCCTTGACGTAGTCTATTTTGAATCCGACGGCGAGGTAGTTTTTGGCGAACGATGCGACGTCCGGCGCGGCGTCGAGAAAACCGGCGAAGGTCAGCTCGAAGCCACCGGCGTTCGGCTCGCCGACGATTTTGTTGAACAGCGATTTTTTCGCTGCGAGGTAGGGCCGGTTCTCGGTGCGGAAGGGCCGCGTGTCGCGCAAACGGATGCGGTCTTCGATCCGCACCGAGCCGGTGTCCTGGATGGTGAGCGCGTTGATGGCGGTTTTGAAGGCATCGAACAGAATCTTCCCGGCCTCGGGTTCGGAGAGATTGCGCAGCACAACCGGGTCTTCCAGATTCATCGGAGACGCCGCGAACAGGTGCTCGCCCATGAAGGCCTTTACTTTGGGATACAGCACGTCGTAGCCGCCAACGAGGCGCAGTTCCTTCAATAGCTGACGCGCAAAAAAACCGACGACGGAGCGATAGTCGGCGGGTCCGGCGCCATCGAGCTGGATGGTGTGATGCACTTCGGCGTCGAGCATGGTCTTGAACACGATCTCGCGCGTTTGCTCCGGCGTGAAGGGCTTGAGTGGGAGTTTGGGGTTGCCGAGTTGTGCGGGGTCGAGTGATTCGAGGTCTTTGAACTCGCGGTTGAAGCGCCGCGTGAGTTTAGGCAGCTCGATATCCAGTGCGTCGATGTTTTTGTCGGTGCCTTGCGTGTCCACTTCGACGATGAGTGAATCCTTGCGGCCGGTGCCCGGCCCCATCGGCACGTGCTCGAAGGTAACGCCCTCGCTCTGAATCGATTCGACGAATTCCATGAAGGCGGGCGTGCCCATGACCGAAACGGTTTCGGGCGTATCCGATCCGAAATACATGCGGCGCAGACCGCGGCCCAACGTTTGCTCGGGGAGGATGTTGCTCTGTGCCGCATAGGCGCGGAGGCCGACGATGGTGGTGACGTTGCGCACGTCCCAGCCTTCCTTGAGCATCAGTACCGAGACGATGGCTTTAAACGGGCTGTGCCAGGTGTCGATTTCATTGGACTGCTTGCGCAGTTTCTCCAGCTCGTCCTTGTTTTTGCCCGACGCAGCCTCTGAAATTTCGCCGTTGTTCTTGGTGTGGATGACGAGCACCGCGCCTTCCAGCTCAGGGCAAATCTTTTCCAGATGGGCGCCGACTTCGTCGCAGTTGCGGGTATCGTCCACCATGATAAACAGCACCGCCTTCTTGCCCAGCGTCACGTGCTCGGCGTAGCTCTTGCGCCACTCTTCGATGCCGAGTTGCAGGTAGTCTTCATAACGCTCGGTGAAGATCGCGCTCTTGTGCTCTTGCAGCCGGGCGCGGCTGACAGCATCCGGCAGCACCGGGTGCTTGACGACATTTTGGTGGATGGCCTCGACCAGCGGGTAGTCGGAGACCGTCTGTACAAAAATCGCGCCGTTGTTATGCCGGGGCGTGGCGGTCACGTCCACTTGCAAGGCCAGGCGCACATCCTTCTGCAACATCCGATGATGAATGTCTTGGATGCTCTTGAACCAAGCCATCCTCGGGTCGTGGATGTGATGCGCCTCGTCGTTAAAAACCGCCAGTTCCTCAATTTCGCGCACGATCTCGCCTAGATCGGTCTTGCTGTCGGTGGTTTTGCCCACCGGCTTGGGGCCGAAGGGATCGAGGAAGTAATCGCGCAAATCGTCATCATCCAGCGAAGGCTCGCGCACGTCGCCGAGATAGACGCGATGGATGTTGGTGAGAAAAAGATTGCCCGTATCGCGTACCACGTGCACGTCGTCCTGAATATGCAGCGTGAGCTGGAAGTCGTCGCGCCAATTGCGGCCTTGGTGGCCATTGTCCGGAAGAATCGGGTCGTTGAAGAAGATGCGCAGCCCGTCAAAGTCGGCGCGCAGCCGGTCGAGGACGATGATGTTCGGAGCAATCACGAGAAAATTTCGCGCGAGCGTCGAATCGGTTTCATAGCGCTTATGAAAAAAGCTCCAGGCGATGAGCAGCGACAACACCTTGGTCTTGCCTGCGCCGGTCGCCATTTTTATGACGTAGCGCGGCCAGTCCTCGTCGAAGTCGCCGGGCGAAATTTCGTTCAATGAGGAGAAGCGCAGCAGGTCGAACTTGTCGCGTACCTTGCGCACGTCGTGTAGCCAGATCACCGTTTCTACCGCTTCGCGCTGTGCGAAGTAATAACGGAATGGCGACAGGGTGCCGTCGGCCTGCTCGACCAGGTGCTCTGTCTCGAACCACCAGTTCAGGAGCGCGCGCGATGTCTCCGAGGCGCCCGCATAATCTGCGGCCCGCCATGCTGATACTTCGGTGCGAATATTGGCGACCAGCGGCGGCAGCAGCTTTTCATACGCGGTGCTTCGAAGCTCTTCCGCAGCCGGGAACCAGCGCTGCTCCGGCAGTAGTTCGGCATAGGGCGATTTTGGGAAATTAGGATGTAGCGCCATAGGTCACAGGTTCATTCAGTCTGGAGTCACGGTATTGAATATACCCGAGACGCGAAAGCTAAGAGGGTATATCAAACGATTTACCCGCTCAATCCCTGATGAAGGCATTCTGGCGATGATAAATGGCGTATACCTGGGCGGTTACCGGCTAACGGTATAATGCTGCCATGCCCACTATCCTTCTTCTTCCCGATCTGCTGATCGACCAAATCGCTGCTGGCGAGGTGGTGGAGCGGCCGGCCTCCGCGCTCAAGGAATTGCTGGAGAACAGCGTCGATGCCGGTGCGAGCGAAATCGAAGTGCGCTTGACGCAGGGCGGCATTAAACAAATTCAAGTCACCGATAACGGCGGCGGCATCCCCGGCGCGGAGTTGGCGCTGGCGCTTGCGCGCCATGCGACGAGCAAGATCGCGAGCTTGGAGGATTTGGAGCGCGTCGGCAGCCTCGGCTTCCGCGGCGAGGCGTTGGCGAGCATCGCCTCCGTCACGCGCATCACTTTCACCAGCCGCACGCCGGATGCCGAGCATGCCTGGCAAATAGAGACCGAGGGCGGCGCACAATCCGGCGTGCTGCCGGCGGCGCATCCGGTGGGCACCACCATCGAAGCGCGCGATCTGTATTTCAATACCCCAGCACGGCGTAAATTTCTCAAGACCGAGGCCACCGAATACGCGCACTGCGAAGAAATGTTCAAGCGCATCGCCCTCGCGCATCCCGAGATCGGCTTCACACTGCAACACAATGGCCGCGTGGCCTGGCATTTGCGCCCGAGCACTTTGGCGCAGCGGGTGCACGATATTTTGGGCACGGATTTTTCCCAAGCGTCGCTGCCGATTGATGTCGATGCGGCGGGGCTGCGCCTGAGTGGTTTCGCCGGTGTGCCGGCGTATTCGCGCGCCAGCCGGGATGCGCAATACTGTTTCGTCAATGGCCGTTTCGTGCGCGACAAACTGATCACCCACGCGCTGCGCGAGGCATATCAAGATGTGCTGCACCAAGCGCGTCATCCGGCTTATGTGTTGTTTCTTTATCTCGATCCGGCGGCGGTGGATGTGAACGTGCATCCGACCAAAATCGAAGTGCGCTTCCGCGATAGCCGCGCCGTGCATCAATTCCTGTATCACGCGTTGAATAAGGCGCTTGCGCATTCGCGGGGTGAAGCTGGGGTGCGGAGTGAAACGGAGCAGTTGCCGGATTTCGGGCGTCAGACATCGGGATTTACGAATTACTTCCGTCCGATGCAAAGCCAAATGCCCTTGGCGGCGAATGAGCCGAGCCCGTTTTATTCGACGCTGTTTGCCGGTGCGCAGGAGACGTTGGCGACAGCGCCGCCGCCGTATACGGCAGGGCCGACGCAGAGCGAGATTCCGCCTTTAGGTTTCGCGCTGGGGCAATTGCATGGCGTGTATATTTTGGCGCAGAACGAAAAGGGTTTAGTGCTGGTGGATATGCATGCAGCACACGAGCGCGTGGTGTACGAAAAATTAAAACTGGCTTTGGATGCGCGCGCCGTGCCAACGCAACCCTTACTCGTTCCGGCCGCGCTCACCGTTGGGCCGCTGGACGTGGCGACGGTAGAAGAGCAGGGCGCAACACTGGCGCAACTCGGCTTCGAAATGGCGGTGCTGTCACCGAATAGTATTGCGGTGCGTGCGATCCCTGCGCTGCTGCACGACGCCGATCCGAATGAACTGGCGCGCGCCGTGCTGCAAGACTTACGCGAATTCGGCGCGAGCCGCGTGCTCACCGAGCGCCGTAACGAATTGCTGTCCACCATGGCTTGCCACGGCGCGATACGGGCTAACCGGCGTTTGATGTTGCCGGAGATGAATGCGCTGTTGCGCGAAATGGAAGCCACTGATCGCGCCGACCAATGCAATCATGGCCGCCCGACTTGGTTCCAGATGACGATGGCGGATTTGGATAAACTGTTCATGCGCGGCAAGTGAAAGCGCAATTACCGCCCGCGATTTTTCTCATGGGCCCCACCGCCAGCGGCAAGACCGACGTCGCGGTGGAATTGCTCCAGCGCTTGCCACTGGAGATCGTCAGTGTCGATTCGGCGCTGGTGTATCGGCACATGAATATCGGCACCGCCAAGCCGGACGCAGCCACGCTCGCCGCTGCGCCGCATCACTTGATTGATCTGATCGAACCCACCGAAAGTTATTCCGCCGCGCAGTTTCGCCACGATGCCTTGCGCGTAATGCACGACATCACAGCGCGCGGCAAGATTCCTTTTCTGGTGGGCGGCACCATGCTCTATTTCAAAGCGCTGCGCGAGGGCTTGGACGACTTGCCCAAAGCCGATGCGGCGGTGCGTGCCAAAATCGAAAAGCGTGCTAAAGAATCAGGCTGGCCCGTGCTGCACGCTGCGTTAGCGCAAGTCGATCCCGAAACCGCGGCACGGCTCAGCCCTCACGATGCGCAACGTATCTCACGCGCTTGGGAAATATACGAACTCACTGGCCAGCCCATGTCTAGTCTGCTCAAGCCCACATCCACTGGGATAGAGAATGAGGCTGCTTTCCCTTATCGCGTGTTGCCCCTAAGTTTGATGCCCAGCGACCGCGCCGTACTCCACGCACGTATCGCCGAGCGTTTCGATGCGATGTTGCACCAAGGGCTGATCGAAGAAGTGGCGCAGTTGCGGGCACGCTTCGACCTCCATCCGCAGTTGCCCGCCATGCGTTGCGTCGGCTATCGCCAGGTGTGGCAATATCAGCAAGGAGAATTTGGCCGCGATGCATTGCGCGATCGCGGTATCTTTGCCACCCGGCAATTGGCGAAGCGGCAGATGACGTGGTTGCGCGGGATGAGCGATGCGCTGGTGATGGATTGTTTGGCGGAGAATTTGGTCGAGAGCGTAGAAGACTCGGCGCAGAAATTCTTGGCGCCCTAGAGGCTAGCCGAAGCAATAGCGATTCATCTTTTTGTTTTAAAGCGCGCCACCATCTGCATAAAATTTCTCACCCATTCTAGTTTCGCCTCCGCGCCGTAGCGTAAGGCCACGTACAAGCGTGTGATGGCTTCGATACGCGGCGCGAGATCGGGGCGCAATGTTTTGGCGCGGGTAGCGAAGTCGAGCGGGCCTTCGGCTACGCCGCGGACGATGCCGACGCGCGCTAAGCGCGTGCAAAAGGCGGCGTAGGCGCGTTCTACTTTGCCGGTGAACTCAGCGCGGCCGCGTAGGGTGAACAAAGCAAGGAGGCCGATGATGCTGCCGACGCCGATGAGTAAATAGACGCCTAAGTCTTGCCAGGAGATGATGCCGAAACCCAAGCGCGCGAAGAGCGAGACTTGGCGTTCCTGATCGTAGCCCAGCACCCATTGGTTCCAACGGTTGTTTAAGGTATCCCAGGAAAATTGAAGTTGTTTCAACCACGGGCTAGGCTCGCGCAAAAACAAGGGCAAGGCTTCACCCGCAGGCAATGCGCTGGCGATGCCTTGTTCGATGCGGCTGGGCGATACCGCGGCGGTGGGATCGACGCGCACCCAGCCGCGATGATCGAGCCATATTTCGGTCCAGGCGTGCGCATCGGCTTGGCGCACGATGAGGTAATTGCCGAGTTGATTAAATTCGCCGCCCTGATAGCCGGTAACGATGCGCGCCGGCACGCCGCCCGCGCGCATGAGATAAGCGAAGCTGCCGGCGTAGTGTTCGCAGAAGCCGCGGCGCGTGTCGAATAGAAATTCATCCACGCTGTCGCTACCTAGGCGCGGCGGTTGCAGCGTGTAGACGAAAGGCTCGTTGTGAAATTTCGCCAGCACTTTGTTGGCAAAATCCAAATCGTCACGGCTCGCGCGCCGCAGCTCGCGTGCGAGTTCGCGCGCGCGCGGATTACCCGTTGGCGGCAGTTGCAAGGCGCGAGGCAGATCATCGGCTTCCATAGTGAGGGTGCCGCCGAAGGCGCTGTAGGATGTCGCGCTGTAGCGTTTGCGCTGCTGTACCGATTCTTTTTGCGTGACGCTGAAGTCGGCATTGAGTTGGCTGCCCAAAGGGAGCGATGCAGGGTCGGCGAAATCCATGACCGGCAGCCACGGCTTATTGTGCGGCTCAAGCGTCACGGTGTAGCGCGTGCCTTCACCGCGTGGCTGAAGCGTGTCGTTCATCGGCCGCGCGCGATGCGCAGACCAGGTGCGGCCATCGAAACGATCCAGCACCAGCACGCGAAAATAACGCAGTATGGGGGATGGCAGTTTGCCCGCATATTCGACGCGGAATGCCACTGCATCCGACTGGGCCAAGTGGCTGATGGTCCCCGGCGCCATGCTGTCGGAGAGCCCGGTTTGACCTGCAAACGCATCGCTGGGTAGTCCCCACAGCGGGCCGCTGATACGTGGAAAGAGAACGAACAGCACCAGCATCACAGGCACCGCTTGCAATAACAATTGCGCGCTGAGCTTGAATTGCGTGCGCCATGGCAGTTGCGCGCGCGGCTGGCTGAAGGCAATCAAGTTGATAGTGAATAGCCAAGTGATGAAGAACAAATACGCGGCGAGAAATAAGGATTGGCTGTAGAGAAAATGGGTAAGCACCAGAAAGTAACCCAAGAAGATCACCAGCCACACATCGCGAGCGCTTTTCAATTCCAGCAGCTTGAGCGTCACCATCAGCGTGAACAGCGCAACGCCCGCATCGCGCCCGAAGAGGGTGTGATATTGCAGAAGAATGCCGAGTGTCGCGGCTGCGGCGAGGGTCAGCAACATCCATTTATTGGGCATTGGTAATTTTTCTTGCGCGGCCAGATAGCGCCAGGCGATCACCGCCGCAACTAAAACGATGAGCCAAAGCGGCAGACGTAATGCATGCGGTGCGATGGCTAAGGCGAGCGTGGCGAGCAAGCCGCTGAGTAGTGGTAACGGTGGCCAGCTTGGAGCAACCGTGCGGCGTGCGCGAATCCCCATTTTAGCTTTCCCTCGGGAAAGAAATATTTTTTGCGGCGGCATGCTCGGTATCTGCTTTGCCGAATAGCGCCAACGCTGTGAGGCAGGCTTCTTGATGCGCTACGCCTACGCCCGGCGCGTACTCCTTGCCGGGTAGGCGCAGGCCATACGCTTGCTGCAGCCGTTCCGCTTCGAGCACCATGCCCGCAAGCAGCGATAGGCGAGTTTCGGTATCGGGTTCGCGCAAGATTTGCCAATCGAACCACAGCGTGGCCGCGCCGGGTGTGGCGAATTGTTTGGTCAGCAGTACCTCATTTTTGCTCGAAGCTTTCCATGCCACATGACGTGGCGCATCGCCCAAGCGATATTCGCGCAGGCCGGAAAAATCTTCTGCGCCTTCTTGCTGTGTGGCGAGCGCGCCGCTTTGATCCGCGTTTTCACCCAGCGGCAGCAAAGGGTTGGTCAATGGTTTGGGATACACCAAACAGCGCATGCCAAAATCCGCATAGCTCCAGGCGCGAAATAGTCCCAAAGGAAAATTGGTGAACACCGTGAAGCGGCTGGGGACTAGCCAGCCACGTTGCGTCGCCGGTATCAAAAGCGGTGCGCATTGCTGGCCCGGTTCGAGCAGGTCGATCCATTGCGGCGGCTGCTTTTGCCAACGCAGCCCGATGGCGGGGCGCGCACCGGGCGCATCGAAGCATAAATAAAATTCGGCCATCTCGCCGGCGAATACCGGCGCGGCGCCACCGGCGCTCATTTTCACTCCAGCGAGGTTGCGATAGGTATGCAGCATGCCAACCAGCCCCAACCCCGCCAGTAAAAAAGTCAGCACGAAGCCCAAACTCAAAGCGTAATTGATCGAGCCTAAAAGCATCGCCAGCAAAAATACGGCAAACACCAAACCGCGCCGGGTAGGTAGGATGTAAATGCGTTTACGATTGAGCTCGATGGTGCCTGAATCGCGGTGGCTGCTAATCAGCTTGGAGAGCAGCGGGAAAAGACGCTGAAAGTTGAGGGTCAACATGTCAGGGAAAATCTTCAAGGCTGCTTGCAATCAATTTCCGCTTCGCTTCGGCGCGCATTTTCTTTATAGCGTGCTCGCGTTTCAATGCTGCGCCACGCTCCCCGGCTTTTTCTTGGTACACCAGCACCACCGGCAGCCTGCCACGCGTGTATTTGGCGCCCTTGCCGGCATTGTGCGTGGCGGTTCGTGCGGCGATGTCGGTGGCCACGCCGGTGTAAAGGGTGTGATCTGCGCATTGGAGGATGTAGACGTACCACTCGGGCATGGTTGGCGGGGCTGGCGCTTCGTTGTGTGTTGCAATAGCGAAGTTATAAAGCAAAGCGCCCGGCAGTTCAAATAGCAAATCCAGGAGCGCTAGATGAGGGAGCGCTTGCATTAGAAAATCGGCGTACTATAAAACCATAAGCAGCAATGCTTGTCATACTGCCATCATTCACCAAGCCGAGGAGGTTCGCATGTCGCACATCATTATTCTGGGTGCAGGTATTGGCGGCATGCCCGCCGCGTACGAGATGCGCGAAGCACTCGGCAAAGAACATCAAGTCACCGTCATTAACGCCCAAGATTATTTCCAATTTGTTCCCTCGAACCCGTGGGTTGCGGTCGGTTGGCGCACGCGCGACAAGGTCACGCTGCCGATCCGGCCTTATCTGGAACGCAAGGGGATCGACTTCATCGCCCAGGCCGTGACCCAAATCGATGCCGAGCAGAATACGCTTACGCTGGCTGATGGCGAGACCATCAAATACGACTATCTGGTGATCACGACCGGTCCGAAGCTGGCTTTCGACGAAATACCCGGTTCCGGCCCGGCGCATTTCACCCGCTCGGTTTGCACGGTGGAACATGCGGAACAGACGTGGGCGGATTATCAGAATTTCGTGAAAGATCCCGGTCCGGTTATTGTCGGATCGATGGCGGCGGCCAGTTGTTTCGGCCCGGCGTATGAGTTCGCTTTTATTTTGGATACCGATTTGCGCCGCCGCCGCATGCGCAATAAAGTGCCGATGACCTTTGTCACCAGCGAGCCTTATATCGGCCACTTGGGCTTAGGCGGCGTGGGCGACTCCAAAGGACTGATGGAACACGAAATGCGCGACCACCACATCAAATGGATTACCAACGCCAAGGTCACCAAGGTGGAAGAAGGCAAAATGTTCGTCGCCGAACATGGCGCCAATGGCGAGGTAGTGAAAGAGCACGAATTGCCGTTTAAATTCTCGATGATGATCCCCGCCTTCAAAGGTGTCGATGTCGTGGCTGCGGTGGAAGGCTTATGCAATCCGCGTGGCTTCGTGCTGGTGGACGAACATCAGCGCAGCAAGAAATATCGCAATATCTTTTCGGCAGGGGTGTGTATTGCGATTCCGCCCGTGGAAGTCACGCCGGTGCCGACGGGCGCGCCTAAGACGGGCTATATGATCGAATCCATGGTCACGGCCATTGTGCACAATATCCAAGCCGATTTAGCCGGCGCACCCGCCGAGGCCAAAGCCACCTGGAACGCCATTTGTCTCGCGGATATGGGCGACACCGGCGCGGCGTTCGTGGCCTTGCCGCAAATTCCGCCGCGCAATGTCAGTTGGTTCAAGAAGGGAATATGGGTGCATGTGGCCAAAGTGGCATTCGAGAAATATTTTATGCGCAAGATGAAGAAGGGAACGTCCGATCCCTTGTACGAAAAATATGTGCTCAAGATGCTCGGAATCAAGAAGCTTGAGGATTAGCGCGGGAGAACGGATTCCGGCCCGCTATCCCGCGCATCGGTGCGCGCCCGTTATTTCGCCGGCACTGGCATGGAGTTGAGATAAGCTGCAACCGCTTGCATATTCTCGTCCGTCAATGAGTGCGTGATTTGCTTCATCACAGCGCCTTCCGGCCGTTCTTCGGTTCTCTGGAATACTTGCAATTGCTTGATGATGTAATCCGCGTGCTGGTCGGCGATGCGCGGGAAAGTGGCATTCCCTTGTCCTTGCGCGCCGTGGCATACCGCGCAGGCGGGAACGTTTTGGGAGGGGACGCCTTTTTCAAATATTTCTTTGCCCGCGCTTATCCGTTCAGTATGCACGGGCGGATTGGGCGCGGGGGTTTGCTGGGCAAAATACGCAGCCAGCCCTTTGATCTGCTCGTCAGTGAGACTCCGGCTGATACCCCACATGTACTCGAACCCCTCGGGGTCATAACGGCCGTGACTTCTGAAGCCTTTCAACTGCGCAATGAAGTAGGCTTCTTGTTGCCCGGCCAATTTGGGGAAGTTCGGGGAAGTGGAATTGCCGTCGATGCCATGGCAATTCGAGCATACCTGCTGAGCCATAACTTTGGCGGGCACGTTGGGGTCGTTGAGGTTCCTCGAACGTTCAGTGTTCGCACATCCGGCAACGCCTAATAGTGCCAAACCCATTCCTACGAATGCTGCTGTTTTCATGTTTCGTCTCCTAAATCAACACGCAATGTCGACTTGTTGTATATATTTGCCGCTTCCTGGAAAGGGCAGAATCCTGCGCCGTCAATACGCTCCCCAGACATACAAGAACAGCGTGTTGTTGTCCCTGGCATTACGCCCGAGACCATCGTAGTTGTTGCTCGCGCCGTTGAATTTGCTATATGCGGTGTATTGCACGCCGACGCGAGCATACTGCACGGGCATCCAGAAAGCTTCGTACGTCAATCCGCGAGTGGCAGGGTTGCCGGAGAGGTTGCCGGTGACGCGGGTCGAACTGATGCCTGTACCCAATGGGTCCAATGAGGTGATTTGGCCATTTGAGTCATAACCCGAACTCTGATTAAGCGTGTTTGTCGTGCCCGTGCTGTTGAAGAAGGACAGGCTACCGCCGTACTTCGCCTGGTAAATGTAGGACAGCTTAGCCCGGAGTATATTGCTTGTATCCGAAGCGTTGACCGGCGTCACGGGTGTTATCCCGTCGGCAAGAAAGTAAGGGGAGCCAGCGGCAAGGGCGTTAGCCGAATGATCTTGTTTCTGTCTCATGTAGGCAAGCTGCGCTGTGACCGTATGCGGGTCGAGTAGATACTGATATTGCGCATCGATGCCCGCATTCTTGAAACGGCCCAGGTTGTTTGGATCGGATATGTCGGTGCCGACGTCGTAGACGTGCGCGATCATGCCGGAGGTGCCAACCATGAGGTTATGCGGACCCCACTCATGGGATAGCGCAAGCCGCCAGTAGGGGTTGTTGGCGCCTTGTAGTTTGGTTGTGGACGCATCGTTGATGCCCGCGCTCATGAATGAGAAGCCCTGGTTGGCAGTCCGATAGGTACCGAACTCTGCGTAAACCAGCTTGTTCCAAAACATATACGCACTAACGCCGGCAAGATTGCCGCCGGAACCGAACCCCGGATAGGGGGCTGTACCGTCGATAAATTGATGGCTGGTAGGGGAGGGAACCGGAACATACTGCATCCAGGCCGCTGCCGAATTCCAGGGGTCGGTGATAGAGGGATTGTTATTGAGGCTGAAGCCAAAGATAACATCTCTTTTTTCATTAATAAGCCGGTCGGCATAGCGGAAATCCATATTGTCGGCCTGCATATGCCCGTGGAAGACACCATTACCTGACTGACTCGCGTAGTTGTCGTAGGTGGTTTGCGAGAAAACGCCAATGTTGTCGGTGACCTTTCCTGCGATGAAAACACTACCTGTCGCAAATAGCGGAGCACCGTTTTTCTGAAAGTCTGCTGGTGGGTTGTCGCTCTTGGAGGTGTTGGCGACCTTGGCGTAGCTGACCACACCCATCACCGAAAGTGGAACAGTGCGCTCGCCGATGGTATAGCCGGTAAGCTTAAACATCCGGCCATAGGGGGTTAGCTCGGGGAATTGACCACCAGCATGACAGGCCACACAGTTCTGCCCGGTTTGGCGGGCGAAGGCAGGCAACGCCTGCGCGCTCGAAGGAAGCAAACCCACTATACCCACGACAATACTTGAGCACATCACTATGGCTTTGTTCAAGCCGCCCCTGAATTTTATGTTGCTTGTGTGCATCACAATTCCTTTCCCCATGATTATCCAAATGCTCTTCCATAAGAATATTAGTTGAGGTTTATAATAAACGCAAGAGTATAAAAAGACCTTTATATCTTTAAATATTAAATGAGCTATCCCTTGTTGTTTGGGAGCGCGCGCGATCCTTCACGCGGCTAATCGCGTATACGTCGTCTGCTGCTGATCAGCTTGAATAATTCGAACCACAAAATGCCGGACATGCCTGCTGCTAGACACAGTAGCAGATCGTCGCCACGCAGCGCGGCGAAGCCGAATAGCGCGCGTAGCCCGGGCAGGGAGAGTATCAGCGCGAGTAAGGAGGTCGTGCCGCCCAGCACCCACCACAGCGCGGGGTTGGGGCTAAACAGCGAGATGATGAGGGTGCGCGACCACGAGCGATTGGTCAAAATCAAACTCAGGTTGCCGATGACCAAGGTGGTGAAAGCGAGCGCGCGTGATTCATCCGCGCTCTGGCCGCGTTGCAATGCGATAGCGTAAACCAGTGCGACGGCGAGCAGTACGGTCACGCCTTGCAGCAGTGCAAGCAACAGGGTGCGCACGCCGAACAGGGGCGCATCCGGGCGGCGCGGCGGGCGATCCATGATGCCGCGTTCTTCCGGCTCGGCTTCAAACACAATCGCGCACGCAGAATTGATGACTAATTCCAGGAACACGATGTGCGCTGGCGAGAGTACTAAGGGCAAACCGAACAGCAGCGGGATTAAGGCCATGCCGGCGATCGGTACATGCACCGCGAGGATGTAGGCCATGGCCTTGTGCAGGTTGTCGAAGATGCGCCGGCCCAAGCGAATGGCGCCGACGATGGTGGCGAAATTATCATCCAATAGCACCAAGGAGGCGGCCTCGCGCGCCACGTCGGTGCCATGCCCGCCCATGGCGATGCCGATGTGCGCGGCCTTGAGCGCGGGGGCGTCGTTCACGCCGTCGCCGGTCATCGCCACCACTTCGCCGGTGGCTTTGAACGCTTGCACCAAGCGCAGTTTCTGTTCCGGCACGACGCGCGCGAAGACGCGGGTGGTGGTAATTCGCGTTTGCAATTCGGCAGCGCTCAGGGCGTCAATCTCGGGGCCGGTGAGGATGCCGCCTTCGATGGCTATGCCGGCTTCGCGCGCGACGGCTTGCGCGGTGGTGGGGTAATCGCCGGTGATCATCGCGACCTGGATACCTGCGCGGCGTGCGAGTTGAATCGCCTCTGGTACGCCTGCGCGCACCGGGTCGACGAGTGCGATCATGCCCAGAAAGGTGAAGGGAAAGTCGTGTTGCTGCGGCGGCCACGCGGCGCCGCTGAAGGTGGCCTTGGCCATCGCCAGCACGCGCAGCCCCTGCGCCGCGAGTTGGTTCACTTGTGCGGCGATGGCTTCGCGC
>JANYAU010000124.1 GCA_025361165.1 Betaproteobacteria bacterium | reverse complement strand
TTCAACGACAAGCAAGGCAGCATCGACATAGGGCGCAAAAGCCAGCGCATCGGCGGCGGATAACAGCGGCGGCAAATCAAATATCACGATACGCGAGGGATAACGGTTTTTGAGTTCCTGCACGAGCTGCACCATTTTCGGTGAGCGCAACATTTCCGAAGAGTTATGCAAGGGCTTGCCGCCAGGCAATATCACAAAACCGCCTATGCCGGGGTGAATCAACATTTCTTCCAAAGGCGTACCGCTCTGCAGATAATCACTTAGCCCTAAACCTGGCCGAAAACCAAAATATTGATCCACGCTGGGGTGGCGTAAATCCGCGTCAACCAGCAATACCGTCTGGTCGACTTCCTTGGCCAAGCTGACGGCAAGATTAATTGCCGTCAAGGTTTTACCTTCGCTTTCACCAGGGCTGGTCACGGCCAAAACGTTCCAGCCTTTCTCGCGCATTTTCTGCAATACCTGGGTACTCAGGAGTTTGTAGGCGTCAGTAAATGCGCCTTGATCAAAACCCGTGACAACGCGCTTTTCCCGCAAATAATCGCGGGAAACGTCAATCGTTTTAGTCTGGGTATATTTAATCTGCTCAATAGACTCTTGGCCTGCCGTCATTGACACCACAGTCTGCTTCGAACCGCCAAACCCGATGCCTTGACCGGCACGTTCGCCACGGGCTCTTTCCAGTGCGTCTCTTATGCGTTCCATATCATCCTCTACAAATTTGCACGGTTACATGTTCAGCTTGCGCAAAACCGTATACCAAAGGACATCCAATGGCATCCATAAGAAATGCACGAGTAGCGCAATCACGACCACGCTTACTATCACACCCGCCACAACCGACATTTTGACTTTTGATTGTTCTCGCATATCTTCCGCATTTTCAATATAAGGAATGACCGATAGCAAAGGTGCTTTGATCAAACCGGCAAGCCCTTTTGAACTCTTGATAGAGCCATCCATACTTTCGAGCACGCCCGCATAAGCCATCCCTCCCCCCATCGAGAGGATAAAGCCCAGCAACAAGATGGCTGGCCGATTGGGGCTACTGGGTTTCTCTGGCAACTGGGCCGGATCGATCAAAGAAAAGCGTTCACCCTTGCTGTCTTTCTCAAGTTCTTGCGCGACCTGCGCTTCCATTTGCTTGGCCTTGAGTTCCTGGTATCGCTTTAGAGAGTTCTCATGATCGCGGCTCAAATCGAGATACTCCCGCTCGACTTGGGGTGTCTGCTCAATACGGGATTCGTAAGAACCCATTTTCGCCTTCAGCTCACTGCGCTTTACACGCATGGTTTTCAGCTCGCCAAGGGTGGAATCGAGTTGCGACTGTAAAGTGATGTAGGCTGGGTTTTCTGGTTTTTTGAATTTTGCTGGTTCGCCACCATCCGCTGCTGCGGCTTTTTTATTGGCTTGCTCCAGCGCGGCAACCGCTTTCTTGAGCTTAATCACATCAGGATAATCGTCTGAATATTTCTCGCGCATCGTAGCTAAATCGGCACGCATTTGCGTGAGTCGCTTCGCTTGTTCCTGATAATCTGAATTTCCGCCCGTTTCCTTCGTCAGCGCCTCGATTTCCCGGCGCATCTTGATGACATCCGGATATTTTGCCGAATAGACGCCGGCTAGACTGGTGTATTGGGCCTGCAATGTCTTGAGACGCTCATCGCTGTCCAGAATACGCTCGCCACTTGCCGATATCATCGGCGTATTGGGCTTCATCTGGGCAAGCTGACCTTCCAGATAAAACTTGCGCTCTTCCAGTACACTTAATTGACGGTCAGCCTCCATGACTTCCGAATCTGTACGATCCCGTAGCTGCATATTCAGTTGGGTCAATTCCGGTAAGCGACCGACATTCTTAGCTTTGAAGGCAGCCAATTTCGCCTCGGTTTCCGAAATGTGCTCACTTATCTTGGTGACTTCTTCGGATAAAAAAGTTGAGGTTTCTGTGGATTTCTGTTGTCGAGTTTTTAGATTCTCGTTGAGATAAAGAGATGTCAATTCACTCGCGACTTTTTGCGCGCCCGCGGCGGTCTCATTATCAAAAGCCAAGGTAAATGCTATGGTAGCTACGGTTTTCATGCCACTGCGGCGATCGATCACATCCGCGCTAACGAGATTGAATTTGATATCTTTGCGCATGCGATCCAGAATTTCTTCACTGGTTTCATGCTTGCGTTTAGACGGATACAGATTATATTTCTCGACAATCTGCATCATATTGGCGCGCGTCATCACCTGCTGACTGATCACCTGCAAGCGCTGATCCGCATAACTGGTAATCGTGGAGCGCACTAACTCAGGCGGAATTTCCTGCTCTTCGATCAAAATCGTTGCAGTTGAACGATAGACGGGCGGCAGCAGAAAAGCCACCAACACACTCGCCAAAAGCAGGACACCAACGGTTGTCAGTATCTGCTTCTTGCGCCGGCGCAGAATGGAAAAATAATCCTTCAGGTCTTTTGTTTGCTCTTCCATAATTTCTTTAGTTACGCTGTTTACGCATTCCAATTTTACTTCGATGGATTTTCAGTTATAAAGCAAATTTCAGGCCTCATACCCATTCTATTTACGAATTATTACTTAGGCGTGACGCTAATTATGCGGCATTTTGCTGAATACTATATAAAAAGCCCGTGATAAGACTATTCGCTTACATTGAGGTTTACAGCGAAAACACTGATTTCGCTCCGCTAGACCCTACAAAGATCTCATTTTTAGCCAAATTTACATCAACTTTGTCAAAATACTACGCAAACTGCACACCCCTTACCGGGAAACCGCAATTTTTGGCCAACTATAAGTAAGATTCAAATACACGGCATTGGCGGTAATGGGGCTGGAACCGTTGTCGTATTGCACCCGCGCGAATCGGTAGCCACTATCCAGCATCCATGCTTCCGAGAAATGCCAGCTCAATCTGGGTTCGAATGTGTAATAACGGCTGCCGGGGGCCGTGACGCTGATATAAGTCGTGTGGTACACAGACGTATCAAGTGAAGCCGTGAGCTTTTCCGTCAATGACTTACTCATTGACAAGCCATATTGAGTCGTCTGTACCAGGCCGCTGCCGCTCGGATTCACATCGCGGCTGATCAAACCGCTAATCGTCCCACTTTCAAACTGTTTATTCAGCTTACCACTCAGGGAATAGTTGTTACTGTGCGTCTCGGTATCGCTTTCCGGCAATATGATAGTAGTGCCACCACCTATCTGAGTTTGATTCAGAATGCTGGTATTGATGACATTGCGGCGCCCCAATGAAAAAGAACCCGTCATGGTTTCAGAAAATAAGTGGTTCCAATCCACTTGCACGCCGCGTGTGTTGGAATTTGAAACCGTTTCACTCGTTATTGTTCCCGGGGTAATACAGAAGAAGCCAAAAAAACTGCGGAGACAGACGGGAACGACCGTTGTATTAGGCGCATAGTCCACCTTTGAATAAAATGCGCCTAGGCTCACCTTATCCCGCTCAGTCAGCGCATATTGCAGCGTAGCCCCCCCCTGCTTATAGGTGTAGTTAGTGCTGGTACCTTTATCGTATTTCACATCTTGATACTGATAGTCCAGCCTGAGCGAGGTTTTTTCTGTTAAAGATCGGGTCCAAGAGGGGTTTAAGGTGAGGGCCGAGCGCTGTGTTCTGGGCTGTACTAAACCGGTTGTAGCTACCTCAGAAGTCGTATCGCGTCTGTAAGAAGTATTCATGGACCAGGTATTGCGTTCCGACATGCGGCTGGCGAATAACAGAAGTAATTGGTCTGTTTGGTTCAAAGTCGGATCGCCGGCGTAACGATTAATACCCAATTGCAGTTGCCCGCTTACCTCTGAAACCTCGGTTTTGTTGCTGAATTTAAGGCTGGGTCTAAGCGTTGTCTGCCACACTTTAGGATGAGGGGCAGGTGTAAAACGGATATTGTCGTTGTACTCTTCGTGCAAACTGATGGAGGGCTCGATCGACCATTCGGCCGCTACCGCGACACCCCATGGAAAAAAACAACACAGGGCAATACTAAAATATCGCTTACGCAAGCTGATAAAATTAAATCGCATCAATTTTCATCATAGTTTTGATTTTTCGGATTTGCATCTAGGCCCCTGAAAACCCGTCATTCCGGCTGAAGCCGGAATCCAGGATTCTAATAGTCTCGGCAAGTTAAATTACTCCGGCATTAAAGCCGGAGGCTTATTGGGTGAGCGCCTCAAAGGCACCGGCAAAACCCTGAGCTGCCCACAAGGCGGCTGCTCATCCTATCCTTCCCCTTCAGGGGGAAGGATAGGATGGGGGTGGGTAGTCTTTCGCGTCAAAACCCATCCCCACCCCAACCCTCCCCTTGACGGGGAGGGAGCAACAAAAACATGACGCCTCATCTAGTTCGACCGCTGCATAGGTCAACCTTTGTGCGTCCCCCGGCATAGCCGGGGGTTTACCTTGCTGAATCAAGTACTGGCTGGATTCCGGCTTTTGCCGGAATGACGGGCTTTTGCGGAGCTTCCCTAAGGCACCACCACCACATCGCCACCCTTAAGCTGAATATTCTGCTCCAGGTTTTCGCCATTCTTGACTTGGGAATATCGAAACCGGAACACCGTATCTTTACCGCCTTCTTTGCGCAACACCTTAATACCGTTCTCCGCTGCAAACGGTGTCAAGCCGCCCGCCATGCTGAGGACTTGCAATACATCCACATAACGGCCAGCCGCATACTCTCCCGGCTTGTTCACCTTGCCGATCACATAAATTTTATTGCCAGCCACCTTCAAGACCGATACCGACACCACCGGGTCAGGAATGAACTTATCCAGACGTTGCGTAATTTCTTTCTGCAATTGCCCTTCCGTCTTGCCCGCTGCGTGAATCTCCCCTATTAAAGGGAAAGAGATGCCGCCGTCAGGACGAACCAGCGTTTCCTTCTTCAACCCCTCCTCTTTCCACACGGAAATTTCCAAGACATCTTCTGGGCCAATTTGGTAGCCTGAATCTATCGTCGCCGCCTCCGCCACTGCAGGCGCGTTCTTTACAACGCTGGCCGGTGTCTGAGTTTCTGTTGACTGTGCGGCAGCGATAAAATTGAACGTCATGCCAAGAACAAGGGATGCTAATAGCAATGCGATAATGCGTTTCATTTTTTATGCCCTATCTTCTCTCTTATCTGAAAATGCCCATGAAATTACTTTAGTATATTATCACTACTAGTTAATTTTATTAAAGAAAACCCATCGTTTCCAATCAATGGTTAGTAAGCGTTTTTCTATATAAAAAAAGCCAACCCTCAGGTTGGCTTAATAAATTCTTCACATGCTTCCCAATACAATCACCATTTAGTCTATCGCGCGCGGCCTCACAACGCATGAATCTCGCCAAAAATTCTGCCTCCTATTTTCTCCGGCGGGAAAAACGCACGCCACACTTACTTGCGGCCAAAGCCAGCAAGCCTACCATCATGAGCAGACTGACGGGCGGTTCGGGAACCGTGCTCAAGCTGCCATTATTGCCGCCAGAAAAGCGCCACGCTCCTCCTGGGCCATTATCCGTCGCGATTGTGGTGAAGAGAAAATCCGCTGGCGAGCAGCTAAGGCATGAAGGATTAAGCTGTTTTGAAAAGCCCATGCCAGTTTGGTTGCCCGTAAAATTTAAGCCGCCCCCCGCAGAAATAGCGCCATTTCTAAATAAGAGCACATCCCAATAACCGCTATCCAAACCAAGCGCGGCCCATAATTTCCCATCAGTCGCGCTGGCGATACCGCTCGCCACACTACCGCTACTGTCAAAGGGCGTAACCTTATCAGTAAACAGTTTGACGACCGTATGCGCAGCCAGATCCGCTGCGCTAAAAACGCCATTCGGATCTGAAGTAGCCGCCCCCATGCTGACTGCCGCTGCCCACGGCGCCGGCAAAGCCGTGACCGACTTAACGGCCGCAACATAATATCCACTTAGCGAATCCACGCCTGGGCCAGGGACATTGTTGGCATTCCACAGTGTGCTGCCCCCTGAGGCAATACGCGAAACGTTAAAAATACCGTAGATCAAATCACCCGCGCTGACCGTACCACTGCTGTCGGTGTCTTGCACGTTTTGCACCAGAGTGAAATTCAACTGGTTGACCGCGCCCGTAGCCAGGATCGGTGTTGCCGCCGCGTACTGAGCGCCGAAGCCAAAACAGGCTAGCGCGCAAATTATCGCTTTAAGTTGATTTTTCATAATTTTTGAAGAGCGCCTTCCTGCGATATATAGAAAAATTACGCTGCGGCTCCGCATTTTTTCCGCCGCTTAGCTAACCCTGACAACGCAAGCAAACCAGATCCCATTAACCACGCGGCGGCCGGCAAAGGCACTGGGGACACTGGGTGCATCGTGGCAGGATCATTTAGATCGATTTGCCAAGCCCCGCCCACAGTCGGATTGAAGGTGGCTACAAACTTCATATCAACCAGGCATCCGCCGGGCGTAGTGCAGTTGGTGTCCAGCACCTTGTTCCAGTTCAAACCGGTATTGTTGTTGATAATGTTGAGTCCACCAAAAGCAGCATTCCCGAGCGGCGAAGTCGCCACTGACCAATAGTTACTCGCACCGGTAAACCCCAAAGTAGCCCAAGGCGTGCCGTCTGTGGCATGCGCGATATCAGTCGCCACGGAACCCCCTGTGGTGTACGGAGTGGTGGTATCGGTGTAAAGCTTCATCATTGCGCCGGAAGTCAGTTCCGACGTTGAAAAAACGTGATTCGGGTCGCTGCCCGCCACACCCAATTGAACACTATAAAATGTCCCGTACGAAGTAGCGGTCGCTGCAACACTTGCCACGCGAGTCAACATATAGCCGGTGAACGAGTCAACGGATGGCGATACGTTGTTCGCATTCCATGTTGTCTTGCCAGCAGAAATGGTTTGCATGTTAATCACGCCGTAGAACAGATCGCCTACCGCAATGGCGCTACCGCCGGTTTTATTAATTGCCGATTGAAAGCCAATACTGTTGTCGACACCCATCGTAAAGACCGGGGCTGCCGAGGCTTGACCGGCTACCACACAAGAAAAAAAAGCAGCCGCAAACAATATCCGGGGTTTCATTTTTATCGTCTCCATCTATCTATCGAATTTCATTTTTAATTACGTTTTTATTACGTTGTCACTACGCTTTTGCATGAGTAACTAAGTTACACACCATGGAAGCAACAGATCATGGTTTAACATGCAATTTTCATTCCATTGCGATAACTTATTATAAAATTCAGTATGTTAAATATAAATAGCGCAGCATTGCTCTATCCAAAAAACTAAAGATGTAAAATTTTACGACATCCAAAATCCATTTATCTCGGCGTGTGGCGGCTCTCAGAGCCGTAAACCAGGCGTAATTAATGAATCGCCCCCCCAGTTTACTAGATGCTGAGCCTATAAAGCCACAACTGCTACATCAAACCTTCGAGATTAAGTATACAAAATATGCATTTTAACTATGGCAATAACTTACAGAGAGTCGCGCCAACTATTCAGCCCACTTCTCTGGGCATAGGCTTGATTCGAGTCCGCGTCGATTGAATTCACTAGCGCGTAGTTGGATACTCCTAGCCCCGCGGGTTGCCATTTGAATTTTGGCCCAGCGCCTCGATCAATGGTCCTAGATGAGCCTTATAATTCTTCCACCGTCCCACGGATTGCTTGTAGATCGGGCGGCGCACTTGGTCATAGCTATGCGTCATGACTACACGCTCCGTCTCGTGAAAATTCAAACAGCGCACATCCCAGGGTAAACCGCAGAATTCGACCATCTTGCGGCTAATGGACTCCTGATCCACAACGAGCTCCTCGTACTGCACCTCCAGAATCGGCATGGATAACACAGATTTCCAGTGCTCCATGAGGCGCAGATATTCTAGGTAATATTCGCCTAGATCTACCAGGGTATCAGCGTAGGGATGATTCGCGTTGAACTCCAAGCTATAGATTGATAAACAGGTATCGACCGGGTCACGCTTGCAATGGATGATATGCGAATCTGGGAACAGTAACTCTATTAGGCCTAGCGTCAGGAAGTTGTGCGGCATCTTGTCCGTAATCCGGGCAGCAGTTTTTGAAAACTTGCTGAGTTTGGCTAAATGGCGCTGCGCTAGTTCATCCAAGTGCCTACGCTTCACCCTTTCCACGCATTGAGGGTAGGCAATCTTTCCGCCCAACATCGTGGGAAGCATCACGGTCATACTATGTATATCTTCCAGTTCGCCTGCGCCATAAACCTGTGGGTGGCTGGCGAGAATCTGCTCGACCAAACTGGTACCCGAACGCGGCATGCCCACGACAAACACTGGCAATTGGGAGCGGCTAGTCGAGCGGGGCAGGCGCGACAGATTTTCCGCACTAAACACCTCGATTAGATCGTCGAATTTTCGCTTATTTTGCTCTGGGTCATAATCTGCCGGTTCAATGCGGTGAGCCGCAGCGGAGTGTTGGAACGACTTATCGTACTCTTTCATTGAGGCGTATAGTTTGCTCAGGGCGAAGTGCATGCTACGCAATTCGTGAGCAGGTTTTGGCGTCAGCACAACTTTTTCCAACAGTGCAGCCGCTTCTTCACGCTGATTAATGTGAGGCGCGACCGCCGCGTAGGCCATTGCCACAGTGGCATCCTCCGCGCCTTGTTCGAGCAAGGGGTGAATAGTGGCATGGGCGCCCTCGAAATCTCCCCGGAGTTCTAGAATCTGAGAGATGCCGCCGATGGCCGTCTCATAGCCTGGCCGCAATTCAATGGCCTTATGAAACAAATCGAATCCCTCCGCCTGTCGACCATAACCTCTTAGCAACATGGCAAGATTCACATAAAACTCAGGAATGTCTGGCTGGTATCGTATCGCTTCGCGATAGCACTTTTCGGCTTCTTCGAAAGAGCGATGGGACAAGCTATCCATTATGGCACCCGCCAGGGCGTTCCACGCAAAAGCATCGCCAGGCATCAGTTTCAGCACCTGGCGAAAATGCACGATTGCCTCATCGGTGCGTTTCAGCGCACGTAGCAATTGACCCAACAGGAAATGCGTTTCCGGGTGAAGGGGATTCAGCTTGATCGCCTGTTGCAGTGCGGCTTCTGCATCAACAAATTTTTGCTGCACAAAAAAAATCGTTGCCAGATTAAAATAGGCTTGAGCATACGAAGGATCAAGAGACAAGGCCTGGCGGCAATGTTCCACTGCATCGTCCAATCGGCCAGTCAATTGTAATGCCACCCCCAGCTCATTGTATGCCTGAGCAAAATCCGGTTTAAGTTTAAGCGCCTCACGGAATGCCAAAATCGCCTCCTCCAGTTTGCCCTGCTGACGCAGCGCGATACCCAAATTACATTGGGTCACCGGCATATCCGCGCGCAATGCGAGGGAACGGACACAAGCTAGTTCGGATTCCGCGAACGCACCCATTTGGCCGCAAATCGCGCCCAGCAGGAACCACGCTTCTGCATCATCGGGACTCTCATTGCAGAACTGCGCGCAGGCGCGCTGAGCTTCCTTCCAATGTCGTTTCTGGATCAATGCGTGAATTTGTGGTTTGCCCAACATTTAGAGCTTCATTTTAATCTGCGCGCACCATACACCATAAGGTAGCTGCGATTGCTATCAATGCTTGATTTAGTTGCCAAATCAGCAAATGAATTGTTTCTGATTTGTTGTAGCACTTGATTCACTGAGGGGAAACTCATCCGGATGGATCAAAGAAAAGGCTGTGCGGCATTGCACCGCACAGCCCTTAGCAACATGAGAAACTAAATTAAGCTGCTTTTTTAGACTTGCGACGCGCTACACCAACCAGACCCAACAGGCCGGAACCGAGCAACCATACTGCTGGGGGCAGCGGTACAGCGGCGGGGGTTATACCCTGCAGGTTGAAGTTGGCACTGAAGCCAAAGAATGGGCCGCCACTGGCCATTGGGATACCCATGATGCCATCGCCATTACCATCAATGGAGGAAGCATTCCATAGGCCCGCACCGCTCAGACCTTGGTTGCCACCAAACGCGGCATTCGGATTCCACAACACGGAAACGTCAATATTATTATTGCCATTCCAATCAAATAGCATATGGGCGCCTAATTGACCCGCACCGACAGTCAGGGTTTGGATACCCGATTCAGGATTACCCCCACCTAAGGCTGTATTAAAAGTATAGGTACCCGGGGCGAAAACTTGGATATCATGCGCAGACCAAGCGTAAGAAAAAAACAGGGTGGGCGACGACAAAGTCATGTTAGACGCGCCGCCAGGACCAGTATAGTCGCTACTGGCGGTAAATACGGTACCAGCCCAAGTCATGGCAGTGTCAGTATTACCACCTGTTAACCCACCACCTTTTCCGAGCATGGTGAAATTATTGCCGCTGGAACTGGTGGCGGATGAGGTCGTTGCGTAGCCAGCCGCGCTGATTTGCGACGCCTGTGCTGCACTGCCAATTACGGCTGCTGAAGTGAGTGCAATGACTAATGCTGTTTTTTTGAATAACATCGTTAAATCTCCTCGAAATTAAAAAATTGGCATACTAGTTTTATTCCAACCTTCTTTTTTACAACTTACTAAAACCCTTTCTCCCAAGTATTACTCAAAATTTACATTTTAAACAAACTTGTACTTTCAGGTCTTTGAATAGCTATGCAAAAAATAGGCCACTTTTCTTAAAATTAAAAATTCACCTTTAACTACATAGTAGTATTGGACTATTGCAGATAATTTACATACGCCCATGCAGGGTATGTGTAAAAAGTTTCGACATTCCCCCCACCCTAAATTGCGCTGTTTGCTTTGGCTATCATCTTACTAAGCATGAGGCCCTTTAAATTGCGTTGCAAAATACAGCTTTAGTACCATGGGTTTTATTCGGACAAAAAAACCCGGGATTTTACGCCCAGGTTAATGTTGCCTCGATTTATAAAATCGCTATCGCGCTAAAATTTCAAACTATAACCAAATTCAATATCGTTTTGCCCCATCTTAACCGATACACACCCGACAACGTTCTGATCAGCCGGAACGCCACAGGCAGTCTGTCTCCTAGCCGGCACATACATATAGCCAAAGGTAAACTCACTAGTTGGGTCAATTGTGTAGGTAAAACCCAGCGAGTAATGTTTTTCGACAATAGCCGGAGCCAAGGCGGCAAACGTCAACTGATTATCAGGAATAGGGGATCTTCCGTAGTTGTAACCCGCACGCAATGTCCAATCATTATTGTATTTGTAATCAACACCAAACTTGTAAACTGTCTGGCTATTCCAGCCGAACCCCATCCCATTTACTTCACCAAGCTTTAAATCCTTAATAAACTGTCCCCCGCCGGGAGCTGATACCGGAATGCCTTGAACACCGGCCTGATTTCCGGGCCCAGGATTGTGGATAGACTTTACCCCAGCGTACTTAATGTACTCGCGATCCAGTGTCACCGTGGTTTTTTCAGTGGGTTTGAATGCAATCCCTATGGCCCAGTTCGCTGGAATGTCTAAACTCCCGCCTTGCGCAAACAAGCCTTTATATCTTTTGAATTTCGACATATAAATCTTGCTTGCATAGGTCGCGCCGAGCGTAAGCCGATTATCAAAGTATTTCCCAACCCAGCCCACCCGCGCACCTGCGCCGTGAGCTTCGTCACGGCCTTTGTTGGTAAAGTAATCCTTTCCCTGTGGTGTAGTGATGTTAAAGAAATTGAATGCTTGCAAGCCATACGCTTTAAAATACTGAACTGCCGGAACAATAGAAAGACCAACGGCATTGTGCTCATCAACCTGATAAGCGGCAGTCATGGGCATCATCACTTGAATCAGGTCGACGCCCAGCTTATCTGAGTACGAGGCCCCGGGATAGGGATTCCCAGCATAAAAGTTATGGTCATATGTGGTGTTCATTCCTGCACCGACCATGGCCATGCCCAAGGTAAGCTTGTCATCAAAATCCATGGTGGCACCCACACCTGGCACGGGAAATAAATTGTTCAAGCTGTGTGAACTTTGGTCGAAGCCGTAATCGCTCTTCCCCGCCGGTAAACCCGCATCGTAGCCAACCGCCGCACTTCTTGGCGCATTGAAAAGACCTAAATTTCCATCGATCCGAAACCCCATGCGGGAAATGCCAGCGGGGTTGGCCGCTGCAGCAAAACTGTCCTGCCCGTAAGCAACCCCGGCACCACCCATGCCAATAGATTTGGCGCCGTAGCCCACCATGAACATGCCATTGGTAGCGTGCGCCGGTAAGGTAAATGCTGCTACAACCGCTGCAGATAGCACACTTTTGGCTAATAGGTTCTTGATCATCTCCATCATCTCCTTATTAAAATTCGCTATTTTGTGTTTTATATAAATAACGTACGGTAATGTTTTTCACCAACCTGGGCAAGTCGGCAGCAATCAGTATGCTTATAACATCAGAATATAAGAAAATACTTTTGTTGTTTAAGGTATTTTTAAATTACTTTTCATTATTAATTATGGGCTTGCTGCATGCGTTTGCTTGTACCAGGCTATGCCAATATCGTAGGTTAAAATTATTTATGGGTGATTCTAAATCAATTATTTCAATCACTGTATATAAATACGCATTTAGTTTCATAGAATATTTTTATGGTATTAATCCCATTAATATTTTTATACCCAATTGCGTGTGTAAAGAATGCCGACAAATATTTTATTTTAGGTGCTTGATTCGCCATCTCGACTTTGGGGCAAGAGGGTATCCGGATATCCGTGATTGAAACCAGCTCAAAATTCACCGGCCTCGATCAACTGTTGATCTCTTCGAGACGCAGAACCTTGTAGGAGGGGAGGTTCAGGATGTTGGCTGGCATGGCGCCATCTTAAAACGAGAGAAGCCATCAGGCCATAGGCAAGGAGTGCCGCGTTGCTATTTTTTTCCGTAGGCGCTGTCGTGATCTTGGTGGAGGGCCTGAAATCGCATCCAGCATCCTTCGCGTACAACAACAGCTCGGTACGACTGAGAAAGCCGTACCGTATATTTCCCAGGTACACTTTTTAGCTCTTCCCACTTCAAGCCTTGATCTCTGAAGACCTCGTTCCAAGTGAGCCCCTTGATCTTTCTGAATGTCTTGATGCTCTTCTTGATTTCAGGAGCATCCAAGTCAAACAATTCATCCTGGAATGTAGGGTAATTCAGGTCGAGCAATACTTTGTCATCATTTCCGCTCACGAAGCGGATTCCAGCCTGGCCTTAATCTCTTCCAGACTGGATTCCTTGGCCGGATTGTTGCGCATCCAATCATCCGCCTGCGCCAACTTGTCCTTCATTGCCGGCTCGTGTAGCCAGCGCTCGTTTACGGGCACGACGACCGAGTGCTTCAGCAGAATATCCCCACCAGGCAAGGTTTCCATAACAAAACCCATACCTGCCAAGGCTTTCCCAAGAGAAATCTGACCACTTTTTCCAACGATTTTTAGAGCTTCCATACCCGTCTCCATTGTGCCGCATGATTGCATGATAGAAGAATACATCTTTTAGCCCGTTTTTGGAAGAGCCTCTGAAGGCTGATTCACGAAATATTCTGTTAAAAACTCCGCTCTGATTTGTAGGCGGCGGCATCAGAATTTCTACGACATCCTGAAGAGATGATGGAGGAACGCGGTGTGTTTGTCGTGCTGTTGAGAGATGTATCAAAACTCCCCGGGCATTGCCTACGGCATGAAACTCTATAAGCCTTAACACTTAGCATTTCATATGCATTTAGTATAGAGTGGACTACAGGGGCTGAAACCAATCGGTCTCTCCCCCTTAATTTTTTTCTTTCCCCAAAAAAACTGAGAGTGAATGGAGGCTTTATGAAGCTGTTTAGAATGTTATTAATTGTTGCTGCCACGTGGTTGCTGGCGCAAGGTGCGGCATTTGCGGATGACGCGTTGTTGAAACCATTCGTGTTGGGTTCAAAAGGTGCGGGCGATTTTGCGGCCAAAGTCGAGGCGACCAAGAGCGCTTTGACGGCTAACGGCTTTACCATTGCCGGTACTTATTCTCCCTATCCCGATACCACGATTATTGTGGTGACCAACGATGCGTTGAAGGCCAATGCCGCTAAATCCGAGCACGGCGGATTCGGCGCTATGCAGCGGGTGTCGGTGGTCAAGGCGGGAAGCGAGGTACAGGTGTCGTATACCAACCCGGTTTATATGGCTAACGCCTACCGTATGGCTGGCGATCTCAAGGACGTGTCGGCAAGCTTAGAAAAAGCCTTGGGACGGGTCGAGGAGTTCGGTGCGAAAGGACTCACCGAAGCGAAGTTGCGCAAGTACCACTATATGTTTGGGATGGAATATTTCACCGACCCAAGCAAATTGGCGGAGCATAAGAGCTACGAAGACGCAGTCAAAGCAGTCGAAGATAATCTGGCTGCGGGCAAGGCCGGTGTGACCAAGGTTTATCGTATCGATATTCCCGGCAAGCAAGAAACGGTATTTGGCGTGGCGATGAAGGGTGCCGATGCCAATAAAAATATGGACGACAAGTACATCATGAGCGAAATCGATTTCAAAGATATCAAATCGGCCGCGCATCTGCCGTATGAAATCTTGGTGTCGGGCAATAAGACTTACGCACTCTATGCGCGTTTCCGGATTGCGATCAGCTACCCGGATCTCTCTATGATGGGCGCCAATAGTTTCATGAACATCATGAGCTGCCCTGAAGCCATCCGTAAGGCTTTGGTGCAAGCAGCAGGTGGCACAATCTAGCAACATAAGCACCACCCAGAAAGCCGACAGCCTATCCCTTGGGATAGGCTGTTTTGCTTTTGGGCCGCCCACAATCGATCGGCTTATATCGATCGGCTTGTAAAGCCGGAAGCAGACCATCACCGAACGAATTCAGGAACCACTTTTCGAACATATTCGATAGACCGCACACACGATCTACATGATGAGCCTAGTCGCCAGCCACCATGTGCAAACGCCAACGGATGGGAGGTTGCACGGAAAGCCAGCCGATAGGCGGGGCAGTGGCCACCAAAACTTCCCGCAACCCCGCTGCCGCCCCGGGCCCCAAGGCTTGAGCGGCTTTGCGATCAGCGCGCAGTTCGAAGAACCAATGCAGGGCCAGCCAGCCCGCGAGAAATCCAGCTAGCTCCAGCCAAGCCAGCGCGTCCGATGGCGTGCTGGAGAGCATCACCGTCAACACCAGCACCGGCAATAGGGCGGCTAGACGTTGAGACCAACTGCCATGCACCAGGGCGCGCGCCAGGAGAAAGCGAAGTCCGTTTTCCCCAAGATCATTCGCCAAGGCGGAAGAGAGAAACACCTGGCTTTGCCCAGGCAACAACCCAACAGTGACGATGAATGAGGTTGAATGTTCCACTAGAGAAACTGGTATCCGGGCCAGGCGGATAGGCCTTTCGCTATTGCGCAACTCTGCCAATGCACAGTTCACGGCTTGAAGTAAGGGTCCATCAACGACCATCTTCACAACGAGTGCTCGACAGATAGCGGGAGCGTACCAGAAGCCCGCCACCACCAGCGCCCCCTGGTAAAGATTGGAAATCAATAAATAGGTCGCGTTCTTGTCCCACGCGGCAGGCACGAAAAAGCCCGGTCCATAAAAGGCCAGGAGACTGGCCAGCAGGAATATCCAAGTGCGCCGCGGGGAGGAAGGGATCATGGCGCTATTGTCCCATGGCCTTCAAGTCTTTTTTTCATTGGGGATGTGATCGAACAACCTTCATCTTGAGTACGCGAAATGGCCTGGAGTTCATTCATGTGCAGTATTAGCTTCGAGCGGAGTCGGTTTTAGTGGACAGGCAAGTCATCCGAATTATGCCGGGATTTTATCGCTGGCGTAACATTGCTTAGCGAATGGGGCCGTATGCTTAATCCAAATTGCCAGGCACGCCCACATCAATGCCGACACCTACTTACAGCTTTCGCTGATGTCGTATTTCTACCTCGGTGCCACTATTCAGTTAACCGATAGTGGCGCCGAATTAAATTCCACTTCCAACGTACCGCCTACTGCCTTCCACTGCCGCACTTCTTCTTCCAGTAAAGTTTCGGTGAGCGGGCTATCGGCCAGCCATTGCGGCGCCAGGATCAAACGCATTTTGCTTTGTTCACGCCGGTAATGCATCGCGGCACCATCCATCTCGCGCCGGTTACGGCAAAGCAGTACCGCCAGCCGCAAAATCGCAATCAGTTCCCAATCCTCATTTCCCAGTCTTCGTTCACGAGTCGCCTTGGCCAAGTTACCCCGATGTGCGCGCACCAACGCGGACAACCTTGCCTGATCCACTTTAGAAAAACCCGGCATATCGGCATTGGCGAGAATATACGCGGAGTGCTTATGGTAGCCCTCATGCGCGATCGTAATACCGACTTCATGCAAGCGCGCCGCCCAAACCAGGAGGCGACGCGCCGCTTCATTATCTTTGGCGATTTGCGCACCCGCTTGATCGAACAAAGCGAGCGCCTGCGCCTCCACCCGCGCGGCTTGATTGGTATCCACGTGATAGCGGTGCGTGAATTGGGTCACGGTGGCGTCGCGCTGGTCGTGATGATGAAACCGGCCCAGCAGATCGTGCAACACGCCTTCGCGCAGCGCACTGGCCGCGACCGTCATGTGCTCGATATCGAGTTCGGCAAATACCCCGGCCATGATGGCGAAACCGCCCGGCAGTACGGGCATGCGATCCGCGGACAAGCCCGGCAACGCCAACGCTTTTACGTCGCCCGATTTAATCAAGAATGCGCGCAGCTTTTCCACCCCCCCGGCGGTGATGCCGCTCGCGCTCCAGCCGTTTTGCTCCAGGATATCCGCCAGCGCGCGCGCCGTGCCGGAGGAGCCCACCGCTTGTTCCCAGTGACCGGCGGCAAACCCCGCGGCAATCGCCTGCACTTCCGCGCGTGCGGCAAGTTCGGCTTGTTGCAGCGCGCCCTTGCTGATTTTTCCGTCAGCAAAAAAACGCTGGGTAAAACCCACGCAACCCATATAGAGACTCTCCATCTCGCGCGGTTCGAAGCCTTGCCCAATGATACATTCGGTGGAACCACCACCAATGTCTACCACCAAACGCTTGGCAGATGAAACCGGCAAACCATGCGACACACCCAAGTAAATCAGCCGCGCTTCCTCGCGTCCGGCAATGATATCGATGGGAAATCCAAGCGCGGCTTCGGCCGCTTTAAGAAAAGCCTCGGCATTTTTTGCTACCCGAAAGGTGTTGGTGCCGACAGCGCGCACGGCTTCCGGCGGCAAGCCGCGCAAACGCTCGTTAAAACGTTTCAAGCACGCCAACGCCCGTTCCTGGGCTGCGGCATCGAGTTGCTTATCCGCGCTCAGGCCGGAAGCCAGGCGCACGGTTTCTTTGAGAGAATCGAGAGGGTAAATCTGATCGTCGACAATACGCGCGACCTGTAGCCGAAAGCTATTCGAGCCCAGGTCTACTGCTGCGATCGTGGAATATTCCGGCACAGCGCTCTCTCGAATTACCGAGACACTTCCCGTTCCATTTCTTCCACGCTGGTATGGCGCACGTCTTTGCCTTTGACCATGTACACCACGTATTCGGACATGTTCTTGGCGTGGTCGCCGATACGCTCGATGGCTTTGGCGGCGAAAATAATTTCGATGAACATGGAGATTGTTCGCGGGTCTTCCATCATGTAGGTGACCAAATGGCGCAGCACCATGCGGTATTCTTCATCCACCGATTCGTCCAGGCGCGCAATTTGGGTGGCGTTGCTCACTTCCAGCCGCGCGAAGCCGTCCAGCGCTTTGCGTAGCATATCCAGCACGATGGTGGTCATGTGTTTGATCTCGGTGAAGCGCGGCGACACGATGCGGTCAGCCTCGTACACCAGCTTCGCCATGCGCGCGACTTTGGTTGCTTCATCGCCGATGCGCTCCAAGTCGGTAATGGTTTTAATCACCGTCAACAGCATGCGTAGATCGCTCGCGGTGGGCTGGCGGCGCGCGATAATCATGCTGCATTCTTCGTCCAGTCCGACTTCCAGCGCATTCACCCGGTGGTCGTTGGCCATGACCGTATTGGCCAGCTCCACATTGCCCGTGGCCAGCGCTTCCACCGCGTTGATGATTTGTTCTTCGACCAAACCGCCCATTTGCAGCACGCGTGCGCGCACCGCCTCTAACTCTTGGTCGAACTGTTTTGAAGTGTGTTCTGGCATTTTGCTCTCCAGCGTTCAACCTTAAACCGGTGAACTGTATCGATTGATTATGACCGTTCTATTGCAAACGACTAGTGTGCGCGTAACACCGTGGTCCCATTCGGCGTGCCCATCAAAAACACATCCGCCGGGCGGCGTGCAAACAAACCATTGGTGACCACGCCAGTGATTTGGTTGATTGCGGTTTCAAGCTCCACCGGGTTCATGATATCCAGGTTATACACATCCAGAATGACATTCCCGTTATCCGTGGTGAACCCCTCGCGCAATTTAGGCTGGCCGCCGAGCCGCACCAGCTCGCGCGCCACGAAACTGCGCGCCATCGGAATCACTTCCACCGGCAGCGGAAATTTACCCAGCCGCCCCACCAGCTTACTCTCGTCGGCGATGCACACGATTTTTTTACTGCACGCCGCCACGATCTTCTCGCGCGTCAACGCCCCGCCGCCGCCTTTGATCATATGCATGTGCTCGGTGATCTCATCCGCGCCATCCACATACACCGGGATATCGCCCACGCTATTGAGATCGAGCACCGCGATGCCGTAGCTTTTCAAGCGCTGCGCGGTGGCCTCGCTGCTCGCTACCGCGCCGTCAATCTTATGCTTAATCTTGGCCAAGGCATCGATGAAGTAATTGGCAGTGGAGCCAGTGCCGACGCCGATCACACCGGCTTCGACATATTCGATGGCGGCAATCGCCGTGGCTTTTTTCATTTCGTCTTGCGTCATGAAACACTTTCAAAATCGTCTAAAACCATGAAGGATAGCGCCTAAGGCGGATTTTCTCAATTAGAATAGGGATTTTAGCCCCCAATAGAACAACATGGCCACGCCTGATTACCTGAAAAAAATCCTCACCAGCCGCGTTTACGATGTCGCGATGGAGTCGCCGCTCGAAGTCGCGCCGGTGCTGTCGCAGCGCCTCGGCAATACGCTGCTGCTCAAACGCGAGGACATGCAAAGCGTGTTTTCTTTCAAGCTGCGCGGCGCTTACAACAAAATGGCGCAGCTATCACCGGCGGCGCTCAAGCGTGGCATTATCTGCGCCTCCGCCGGCAACCACGCCCAAGGCGTCGCGCTCGCCGCGCAACGGCTGGGCTGCAATGCCACCATCGTCATGCCCGCCACCACACCGCAGATCAAGGTGCAAGCGGTGAAAAGCCGCGGCGCGAAAGTGGTGTTGCACGGCGACTCCTACGACGAAGCGTATCAGCATGCGCGCACCCTGGAGAAAAAGCACAAGCTCACCTTCGTCCACCCCTATGACGATCCCGATGTGATCGCCGGGCAGGGCACGGTGGGTATGGAAATCCTGCGCCAATGGGCGAAGCCGATCCACGCCATCTTCGTCCCGGTAGGCGGGGGCGGGCTGATTGCCGGCATCGCTGTGTACGTCAAAGCCCTGCGTCCGGAAATCAAAATCATCGGCGTGGAACCGACCGACGCCGACGCCATGTACCGTTCACTGAAGAAAAAAGAACGCGTGCTATTAGCGCAAGTGGGGTTGTTCGCCGACGGCGTAGCAGTCAAACAAGTGGGTGAAGAAACCTTCCGCCTGTGCCGCAAACATGTGGACGAAATCGTGCTGGTGGATACCGACGAAATCTGCGCCGCAATCAAAGATGTGTTCACCGATACACGTTCGATTTTGGAACCCGCAGGCGCGCTCAGCGTGGCTGGCGCAAAAGCCTATGCGGCTAAACACAAACTCAAAGACAAGACGCTGGTGGCGATTGCCAGCGGCGCCAACATGAATTTCGACCGTCTGCGCCATGTATCGGAGCGCGCAGAATTGGGCGAGCAGCGCGAAGGCATCCTGGCGGTGACCATTCCCGAAACCCCCGGCAGCTTCAAAAAATTCTGCGCCCTGCTCGGTCCGCGCAGCATCACCGAGTTCAACTACCGCTACGCCGACGCGAAAGTGGCACATGTGTTCGTCGGCGTGGAAATCCACGAACCCAAGGGCACCGCGCATCTCGTGGCAGAGCTAAAAAAAATCGGCCTGCAAGCGCTCGACCTCACTGAAAACGAAATGGCCAAGCTGCATGTGCGTCACCTCGTCGGTGGTCACGCGCCCTTGGCGAAAAATGAATTACTCTACCGCTTCGAATTCCCCGAGCGCCCTGGCGCACTGATGAAGTTTCTGAACAGCATGAGCCACGGCTGGAACATCAGCCTATTCCACTACCGTAACCACGGCACCGACTACGGCCGGGTGCTGGTCGGCATCCAAGTCCCGCCGCAAGATAAGCCGGCGTTTCAGGTATTTCTAGATAAGCTGGGTTACGCCTATTGGGATGAGAGTAAGAATCCGGCGTATAAATTGTTCTTGGGCTGAGCGCGCGCACTGTGAGACACACGCCAAAGATTTCAGCATTCGATCACTAACGCAAAAGCCCACACACCTTCCATTTTCACCGCGACGACGCCCGCACCTGCCGTATCCACACCGTCTTCGCATTCACAAATTCATGAATGCCGTGATAGGACAATTCCCGCCCGAAGCCCGAAGCCTTCACTCCCCCAAACGGCAAGCGCGGATCCGATTTAACAATGCCGTTGATGAAGGTGCATCCCGCTTGGATGTGCGCCGCCAAAGCCTCGGCGCGCGCCACGTCCTTACTCCAAATCGACGAACCTAGCCCGAAGCGGGTTTCATTGGCGATGCGCAGCACATCGGCTTCGCTCGTGGCGCGAATCACCATCGCCACCGGGCCGAACAGTTCTTCGTGATAAGCGCGGGTCTTGGCCGTGACGTGATCGAGAATCGAGGGCTGATAGAAGAAGCCATCCCTGTCCGAAGCGCTACATCCGGTCAGCGCCACCGCGCCTTGAGCGATGGAGTCGGTGACTTGTTGATGTAAAGATTCTCGTAGATCGAGGCGTGCCATCGGCCCAATCTGCGTCGCTTCCTGCGTCGGATCACCGAGCTTAAGCGCTTCTACCTTGGTTTTGAATTCCTGCACGAATGCGTCCGCGATTTGCGGCACGACGATAAAGCGTTTGGCGGCAATGCACGACTGGCCGCAATTGAGAAAGCGCGAGGCTACGGCCATATTGGCAGTGAATTCCACATCCGCATCATGTAGCACGATGAAGGGATCGGAGCCGCCCAGTTCCAGTACGCATTTTTTGAGATGCTGGCCGGCGCAGGCCGCGACTTTGCGCCCGGCGGCTTCGGACCCGGTGAGGGTGACCGCATGCACATGCGGGCTGGCGATCACATCGGCGACTTGATCGGCCTCGATCATCAAGGTGGTAAATAGGCTCTCGGGTAAACCGCTTTCGCGGAAGATCGTTTCTAAGGCGAGCGCGCACTGCGCCACGTTCGAGGCATGCTTCAACACCACTGCGTTACCCGCCATCAAGGCGGGAGCGGCGGCGCGAAATACTTGCCAGAAGGGAAAATTCCATGGCATGACGGCGAGCACCACGCCGAGCGGGTAATACGCGATGTAGCTTTTTCCGGCATCCGACTCTACCGGCTCGGCACGTAGAAAGTCTTCGGCATGCTGCGCGTAGTAATCGCAACCGCCGGCGCACTTTTCGACCTCGGCGCGCGCTTCACGCAATAGTTTGCCCATTTCTTGCGTAATGAGTGCCGCATACTGGTCACGATGCACACGCAAATGAATCGCCACATCACGCAGCACTTCGGCGCGCTGGGCGAACGCGATTTGCGCCCAGGCTTGCTGCGCACCGTGGGTTTTTTCCAGCGCTTGCGCCAAACGCCGCGAATCCCAACTGGTGTGGGTCTGGATAATTTGGTTGGTGCTGGGGTTGAAACTCACATAGGGCATGGTGTGTTATCCTTCTGGCTGGCGCAACACCGCGCCGCAGGCCTTAATATAGCAGGTATGGGCAGAATCTCTGAGGGCCGCAGCACGTCACTTTCGGCGCGCCTGGCGGGCATCGTATTTATCGCGCTTCAATTCGTTTTCGTTCCCGCGTTCGCTACGCCAGACGACGACTTTCTCGCTGCGCGCGACGCGTACGCCGCCCGCAATGCCACCCGGCTGGATCAATATGCGCATAAACTGAAAAATTATGCGCTCGCATCATTCGTGCAGTATTGGCAACTCTCGCTCAATATCGACACCGCTCAGCCAGATGAAATAAATGATTTTCTAGAACATCACAGCGACTCATTTGTCGCCGATCGGCTGCGCGCCGAATGGCTCAAATCGCTCGGCAAACAAAAACAATGGGCACTGTTCCAAGCTGCGTATCCGCAACTCGTGAACGAAGATACCGATATCACCTGTTACCAGCTACAAGCGCGCTTAGCCAGCGCAGCCAACGATAATGGCCCGCTGAGTGAAGCCAAACGCCTATGGTTCTCGAGTAGCGACTTACCTACCAGTTGCAATCCCTTATTTGAACGCCTCGCCGATGAACAGCTATTGAGTGTGGATGATATATTTACGCGGCTGCGCCTGGCGCTGGAGGCGGGCAATGTCAGTGTGGCACGGTATGTTACCCAATACTTACCGGACAAATATCAGAGTGGGGTAAAACCGCTCGAAACGGTCGCCGAGAATCCGGCGCGCTTTTTGGAAAAGCATGCTTACGATCTCACCACGCGTGGCGGGCAAGAGATGGTGATATTCGCAGTGCATCGCATCGCACGCACCGATCCGGAAGCGGCAATTAACCATTGGGAGCCGATCAAGGCGCGCTTCAGCCCTGAAGAACGCGCCTATGTCGCGAGTCAAATCGCACTTCATCTCGCCCGCCAACATATGCCGGATGCGCTCACCTGGTTCGGTTATGCGCAAGACGCTCCGCTCAACGACTTGCAGCTTGCATGGAAAGCGCGTGCGGCGATGCGGTCAAAACACTGGCACACCCTGTTGAGTGCGATTGGCGCCATGTCTGCGTCGGATCAACGCCGGCCGGAATGGCGCTACTGGAAAGCGCGCGCCATCAAGGCCACGGGCAAACCGGTGGCGGCCGACGAACAATTTGCCCAGCTCTCGCGCGAACATAACTTCTACGGCCAACTCGCCAGCGAAGAACTCGGTGCGGTGATTGAACCCTTGGTCGTCACGTATAAACCCACCGAAGAAGAAATCAAAACTATTGCCAGCATACCGGCACTGCAACGCGCCTTGGTGCTGTATCGCCTCAACTTGCGCGCCGAGGGGACGCGCGAGTGGTTGTGGGCGATCCGCGCCTTCGATGACAAGCAACTCCTCGCCGCAGCCGAATTGGCGCGCCGCAACGAGCTCTACGACCGCGCCATCAATACCGCCGACCGCACTCAGCAATTGCACGACTTCGGTCTACGCTATCCCGCACCGCATCGGGATACCATGCAAACCTACACCAAGCGCTTAAATCTGGACGATGCGTGGGTCTATGGTTTGATGCGGCAAGAAAGCCGCTTCATCTCCGTGGCAAAATCAAGCGTCGGCGCAGCGGGCATGATGCAACTCATGCCCGCCACCGCAAGGTGGGCGGCGAAAAAAATTGGCATGAAAAGTTTTAGCATTGGGATCGTCCATCAACTCGACACCAATTTCGCGCTCGGCACTTATTATATGAAACACGTGTTGGATAGTTTCAACGGCAACTCGGTACTCGCGACAGCCGCCTACAATGCCGGCCCGGGCCGGGCACGCCGCTGGCAGGACGTGAAGCCGATGGACGCGGCAGCGTATGTCGAAACCATTCCCTTCACCGAAACCCGCGACTACGTAAAAAAAGTGATGAGCAACAGCGCTTACTATGCCGCACGCTTCGGCGACCCGCTCACCTCGCTCAAGAAACGGCTCGGCGTTATCCCCGGCAAGAACAGTCAGCAAGACAATTCAAGCGACGAACCCTGAACTCGATGTGTCATGCGACTCGCGCATTTCTTAGCCCTTGGCTATCATCGCCGCATGGCAACCGAGATCGAACTCAAGCTTGCGCTCTCCCCCGCTGCGGCGGCGCGTCTCGTGTGCTTGCTGCACATTAAGCACTGGTCCTCGACCAAGCCGCGCCGCGATCGCCTGGTGAGCCGCTATTACGATACGCCCGGCTTGCAACTGCATGCACAGCAGGTGGCGTTGCGCGTGCGCCAAGCCGGGCGCCATTGGGTGCAAGCGTTAAAAGGAGCGGGGCAGGCGCACGGCGGCTTGCACACGCGCGCCGAATGGGAAACGCCCGTCGCGGGTCCCGCGCCAGAATTCAATCGCCTGCCGCAGCCTGCGCTGGCTATCCTCAATCGGATCGAGGGTGCAGCCCGCAATATTCGGCCCATTTTCACTACCGATTTCACGCGTACCACCTGGCAACTTAAAATCGACGGCGCTTTGATCGAAGCCGCCCTGGACCAAGGTGAGATTTACGCTGGGCACAGGAAATTGCCTTTGTGCGAGATCGAGTTGGAACTGAAGCACGGCAATCCGCGCATTCTGTTCGATTGCGCGCTGGCGCTGCTCGACGACATTCCGCTGCTGCCGGAACATCGCAGCAAAGCCGAGCGCGGTTATGCGCTTTATTTGCGCACCCCAGCGCAGCCGGTAAAAGCCGGCGCCCTAGTTTTGGAATCCACCGCCAGCGCGGGGCTGGCGTTCCAAACAATCGCTTTCGCCTGCCTCACTCAAATGAGTGCGAACTACGATGGAGTGTTACACAGCCGCGATCCGGAATTCGTGCATCAGATGCGCGTGGCGCTGCGCCGCTTGCGCGCGGCGCTCGCCATTTTCAAGCCGGTGATCCAGAGCAAAGAAATGCCGGCCATCCGTCGCGGCCTCGATGCGCTGGCCATGTCCCTCAACCTCGCGCGCGACTGGGACGTGTGGATGACGGAAACCTTGCCGCGCCTGATGGCCGAACACCCGGCAGCACCGGGGTTGGCGCTGCTACGGCGGCGCGCCCAAGCGCATCACGCACGGCATCGCCGCGAAACACAGCAGAGTCTCACCTCAAGCACCTATGCGCAACTCATGCTGACGCTCGAACGCTGGCTAACCGGTCTGCCGCAAGCCGGATTGGCGCGCGCACAACACAAGCTTTGGGACACTGCTATCCTGCCGTTTGCAGACGCCGCCTTGGCAGGCTTGGATCAGAAAGCGCATCGGCGCGGCGAAAAACTGGCGCAACTTTCCGTACCGCAACGCCATCGCCTGCGTATCGCGGTCAAAAAACTGCGCTATGGCACGGAATTTTTCGCATCGCTCTATCGTGGCGGGAGCACCTGCGACTACCTGATGCGATTGGAAACCATGCAAACCGAACTCGGCTTCTTCAACGACCTCGCCGTTGCGGAAACTTTGCTTGCCGAAATCGCTGCTAGCCAGCCTACACCCGCTCTCGCCCGCGCGGTCGAGTTTGCCCGCGATTGGCTGCAAGCACAAAACCGCGCGCATCATCGCCCCCTCGTAAAGCGCTGGAAAAAATTCACGCAAACGACGCCGTTGCGGCAGGCTTAACGCGAACCATGGCCAGGCGCAAACGCTGGGATATATTCTGTACCGTCGTCGACAACTACGGCGACATCGGTGTGTGCTGGCGCCTCGCGCGTCAGCTCGCCAGCGAACACGACGTGCAAGCGCGGCTGTGGGTGGATGATCTGATCAGCTTCGCCAAACTCGCGCCCGAACTTGATCCGGCGCAAGACCGCCAATTCCTGTGCGGCGTGGAAATTCGGCGCTGGGCCGCCTCCTTCGTAGCCACTGCCCCGGCTGAGGTTGTCATCGAAGCCTTCGCTTGCGATTTACCGCAAGCCTACATCGATGCCATGGCGGCGCAGACTGAGAAGCCGCTGTGGATCAACCTGGAATATTTGAGCGCGGAGAATTGGGTTGAAGACCGCCACAGACTACCCTCACCTCACCCGCAGCTGGCACTGACGAAGTATTTTTTCTTTCCCGGTTTCACTGAAAAAACCGGTGGGTTGCTCCGCGAAGCGGGCTTGATCGCGGCGCGCGACGCGTTTCAAAATGATGCCCAAGCGCAAGCCGCCAGTTGGCGCAAACTCGGCGTCGAGCCAGTGCCGGGGGCGCTCATTATTTCTCTGTTCGCTTACCCTAGCGCTCCGATTGCGCCGCTGCTCGCCGCTTGGGCCGCCTCGCCCACGCCCATCGTTTGCCTGGTGCCGGAGACGCCGCTCGCCGCCGCTATCGCCACGGCACTGGGAGCCGGCACGCTCAAACCGGGGCAAAGTATCGCGCGCGGCCAACTCACCCTGGTCGGCCTGCCTTTCCTCGCTCAGCCGGACTACGACTGGCTGTTGTGGGCGTGCGATCTCAACTTCGTGCGCGGCGAGGATTCCTTCGTGCGCGCCCAGTGGGCGGCCAAGCCCTTGGTGTGGCACATCTACCCGCAGCACGATGCGGTGCATACGGCGAAGCTGGAGGCGTTTACCGCGCGTTATTGCCTGGAGGCGCCCGCACCAGCAGCCCAGGCGCTGGCTGAACTCTGGCAAGCTTGGAATGGCTTAAGCAAATTGGCGGCGGCTTGGCCCGCCTTCGCCGCCGCCCTGCCATCCTTAACCCGCCACGCCCAGTGCTGGGCGGCGGATTTGGCGCACCAACCGGACCTCGCGACCCAGTTGGTGAAATTTAGCCAAAACCCGCTATAATGCGCGGTTTTCCCATTCCCGTTTAATAGGTAACGTTATGAAGACCGCACAGGAACTGCGCCCCGGCAATGTCGTGATGATAGGCAACGATCCGCTGGTGGTGCAAAAGGCCGACTACACTCGCTCCGGCCGCAACGCTTCAGTGGTAAAAGTGAAGTTTAAAAACCTGCTCACTGGCTCGCCGAGCGAAACCGTGTACAAGGCCGACGACAAGTTCGACCCGGTGGTGTTGGAACGCCACGAAGCCACTTACTCTTATTTTGCCGATCCCATGTATGTATTCATGGACAGCGCTTACGAGCAGCACGAAGTCGAAAAAGACAATCTGGGCGATACGCTCAATTACCTCGAAGACGGCATGGCGGTCGAGGTGATCTTTTACAATGGCAAGGCGATTTCGGTCGAGATGCCGACCTCGGTCGTGCGCGAAATCACCACTGAACCCGCCGCACGCGGCGACACCTCGGGCAAGGTGTTAAAGCCGGCCAAGCTTTCCACCGGATTCGAAGTCCAGGTACCCGCATTTTGCGAAACCGGTGACAAAATTGAAATCGATACCCGCACCCACGAATACCGTCGTCGCGTCAACGCCTAACTACAAACGCTTTTCACCAAAAACAAACGGAGCCGATTGGCTCCGTTTGTTTTTGCGTCAGCATTCCTCTTTCGTCATTTAGGTTCTCACCCCCCCCTTAAAAAAGTGGAAGAAGGCCAAGTACTGCAACTCGATTTTGCGGGATTGCGTGGGGTTTGGTGAGTAAAAAATCCAGTAGTCCATTGGCATGGGCGATAAAAGCGCGTATGATATACATTGATTCATGTATATCTAAGAGGTGAGCACATGCAAGTTGCAAAATGGGGAAACAGCTTAGCGGTACGCCTGCCGGCAACCGTAGTTGAGGCGCTCAATCTGAAGCCTGGTGACAATATAGACATTCACGTCACCGGTGATCGCGCCTTTGCAATCGAGAAGGCGCCTGGTGCACGCGAACTACTGATGCGGCTGCGCAAGTACCGAGGCCGTTTCCCATCCGATTTCAAATTCGACCGCCTAGACGCCAATGAGCGGCGCTGAGGTTTTTTTCGACACCAATGTTGTGCTATATCTGCTGTCTGGTGACACGCTCAAAGCCGATCAAGCGGAAGAATTGCTGGCCATCGGCGGTATGATCAGTGTCCAGGTATTGAATGAGTTTGCAGCCGTCGCCTCGCGCAAGCTGCACATGTCGTGGCCGGAAATCCGTGAAGTGCTAGCCCAGGTGCGGGCTGTGTGTCAGGTTGATCCAATGTCTGTCGACACACATGACCGCGCCGCGCAGGTGGCCGAGCGCTATGGCCTATCTATCTACGACGCGTTGATCGTCGCTGCAGCCTTGCTGGCCGGCTGCACCACACTTTATTCGGAAGACATGCAGGATGGTCAAGTCATCGAGCGCCAGTTGACGATTCGTAATCCGTTCGGGCCCAGTTGATACAACGCCTGTTCATCGCCGCACAATGTGGTCGTCACACTGCACTCAAATGCCTATCGGAAAATAATCCATATAAGCCTGAATTCGCGGACTGAATTGCCCCGTTTCCCTAATAATGGGTGACGCTGATCGCTACGCTTTACTGGAGAATATGGAGATCAATTAGCTGCTGGACGGAGACCAGAACTTGCTCAGGTCTCATGTGGACTAATTCAGCAATTTCCCGGTAGCTTCGCTTGCCATCGACGTGCATAAGCAGTGTGTACGCTTTCCTATTAACCTGAAAACTAAAGCCAAGTCCACCATAGTAAATGATTGCCGCATCAATTGGTTGATGGGCAATTCCACCACTATCGGTTGCGATCACGGCCTTTCCTGTTACATTGATGACACCCGGAAAAAAACGTGGTACATCATCAAGTAAAGGTTTGGGCGTAGCCGAAATGAGTTGTTCCAACGGAATAGCAGAGGCAAGCAAATCGCCACCACAGGGATATAGCGAGTAACCATTATTACTCAACAATTCAGTTATTTCGTTTTGTTCTGTCGAACTTAGCCACTGCCACTCCATGTTAATAAGCTCAGGCTTAATGAGTGAGAAGTCCAACTGCTTGAGTATTTGGGCGTCATAGCCTTCCGTGTCGATCTGCAAAACGTCCAAGCGTGTAACTTGGTGACGGTTTAGCAGCGTTGACAGGCTTATGCACTGGACTGGTTCTTTGGTTACTACAGAACTGATTATGTCACCCATCTCCCGGTCAATTAAAGATGGATATAGCGTCTTATCTGGCACCAAAGTTGACGCGCCAAAAGCCCAACGAGGGATATCACCCTGACCAACCATGTCTAAGGGTATGCGGCTAATAAGCCGAGTTTCCATCCTATCAGTGATAGCAACGTTTTCAAACATGAGTCCTTTATGATCGCGATAGGTATCTTTGAGCAAGTGGAACAAATCAGCCAGCGGTTCGACAAGTATCCCCTGCCATTTATACCGTTTCACGAAGGGATGGATCGGATCAGCCCTGATGCCATCCGCCGCCCCTATCTGGATGAAAAAAACTGTGTCCTTTGACTTTGATAGAGCATTGAATGCCGCATCTTGAACGCGGGTATAAGTTGAATTATTTATATTCATGATCACACAATTTCAAAATTATTAATGCGATTGCACAAATTAATGGTTTTTAACCGACCTCAATCACACAAATTTTGTACATGTCATAATCTCACTTATGGCCAAAACGTATTTGCTTGCTGTGAGGGCATTGCCATGCTCAGGCTTCACTTTAGCAACCTTTACAAATTCGAAACCAATCAATATTTATAATATGAAATCCCTATCTGTTGATTAATAATCGCCAGTTCTTTTTGTGTAAGCCCCTGGGTCTTAAGATTCAAAAGGATTGTTTCGCGCATATTCCACACGACCGGATTGCATGTATTGCACCGCCCTGTTGAATATATCGACAGCCAATCGCCCTCTTAAATTTGGATGATGATCCACTTTGACGGGTTGCCCAAGAATGCGGCCGGGAGCTGCCCCCCTGAAATTCCAGCACTCGTGCAATATCTCTAATTTCAGGTCAAATTTGTTCACCTCGGGGCTCAACAGTTGCACCATGCTTGTTTGATCCATATACAGCAGAGTTCGCCTCATTTCAGGATCCTGTAAAGGGATCGCCCGGCCTCGACGCATGCAATGCGAATCTGCAAAGTCAGCATGTGGGAGCCTTCCTCGATTCACCTTTGGTGCGTCTTGTTACCGCTTTGGGCTTCGATGCCTTGCCCGTATCCCCACAGCTTTCACTTTACTGACCGCGGTCTTGGCGCTTGACTTGCGCGAACCTGCGGATGCCTTGTATGGCGCCGTTGCCTTCACCGATTTTTGAGCCTGCACATTCTTAGCTGTTTCGGACTTTCTGGCATCATCTTGGCTAACAGGGTACACCTTTCGGCCTGCCAACTGCCTCAATTCACCGGCTTTTTGATGCTCTCCTCTAACGAGCTTGCTGCACCTGCTTCAAGCGTTGATCGACAAACGCTTGTAAATCCGGCGCGAGCGTGTTGGCCGCGCGAGCCCGGCTGTAGGCCTGTTCCGCCTCGGTGTAACGCTTCTCGGTTTGCAGGGAAATGCCCAGCCCCATCAGCCAATTCGCCTGGTTGGGCTGGATTTTAAGGGCGGCTTGGAATTGGCCGATCGCCTCCGTATGGCGTCCGGCGCGCTGCAATAAGGCCGCGTAGAAGCCATGATATTCACTGGAAGCGCTGGCTTGGGCTGCGTATTTTTCCAAAGTCGACAATGCCGCTGCTTGATCGCCGCGCTCGAATTGCACCCGCGCCAACGCCGTGGCATAAGTCGCGGGGGAGAGATTCAATTGTAAGGCCTCTTGCAACAATTGCTCGGCCTGAGCATAGTGTTTCGCCTCCAATAACAAACCCAACAGTACTTGGCGCGTATTAAGGTTGCGGGGGTCGAGACGCAACGCTTCTTCAAGCGCCGCTTGCGCCTCTTGCATCCGGCCTTGGGTGATAAAAGACAAGGCTTCGCGGTAACGGAAATCGGCGCGCTGTTCTTTGGAAATTTGCTTCATGCCCGAGGTCGCATTGTCCACTTCTGGGTGGGTTTTAATGACGGCCTCGGGCTTTGCTCTCAATGCGGCATTTTCGTCCTTTACCGCGACCTCCACCGGTATCGGTGATTTGGCCACAACCGCTTGCCTTGCCTCCGGCACATGAGGCTGCGCCACAGGCGCCGGCGCAACCGGCATCGGTGCAGCAACAATAGGCTGGCGTGGCGCTGGCTGGTACTGCAAGGTTTCAGCGGGTTTTAATTGCGGTTCCAGTGCCGCTGGCGTCACCAGAATCGGGCGCGATGCATTGGCAACTGGTACGACAGCATGCGCTTGCCTGGCTTTCCACGTTGACGTGACACGCCAGCTCAAAAATCCCACCAGCAACACCAAACCGATGATCAGCAACACGCGCCAAGCCGGGCCAGACGACACGGCAGACAAACGCGCCGGCACCGCGCGCACGATGCCGGGCAAGCGCTGTTGCGCCGTGTCATCGTGCCGCTCTTCCAACTCTTGCAACATGCGATTGATGACACTCATCGCATCAACACCCAACTGCTGACGCCCAACCCGACACCGAACAGTGCGAGCGCAATCCACCACCAGCGATGCTGAGCCTCGATCTTTGCCGCGGGCGTATCTAATGCGGCGACCCGAATATGTTTTTCTTCGACCTGCTGTTTACCTTCTCCGAATACGAGCAGCAAGGATTTATGGCACAAAATATTTACAATGCGCGGCGTGCCTCCGCTCGCGCGGTACAACGCATATAACGCGCCTTTGGTGAATAAAGCGCCACCTTGATGCCCGGCCACGGTCAAGCGATGTGCCACGTAGTAATCCAGCTCATCGCGCGTCAGCGCGCGCAGCTCGTAATGAAAAGCGATGCGTTGCTTGAGTTGGCGCAAGGAGGGCTGGTCAAGCTTGTCATTCAACTCCGGCTGACCAATTAACACCACTTGCAGCAGCTTACGTTTTTCCGTTTCCAGATTAGACAGCAAACGCAGCGCCTCCAGCGTTTCCAAGGGCATGGCTTGCGCCTCGTCTAGCGTCACCACCACACGCTTGCCATCGCGTGCGAACTCCAGCAAGGCCAGCGTGAGCGCTTTTAGCATCAGGTGCTGATCGAGATCGCGCGGGAGGTTGAGATTCAGTTCATCCGCCAGCGCCGCCAACAAGGTACGCGGTTCAAGGTAGGGATTGGGAATGTAAGCAGAGATGAAATCCTGATCCAGGCTAGCGAGGAATTTGCGGCACAACAGGGTTTTTCCGGTACCTACTTCGCCCGTTATCTTGATAAATCCTTCGCCGTTTTTCACCGCGATAAGCAAGGTATTGAGCGCCTCCTGAAATACGTTGGAGGCAAATGAGAATGCCGTGTCCGGCGTGATAGAGAAAGGCGCTTCGCGCAGTCCGAAATGCTTGTTGTACATAACACCCACCGCAATGCGATTGCGGCGATTATACCGGCTTTAAGCAGGTGGAAAAGCGGGATTGGCCGCCTCGGCTAATTTTAACGCTGTAGGTTTTGTATATTGCGCTGCGACTCGAGGATATTCTGCGACCACGTCTCGTTGCCCTTCACCACCGTGGGTTTGAGCAGGATCACCAGTTCGCGCTTGCTGACGCTGCGGCTGCTATGTTTAAACAGTTCACCTACGATGGGCACCTCACCGGCACCGGGTATCTGCGAGTTCTCCGAAATCGAAGCAGAACGCATCAGCCCACCGATCGCCACTACCTGCCCATCTTCCGCGCGCACGATGCTGTCAGTTTCGCTCACAGCGCTAGAGGCGAGCGGCAGATTAAGCGTGCCGGACGATCCCAAGCTAATCGACTTGTTGACGCTAGTCACGTCGCTTACCGAAGGATGGATGTGCAAAGTGATATTGTTGTTCTCATCGATCTGCGGCGTCACATCGAGCGCAATACCGGAGAAGAAGGGTTGCAAAGTCACGCTCGGACTCGAAGTCGTGCTAGTGCCCGTAGTCGTGCTGGTACTGACATTCGTGACAAAAAATTCGTCTGTGCCGACTTTCAACACGGCTTTTTGATTATTGAGCGTGGCAATGCGCGGGCTAGAGAGCACGGACACCGTTCCCTGCGACTCCAAAAACTCGAGCAGCGCAGCAAAGCTAGAGGTGCGAAACGCCAGTCCAAAAAGGCCGCCTGACGTAGCGCCGGAGGCCGTTGCCAGCCCCCCGCCCAAAAGACTGGACAGCGTTGTCCCTGCAGTCAAAGCGCCGCCCGGCAGACCGACATTTCCTGCATTCGCGCCCAGTCCGCCGCGAAACTGATTGCTCTTGTCAAAACCCGCCCAGTTGATGCCCGATTGAGAGCCATCACTCAATTTCACCTCAATAATCTTCGCTTCCAGGATCACCTGCCGATCCACCGATATCTGAGTGGCACGAAGGTATTGCGCTACCGCCCGTAATTCGGCAGGCATCGCCTTCACCACCACTACGCCAGACTGCGGGCTCACCACGAGACTGCGCCCATTTTCAGTTCCCACAATCGTCGTCAGCGCCGCTCTCAATTCCCCCCAAAAATCCGTGTTCGAGGTGGTCAAAATCTTGCTGCTTTGCAGCGCATTCGCGGTCGTCGTGGGTGAAGTAGTGGAACCCGCACTAGTGGAACTGCCTGAAGTATTACTGCTAATCGAACCCGAAGTCACCGTGATTTCCGAGCTGCCTTTACGCTGTGACATCAAATAGTTGACTTGGAATACGTGCGTTTGCAAGGTAAGGGGTAGCACGTAAATCCGCGTACCTTCGAGCTTGTAATCGTAACCATAGAGTTCGCGAATCGCGTCCAAGGCTTCGAGTACGGTGACATCTTTTAAATTGACCGAGATCGAACCCGCCACATCGGGATGTACCAACATGCTGTAGCGCGTGCCGGAAACGATGCCCATGAACACTTGATTCGCCGGTGCATTGTTCACCACTAAATCGAATTTTGGCTCTACAGCCCGCATACCTGAAGCGGGGATAGCGATCTTGAGCGGCGGCAGCAGGGCTTGGCTCACCGCGTCTGGCGCCGCAGGTTTGGCGTTTTCCCGCACCGCACGCGCCATCTCGTCGTTGATTTGCTCCAAGGTCGTTGGCCGCTTACCGAGCGGTGTCTGGCAACCCGCCGCGAGTAGCAGCAGTATCAGAACCAGTTTTTTCATTCAGCTTCCTTCCGTTTTACCTTCTTGTGGGGCCTGTTCCCCCGGATTTTCGTGCGCGGATTGGCTTCCGTATTGATCACCGCTACCGGGCGCTTTTCCACCTCCGGAAACAACTTAAGCGTCTGTATTCCACCCGGCCCGCGCAATAACACGCGATCTTCATCGATGCGCATGACCACCGCGTCGCCCACCTGCGATCCGCTCTTCACTTCTTGTCCGTTGATCATCGCACTGCGTCGGCCGTTGATCGTGCGGATCACTTGCAGCACCGGGCCGCTGGGCTGCGCTGTTGCCGTTGCCCCGCCGTCGAGATTGGCGGGCGGCCGCGTGGGATCCGGCAAGCTCTCCGCATGCAACGCTAAGCTCACGCTCATCAACAAAAAAATTAGACGGAAAGCCATGTCTTATCCAAACTCAAGGTATATACCGTCAAGGTCAAGCGCGAAACCGGTGCGCCTTGGGCCGACAAATTCGCGCCGCCCCAATACACGCGCCATGGCATGCGTTCTAGCTCCGCCAGATACCCTACCAGATCAGCGTAACTGCCTTCGACAGTGATCTCGACCCCGTGTTTATATAAGCCGAGATCGGTCACGAGTGTTTTTTCCGGTGCCTTAGCAGCCGGTTTCGCGCCCGGATCAATGGCCTTGCCGCCCTCGATGAGCGGGCTTGCGGGCAGCGTCTTGATACTCACTAGCTTCAAGTGTGGATTCTTACCCAGCAAATCGCGCAACACTTGCGTCATGCGATCCGGAGTTACGAGCCCCTGCTTCACATTCGCCAATTCGGCGTAGGCGCTTTTACGCCGGCTGTCCAACTCTGCTAGCCGTTGTTTATTCGGTGCGTCCGGGTCGAGTCTCGATGCTTCCGCCAGCGCTTGCATTTGTGCTTCCAGCGCCTGCGTCTGCGCCTGAGATTGCGCGAGCGTTTGCGACAATTGCTTTTGTTTCGCGATCAGCGGATCAATCACACTCGTCGTTACGAGCGCCACCAGCACCGCCGCGAGCATGACAAATATCAGCACCCGCTCACGCAAACTCATGGCGTCGACGCGATCCATATATTGCTTGAATTTCACGTTCACGGTGGGGTTTCCTTAGGCGCGGATTGCAGCGTGAATTCAACAAAGGGCGGGACGGCGCCGGGCTTCCCATCTTTAGTCACGGGCGCTTCCGGTTGGCGCATTTCCAGCATCGCGAACTTGCGGCCTTGCATCACTTGTTCCTCGCCTAAACGGTGAATGTAATCCGGCACCAGTTCGGGTTTTAGTGTGCGACCGCTGATAACCATTTCACTGCCCGTGACCGAAAACCCCGTGAGCCAAAGTCCGGCGACGACTTGCCGCGCCAGGGCCTTGAAATAGGGTGAAAATCCGCTGCCGCTTACTGCGCTACCTTTAAGCGCACCCTGCACTGCATCTAACGCCTGCAACTCCGCTTCGGCCTGTTTGATTTTTGATTCTAAATCGGCACTTTTTAGCCGTGGGCCGAATTGCTGTGCCAGCCGCCCCGCCCGCACCTGAGCCGCTTCCATGCGCTTCGCACTCCGCTCGGACTCGGTCTGCAAATTAGCGACCTGAAAGCGCGCAAAGGCATAAAACACGAACAAGCCGAGCGCCAGCAAGCCGAGTGCCTGCGCCATGGTTACGCTGGAAAACATCTTCCGCTGTTTGAGAAAGATCGGATTGTAGAGGTTGACTTGCTGGCTCACAGCGCGCGCTCCTCATGCCGCAACGAGGCACCGAGCGTCAAGAAAAAACGTACTTGATTATTGAGCGCGCCCACCGCCGGTACGCGCGAAAAATCGAATACGTCGTTCAAATCCAGAATCGAGGTGGCGACCGAAAGGTTATTCGCGAGAAAGGCGCGCAGCGATTCCGCCGCCGGCATATACGCAATAAACAGGCGAGAAATACTGATGAACGGAAACTGGCGCTCAATGTTGTCCAGTGAACGCTGCAACTCGAGCGTGATGCGGTCAAAGTGCGATTGCTTGGCGTCATGATCACCTGCCGCGAGTTGCTGCCAGCCGATATCCAGATGACGCGCAAGATACAACTCACCTTGATAGGTAACAGTAAGCAAGCCCGCGTCTTCGCTAAATGAAATCAGCGCCAAGCCACGGCCGCTTTCCTCCAAGCGCGCCGCGATATTGCGCTGCGCCATTTCCGGAATATCGATGACCTCCAAGGGAATCTTGGCTCTATCAAACGTTTTCACGTGGCGCTCGATCGCACTATTGCGCGCCGCCACGGCGTACATCGAATGCGCGCGCGACGAACCGCTTTTATCCGGCGGAATATCCATCACATCAATCGTCGCATCGTCGATATGAAAATCCAGCAAGTCTTTAATACGCCAGCGCATGGCGGTTTTTAATTCCAGCGGCGGTACATTCGGCGCTTCCACCACCAGCATTTGATATTCATGCGGCGCCAGCAGCGTGCTGCAGTGATAGCGCGCGAGTTGCATGGTCTTCGCTGTCTTTTCCAGTAACTGCGGATTCATCCCCTCGTCCGCCGTTACCCCGCACACGGTGACCAGCGGCTTGCCGTCGGTGGTTGGTTGAACGTGCGCCATGCACAAGCCCTCGGGGATGAAGCTCAAGGCCATCCAACCGAGCTGTTTTTTCTGCTTGCCGAACATTTTCTCTAACATATATCCATAAATCGACAATAATGGAATTTACTTGAAATTATAGCAATAACTCATTGTTGTCAAATAGTTTAACTTCATTCCAGATCAATAATTTTCACGTTGGTAAATAAACTGATTGGTGTTGCGATAAGCGCCGAACGTGGCGCGCGCCTTAGGGTTGCCCAGCACGCCGGTCCAATTGAATTGCAGCCAAGCCGGAACAGTCAGCGTGAGGTCAATACTGCCGCTCAGGCTGGGCGCAGGTAAATTGATTACCGAAGCGCCCGCGCTGAGTGGACTGGCGAGCGTGGGGATACTCGTCGTCGCAGTCATACTCTGCTGCGGGTTATCGATCAGCAAGTTGCCATACTGATAGCTCACCGCGGTACCGCTCGCTGGCGCCAGGGTAAAGGCCGTGCAATTGTCCGCCGTATTGGTGACGAAGCCAGAGCCATTAAAGTATTGCGCTGTGAGCGGTACCGGCAAGGCTAAGCGCTCGGAGCCAATAGCATTGTTGAGGCGCATGCGGCCATAACG
>JANYAU010000117.1 GCA_025361165.1 Betaproteobacteria bacterium | reverse complement strand
AACACCATCGGCGAACACGCCCAGCCGCTCGGCAGGAAGATTTAGCCGGTTTACCCAAAACGTCGTGTAACCAAACGACTTTGCTCCAGCGGCATCCCACCCAGCAAATGCAACAAAGAGAATTTCCTCTTTTTTAAGTCCAAACGCGTCGATCGCCATCTGATATGCACGAGGATCTGGCTTATAGGTTTTTATCTTGTCGGTACTCAGAACATGTTCAAAGACATTTTCAAACCCAGCGTGCTTAATTCCCGCGTCAAGTATCTTTGGGATCGCATTCGACAAAAAAGCTAGCCGAATACCCGCGTTCTTAAGTAGCTCCAGTGCCGGCGGAACATCGGGCCACGCCTTGAGTTCAAGATAAGCGTCCATCAGTTTTTTACGCTTATCTGGAGTGAGATCAAGTTTCAGCAGCTCGGCTGCAAACACCAAACTGTCTTCAGTCGTCTGCCAGAAATCCGCGTACTGTCCAGACAAGACGCGCAGCCACTGGTATTCAAACTGCCTGGTACGCCAGGCGTTGCTCAGTTCAGCGCCTTTCCCAGGAAATAATTGTTCGGCAAGCGCAAAAACTGGACGGGGATCAAGGATAGGAAAAGCATCGAAGGCGATCGCCTTGATCTTTGATTCTGTAGCAGCATGCGTTGACGTCGTCGAAGCCAATATCCCTGTTGCAATACCGGCGGCGGCCAAATTTAGAAATTCTCTGCGGTTTAATGGCATGGCTACTTCCCTCCTTAGGTTAGGACCAAAACGGTCTTCTTTAAGGACGCACGAAGCGTACAAAACATTCCCTCGACGAAGAGGCAGTTGGGTAGCGGGTATTGATCTGAATATCTGGCGGTTTGGAGTTCGGAAGCGCTAGGGAAACTCTGCAAAAGTACCTTGGGCGTCATGCCGGCGAAAGCCGGCATCCAGCTGGTGTTTGATTTGCGGCGACTTTTTAAACCCTGGGGCTTCCGCCGGAATGATGGGCTTTTTCAGAGGTACCCTAGGTCGGTGCGCAGGATACCCCGAAACAAATCTGTGGCGGGGCTTAAAAAACTATTTCAACCGATTTCGTCCGTGGCACGATCTTGATAAACGGCTGTGGATCGTCAGCCAAATAAATGGGGGTAAGGGGGGAGCCATCTATCGCATGCAGCCCCTTCACGTAATGGTATTTGAGAACTATTGGGCTACCCCGCATCAAGTCTTGTAGGACAAAGACACGATTTTTCACTCGCGTATTGATCGACCCGTTGCCCGCCAAGAAATAAGAGAGTGGGCGATCTACCGTATAAATATGCACAGCCCCAATTTGCGTAACCTCCCGCAGGAACGGTAGCACGCGCAGGTAGCGCAGGCTTTCTGAAGAATGCGCCGCAATCCATCCCACGTTGTAGAGGTCTAGATAAGACCGGAATTTTAAGTTTTCTATTTCTTTAATCGGCTTGCCGAATACATGGCCATCCCAGAAGCTCGCGAAAAACATGTACGGATAGGGGCCGCCGATAAACTCCCGCCCGCTTAAGCGAGCAAGCAAACCCGCGATATGCGCGCCATCATGAATGCGGGCGAGAGAGGTTTCGAAAAGCACTCTGCCGCCGTCGTTGGTATTACCTTTGAGCCACTGTAGCAAGGCATCATTTGACGCGCCCAAACCACGCACTTCTGGCGGTGGCTTGCCGTAGCGCCCCGATTGCGCATCGGATGCTTCACGGACGAATTCCATCACGACGAGCGTGGCGACTGGGAATAAAACTACCAGCGTCAGTTTTGCTAACCAAGCAACATTGTTTTTGCTCCGGATAGACTGCAGCACGATATCCATGCCCATTGCAGCCGGAACCACGAGAAACAGATAGCCCATCGCTGAAAAACGATTCGGCTGTAAGCTTCCCATGCCAGGTAATGCAGCGCCCAGTGCCGCGAACAAGATCAGAACAATCCACATGACGAAGAACGTAAGTGCCCGCCGTCGCGTTTCTGGGGCAGCGCGCCAAGCTGCCCACGCAGCAAGCATGGCGAGCAGTGGATAAATTTTGGCCCCCATTCCCGAGCCTCGCCATTGTCCGGTGATCTCCAGCAAAATGATTCTAATATCGACGATCTTTTGGTAGGGGGAAGCCGCCGCATCGGCAAAGCTCGGCGCGCTCAGCATGGCGTGGAGCCAAATCAAGTTTGGCAGCAGAGACAATATTGTGATGACGATAAGGCGCGGGATTGCTTGCTTTAATGAATATTGATTGAAATGAAAGGCATGAAATACCAAGACAAAAATTGCCACCACCACCGGGAAAAATGGGTGCAGAAAAAACAAGCCCGCGCCCAAAAGCCCGAGGCCGATGGCCTGACCCCAACCACATCCCGCTAGAAGTGCTCGGTAAAGCGCAGCGCAATAGGGGATGGCGAGAAATGAAACCAGCACATAGCTGACCATGCCCACGGTGTGATCCCAATGGAAGGCCGAAGCCCACCACAACAACAGACCAAACCCGCTCGCAAACCAAGTTGACGTTCGATCTAAGCGAAGCAAGCGCGCGGCAATGGGGAGGCACACCGGCGCAATGAGAGCGGCGAGAAAAACATACAGTTTGTAAACAACAACCGCGCCCAGCCAATCGTGAAATAACCAAGCGGCTAAGGCTGGAACTTTTGCGCTCGCGTTAAAAGTGACGCCGCCTATATAGCCAGCGGCGAATGTCGGGTCATAGCCAACAATCTTCCCTTGCTCGGCGAGATCCAAGGAAAAAAGAATTTGATACAAATGGAAAGCGTGATCAACAGTCGTAATCGGCTTGCTTGAGAATAACTCCGCGAGCGGGAAATCGTGCGCAAGCAGCGCGAATTGCACCACTGCTACTACTATCCCCGCCAAAAGATAAGCGGATACCCCAACCTTTACGTCAGAGCGTGTTTGCGTAGTCATTGCGCTTTCGGCTGCCGGTATATATGCAAAATATTCTTGAGCAGATAGTCCTCGGCTCCCTCGGGGCGGCATGCGACTAGCCACATGATCGTCATGGCGCTAACGTAGGCCAGCCCGCCGCTGGCGATTTCGACAAGGAGTCTGACCAAGGGCACAAGATCCGCGAGTAGCGGATGCAGTTGGCTTAACAGCAGCGCCATGCCCCCGGAACCCAGCAAGGGTCTAAGCAAAGGCATGAAGAAAGCGCGTGGGCTAAGCGCCTCGATTTGCGTTAGGACAATTCCAATTAAAACCAGCGAACCCGTGACCACGACCGCCAGACGGATGGTTGCAAGCTCAATCGCCCCCGCGCGAGGAAACAACACGATCGCCGCGCCCAGAAACAGCGCTGCTTGCAGCCAAGTCACGGCAGCGAGCATTTTGACCTTGCCCATGGCTAGAAGCGCATAGCCCGCTGAATGGATAAGTGCAAGCAGCAGGTTGGTAAAGGCCATGATGCGAATGATCGGAACGGCGTCGGCCCATTTCGCTCCTAACAGCACATACACCGCATCGTTCGCTACCATGGCCAAACCCACGCATGCGGGTATGGCGACTAGCGCTTGCACGCCGATTGCAGTGGACACACTACGCGCGAAGTCTTCCGGGTCATGCCGCTTCTGCACGAATGCCGGGAACAACACACGCCCGAGGGGCGCGAGCAACTCGGTGGTGGGCAGGGCAGCGATTTCATCCGCCACAGTATAAGCACCGGTAATGGCGGCACTCGTTCTGCCGCCCACCAGCAGCTTATCGGAACTGCTATTGAGGTATGAGCCAATATTTCTGACTAACACCCATTGCGAAAATGACCAAATATGCCGCAAGCGAGAAAACGAAAAGCGGGGGCGATGCGGATGCATTTTGTAACTCAACAACACACCCACGATGCGCCCGCTCAAAGCGCCAATCACCATCGCCCAATAAGAATGCATCAAAAGTGCGGCGATCATCGTAATGGCGAAGCCTGCGACACGCTTGGAAAAGAAAAACTGGAAGTCCCTGCCGAATTCCAGGTTTTTTTGAAACGTGACGATGCCGATATTTTCCAGCCCGCCAATCAGCACGCTGAACGCCATCACGCGCAGCACATCGGTTACGAGCGGGTTATGGTAGTAAGCGGCGGCCAGCGGCGCGCCAAGAAAAATCACCACACCCGCTAGTGCTGCTTGGCACAGCCGTAGCGTCCAGGCGGTATCGTAATCCTCGTGGTCGGCCTCGTGGTTATGGATGAGCGCGATATTCACACCCAAATCCAGCAATACATCAATCAGCCCCACCACCACACCAGCCATCGCGACAATGCCGAAGTCCGCCGGAACCAGCATGCGGGCTAGTACCATCACACTGATCAAGCCGATGAGGCGATCTGACCAGCGCATGGCGACAGTCAAGATGGCGCCATGAAAGATAGATTTTGCGGCGGACATGATTTCCGTGAAAGGTGTCGGAAGACGGGTTACGTATTATCGCGTAGAAGGCCACAGATGTGGCATGACGCGGGCTCTTATTTGGAGAGTAGTCTATTTGGCGTAGTGAACATTTTATCGTTGCCGAGCATTATTGCATTCATGACCGACTCTCTGCACCTTCGAGGAAATCGGGTCCCGAAATGTATTCATTGATAATCGCCACGCTCGGCTTTCTCTAGAAAAAGTTCGATTTGATTGCTTAGCAAGTCGGGCATTGCCTTTTCAATCTGCGCCTCATGCCAGTCCCACCATTTCACCGCAAGCAACCTTTCGATAACCTGTGCAGGGAAACGATGCTTCACAACTCTGGCCGGGCTACCCACGACTACTGTGTACGGGGCGACATCCCGTGTTACAACAGCACGGGCGCCAACCACTGCTCCATCGCCAATCGTGACTCCTGAAAAAATTAATGCCTCGGTGCCAATCCATACATCATTGCCAATTAGGACATTGCCTTTTGTTTTTGGATGTCCTGTATGCTGCCGCGCCGACTCCCACTGAACATTGAACGGAAAAGTGGTAACCCAATCGATTCGATGTTCACCGCCCAAAAAAACCTTTACCCCCGCGGCTATAGACGTGTAATTCCCAACGCTAAACGTAGCTTCCTCACCCCATGAACGGACTGTGAGGCCACCGTACGTTCCACGGCCAATCCGGTATTGCGGGTAACGCTCAGCAAGCGTTGTTACACGCGAGGGGCACAGACGCCCCCAAATCCTGCCGACCAGATGCCGGATAGACCAGGGAATCATGTAAACACGCCTGCTCGTATTACTGTGTTCGTGATCGATTCAATCACGCCTTCAAGAAAGTGGTATTCCGAATCTTGATCACGCTTGGCGGCAGAAAAACTTCCTCGAACATGTAGCCCAAACGGGTGTTCATGCCAAACGAACTGTTCCCAAGGGGACGGCAACGCCGGAATGTTATAACCTCTCCGAGCAAAATCAATTTCAGTGTGGCTGGTACGTCGTTTAGGCAAATAACACATTCGATCTGGCAAGAAGCGCTCGAGTACACGACTCTTGATCTGAAGAGGCCCTCTCTCTCCTAGCCAGTCATCGGGTAAGCGAAACACAGGTAATGGACACTCGTATTTCAATCGGGCTCGCGAGAAACGGTTGTATACACGGGAGCCGGTATCCCATGGTTGCCGCCACCGATGCTTAAAGAGTTTTTTCCCCCACCGAGAAAACATGTCCTGCTGTTCGGAAAGTTCGCTGACCTCTAAGAGAGGGCGAAAATCCAGTGTTGCAACCGGCACCTGTTCCAGATCGATAAACATGCAATGCACGGCGGGAAAGTAGCGATAGTTTTCTACATATTTGGGGTGCCACGGCACACCGAAAAATGCGAGCTTCTGTTCGCGCATATGCGTTAGTACGGTCTCGATCCAATGCGGTAGCAAGAGATAAAAGTCCGGGTCTAACACAAGGAGGTAGCGGGATTGCACATGCTGAATAAGCGAATTTAACGCAACTGCGTGATGATGACTCGCTCCAAGGGAAGTGTCGTTTGAGCCCGGCAGCAATTCAAATTTTCCCTCCCCATCCTTTAACTTGTCAGCCGATTCTCCGGAGAAGTTTTCTACAACGAGCCAGGGAATAGGAGGGGTATTTTTTGGATTTAACCGCAAGAGAGTGGCATGGTTTAATAACAGGTGGCGCTTGTGCTTGTAGGAAACGGTGCAAATGGTTAGGTCCAACGAATTTTGCATGGCTACTCAATTTGCCTTGGGCGCGCGGGTTGCGCGGATGCAATATTGATAGGCTAAGAATTCTCGCACCGGATACCATCCGGCAACCGGGTCCAGAAGTCGCCGTACGAGTTTGTTCAGCCGCCCATCGCCACGATCACGTACCCGAAGATTAAAAGATGTTTTCTGGACTTCGTAGCCAGCTTGAGCGCACATCGCCATCGCGTCACGATAGGTAAACCAACGCAAATGGGTACTGTCGAAAAGGCCTCGTGGTCTGCGTGGGAAAGTGCCTTGCAAGAATATGCTGGAAAGCGCGGTGATATGCCTGATGTTAGGGAGGCTGACGACTATGACGCCGTCTGGACGCAGGCACGCAGCAGCCGATTCTAGGTGCTGCCATGGATTAATAAGATGTTCTAGAACATCTGCGAAAATAATACAGTCAAAGGCTTGTTGTTCCGCAAGTGCGGTCCAGTCAAAATTGTTTACGTCGGCGCAGATAGCCTCATCGAGCCGATGTGCGGCGAGCGCACAGTACTGAGCATTCATCTCGATACCAACCACGCGCCTTCCAACAACCGCTTGTCGCAAGGATGCGCCAAGCTCCCCGGAACTGCATCCCACATCGAGAATAGTCATCGCACCCCGTGGCACCATGGCAGATATATCGGATCTCGGCGTGGTATACGCTGTGTCTCGCGTAAGATTCATTTACCCCTAACCTTGCCTAAATAAAAGAGACTTTAACATTGCAACCAAAAACCAAGCCAGCGTCTTAATCCGAATACCCGAATGCCGCATCGACAAACGAAATGATTCTGCGGCGATACGTGGGTTGCCATGCATTAGATGGGCGTGGCCATGGCCGAAGCTTGATCGCGCCAGGCGCGCTGCCACTAAACCTTTGGGTGGGCTGCGCCCATCCGGGCCGGCTTCGCTCCAGCGTTCGACCGCGCGTGACAAAATAAGATATTCATAATTAACTTCTTTTACGCTCGATGTGATGCTAGCGGGATGGATGCGATACAGCGCGGTGGGTTTTTCAAGCCCCGCCATTTCGGTTTGCCGGGAGAGCCTGAGCCACAAATCGTAGTCTTGCCCTTTGCGCAGGCTTTCGTCAAACAGGCCGGCTGTTTCGAGCTCCGCTTTTTCTACAATGACGGTGGATGTCCACACGATGCAATCGAGTAACAGTTCCGCATAGGGCCAACCGGTGACGATTGCGGCGCTGGAAAGATTGGGGTTGGCGGCCTGCTCGAACTCTGTTTGCGGCTGGGTGTATTGGCCCTGTTCATTTGGATGCCACCAGATAAACCGGCTGTAGGCCATCTTGTAACCACCCTCGACCAGCGCTTCGACTTGGTGGCGAATCTTATGCCGCCACCAGGCGTCATCCGCATCCAGAAAGGCGATGTATTTGCCGCACGCCTGGCGTATGCCAAGATTTCTGGCGGCGGCCGAGCCTTGGTTTTTTTGGCTGAGCAATCGCACTTTGTCGCCATAGCGCGAGACGATGTTGACGGTGTCGTCAGTCGAGCCATCATCCACCACGATGATTTCTAGCGCTGGGTAGTCTTGTTGCAATGCGCTGTCGATGGCTTCGGCAATATAGCGCGCGCTGTTGTAGGCGGGCATGACCACGGAAACGAGCGGCGCAAGGCTGGCACTTGCCGAGGCACTGGCGCTAGCGTCGGTTTCATTCATGGTGTGAGCGGATCGAAATAAGGTTCGCGAAGCGGTGGCTGTTTATGGGCAAAAGCGGCAATAAGGGCCCTTGGTAGCTTGGTCTGCCGATTGCGCTGGCGTTTTCTCCTCGCCACCTTCTGCCTGAGCTTGGGGCGTGCTGGGTGCTACTACCTTTGGCGGTTCATCCTTCGGGCGTTTGTTGCCGGGGACGCCTTGGTAGGTCTTGCCGAGCTTCGCTAATCTTTTGATTAGTGCGTTGGCTTTTTCAGTGTTGTCGATGCCCTGCTCCAGAATCTTGATGGCCTCGGCTTTATTACCCTTATCCACGAAGTAATCGCTTAGGCGCAGATAGGCGGGAACATAGTCGGGCTTGGCCGCAATCGCTTTATTTAAGGCGGCCACCGCTTCAGGGTCGCGATGCAGGGTGAACAGTATCCGCGCTTGGGAGTTATACATCTCGGGCAGAAAAACGAAGCCCGGCTCGGATCGGTCCAAAGAATATTGGATGTCGCTAAGCGCATAGGTGAGTTTGCTTTCGCGGAAAAGCCTGTCACTTATATGCCCCGCTTTATTTTCCGAGTTCAACGCCCAGCAGTAATGATGCAGATGGTAATAAGGCTTGCCGTATATCGCCAGGTATTCTTCGATCGGCTTGGGGTCATGGCTGATGGCGCGGATTTGCTGAGTGCCGCGGCAAAAAGCCGGCAGCAAAGCGAGCTCCGCCTGATTTTCGACTTGATCGGCTGCGGCAATGCCGCTAAAAAGAGCGAGCGCTACGAGAAGAATGGTTCGCATGATGAACTCCTTATTTTCATGGGCGCGTGTCGCAATCGCTAATCCACTGCGCCGTATGGGCTTCGACTTGCGCGCGCCAGGTGCGCGCGGAAAAGGTGTGGTTAGCTTCTTTCACGGTTTCGCGTTTAATTTTCGACGAACGGCAAATTTTTTTCCAGTGTTTGTCGCGCTGCGTTAGCTCGATAAATTCCTTGGCCGTAAAATCGTTACCACTCAACAGGAATAGGATATTACCCCGAAACTGTTTCAATCCTTCAAACATGCGCGCTACATAACCCGGGCCGCCATGGCGGGGATCAGCGGGCACATCGACCGCATGCGGCGCGGCCAGCCGTGTGGCGCTGGCTAAACTTTGCGCCGATTCGCTCAACCGAACTTTGCCGGACAGCAGCTTGCCCCAGAAAGAGCGTTGCATCAATCGCGACAAGTAATAGTGCTTGAGTTGAACGCGCGCCGCGCCGGCCTGGGTGTGTACCCAGGGGTTGAGGAGTACGAGATCGGTTATGCGCGCATCGGTGTGGGCATAGTACAGCGCCGCTGAGGCCGCGTCGCACAGCCCCCAGAGCGCAATGCGGCGCAGCTTGGGCGCATGCTGCTTGAGTGTTTCAAGGGCCGCACGGATGTCGGCGTCCACTGCTTCGAAGTTGCGCATGTCGCCTTCGCTATCGCCCATGCCGCGATAATCAAAACGGATCGAGGCGATGCCCTGGTCCGCCAAATGACGCGCCAGCAGCGTGAATTGGCGGTGACTGCCGGCACGATATTGCGGGCCACCCACGACGATGATCACCCCCGCTTCGGCCGCGGATTCGGGGAGTGTGACGATGCCGATCAGACGGCAGCCTTCGCAGTCGAAGACGACTGCTTGTTCACGCCAAGTGGGGGTTTGCATTAGGGGATTGCCTCTGGCCGCTTTATACGGGCTGAGCCATGGTTACCATAAAACCGAGAGTCCAAATTTTTCATAGAAAATGAATGCGTTTTCGGTGGGGGCATCTCTAAACCCAGCTTATGCCAGCACCACATGGCGACCCGGGGCATCTGTGCCAGCACGTTTCTTGAGTCGCTCATCGAAAGTGGCGAACTGCGCCGCCTCGCGGCTGGAGCTTAGATGCAGCGCATCGGCAAAAGCCATTCCCCGCTCAAAAAGATCCAACGCCTCCGCCACCGCTGGACTATCCTCAACAGTAACCTGCGGCAGCCCAACAAGCTTTTTTAACGCATCTAGAATAGCCGGACCATCCAAGGCATAACTGAAGCGCAACACCCATTCGGTTTCAAGCAACACCGTCTTGCAAATGTAAATCTCATTCCGCTTGAACAGCGTCGCTGCACGCTTGGCTTGAACCTTATCATCGCGGGTAACCAGACGGACAAGGATATTGGTATCAATCGCGATCATAGGTGGCTTTAATTCCTACTGCGATAGCGTTATCCATTTCTTCGATCGTCTTTGCCGGCCCGGTGTAAGCGACACAGCCAATTACGTCCTCCAACCGTGTCGGCTTAAAAGGCTTCAAAGGCCGCAGCAATACACCATCAGGCGTATCTTCCACCGAGAACTCTACTCCTGGCTGCCATTTATGTGCTGTCCGAATATGCTTGGGCAGAATCACTTGCCCTTTGCTGGATAGCTTCGTGGTTTCCATAAAATTACCCCTCCGCTACGCGGTAAGAAATATGTAAGACAGTATAGCGGGGGCTTGTCGCGTTGGCAAACATCGCGCAAGAGGGATTTGAAGGGGTTTAATTCCGACTGCGGTGGCACTTTTGTCTAAGGAGAAATCTCCCCTGCCCCCTCTTTTCTAAAGAGGGGAACCTACTGCAAACACGGCTTAGAAGGTTCCCCCTTTAGCAAAGGGGGACAGGGTGACTTGAAGTTCACTTCAATAGTGCCTCACCTGTCGCTTCGAGCAGCGCGGGGCATTCGCTAATTTCTTGTGTGACCCAAAACGGTTCGCCGGGCACAGTACGCGTGCGCATGGTCACTCCCGCCGCGCGCCAGGCATCGACTACGCGCTGGCTGGCAGGGGTGACATGATCGCCCGCTTGCGCGCCGACTTCGATCCATTCCACAGCGCAGTGCGGTGCTTGCTCGGCGAGTTTTAGACGAGAGAGTTGCTGCGCCATTGCGGGGCCGAGCAGGTAGCCGCCGATTTCGATGCCCGTGCCGGAGGCAAGCGTGGCGAGTAAATCTTTGGTGCCGGTTTTCGCCTGCCCCTCGCTCAGCATTTCGCTTGCGAGTTTGATACGCAGAAATTGGTTGAGAAATTGCTCGCCGTTGTTGACCGGCTGCCACAGCAGCAAGCGCGTGACCCGCGCCAGTTCAGCGGCCATCTCCACTGCCAGGCACGCACCGAGCCGCAGCCCCCATAGCGTGATGGGTCCGGACACATGCGCGGCGAGCCAGGCATGGGCAAGACGCGCGTCGTCACGCCAAGCTTCCCAAGTGGCATCACCGAAATCGCCCGCGCTATCGCCGCACCCGCTGAGATCCAACTGCAATACTGCATAGCCCGCACGTGCCAAGGCGCGCGCTTGCAAGGCCGCCATGCGCCGCGATTTGTGCATTTCTTCGGCGAAGGGGGGCAGGTACAGCACGCCGCCCACGGGCGCTTTTTCGCTGGGAACGAGGGAGAGACAAAACAAGGGGCCGCGCGGGCTTTCCAGAAAGAAAGGCTGGATTTGGATTGCCGCGTCGCGCATTTCAGCCGGCGAGTTTTTGTTCGGCAAAGGCGGTGAGCGTACCTAGCGTGGCAAAGGTGTCGGCGCTGATTTCGTCATCATCCACTGTGAAACCGAAATGCTCTTCCATGTTGGTGAGGATCATCACCACGGCCATAGAGTCGAGTTCCGGCAGGGCGCCGAGTAAAGGCGAATCTGCAGTAAGCGTGTCGGCGCGCGCGCCGAGTTGGAGCGATTGCGCGAGTACTTTTTTTACGTCGTTCAGGGTACTCATAATTTGGGGTGTCTAGGTTAGAAGTGCGATAATAGCCAGGAAAATTAGTTTAATGCTACCAGAGACCAGAGAGATCGCGTTACTTTTCCCCGCGCCGCGAGCTTGTGGCTGAATAAAAACATGCGCCATATTTTACCTCCTTTGCCCATTCTTTCCTGGGCATCCCAATCTGGCCCGCGCGCGCGCGCGCTACCGTGCGTTTTAAATAGTCCGCACCTGGTGCTCACTACCAGCGGCCGCGCGGCAATCTTGCTGGCTTTGGAGCAACTGCGTATTGGGCGCGGCGATCAAGTTTTGTTGCCCACTTATCATTGCCCGACGATGGTGAGCCCGGCACAGCATCTTGGCGCTGAGCCATTATTCTTTCCGATTACCGCTACCGGAGAACCAGATCTCGATTGGCTTGCGGGCCAAGATTTATCGCGCGTACGGGCCATGGTGGTGGCGCATTATTTTGGAATGCCAAAACCCATGAAAGCTATTCGCGCATTTTGCGATAAACAGGGAATCGCCTTGATCGAAGACTGCGCCCACTCGCTCTTTGGTATTGCCGATGGTCAGCCCGTGGGTTCTTGGGGTGATTACGCTATTGCGAGCCTGACCAAATTTCTGCCGGTGCCGGATGGCGGATGTCTTGCCTCTTACCGGCGCGAACTTTCCGGTTTGCGCTTGGGCGGGCGCGGTGTTAGGTCTGAGCTGCGGGGGCTATCCAATACCATCGAGTCCGGTGCTTTCTATGGCGGGATGCGTGGTCTAAATCGTATTTTGCGTGCGCTGTTCTGGCTGAAAGGCCGGTTCCGGTCTCGCCCCGCAACACCCGCCGCTACGTCCAACGGAATGGAGGATGGATCGGCCTATCGTGCGGCTCGCATTGATAGCAAATTGGCGCACCGTCGACCGCTGATGATCTCGCGCTGGTTTGCCGGGCAGGCGAAGCGAGAGCGTATTGTGCTCAACCGGCGGGCGAACTACTTAGCTTTGGTTGAGCTTTTTCAAAACACGCCGGGATGTCGTCCGCTAATGGCCGATTTGCCGGAATACGCAGCACCCTATGTATTTCCGCTGTGGGTGGATGATCCCGAAACGAAGTATCAACAATTAAGACAAGCAAAAGTTCCGCTCTATCGCTGGGATTGGCTCTGGCCCGATACGCCTGCCTATGCCGGTGATCCGGGCATGGCGTGGTCACGCCATGTGTTTCAGTTGCCCTGCCACCAAGATCTAACGCCCAAACAACTTGCGTGGCTGGCGACGACAATTAAGGCGGTGTGCCACTCTCCGTAATTGGGGCTACCGCGCCGCGCTGGAATTTGTCTTTGAGATATCGCACCCATGGCCAGCGATAGTGGGTGAGGTGATATAAGCGCCGGGAGTGCTCGGTCCAACGAGTATGCCATTCCATCATTTTGCCGAAAAACTCGATGCGCTTTATCGCGCCTTCTTCGAACAATTTGCGGAAGCTTTCTTCGCGCATCAGAAATGCGGGCGAGACGGCTTTATAATTTTCATCGTAGGTGGTTTTTAGAATCACCAGTGTATCGTGGTGTTTTACACACAGATCGACTGCCACCACTTTTTCGCCAAACCAGTAGCGATAAATCACCCCTTCGCCGCGCTGGCATGCGCTTTCCAGAATCTGCCGGTAAAACCGTCCTTGCGCGTTATCGAGTTGCACTGCCGTTCCTATTTCGGCTTTCCACCCGGCGCTTTCCAGCCGGCCGTAATCAACGATTGCACCACTGATCGTATCCGGCGTGCCGAGTATCTCCAGCCGCGGAATAATCCCGTCCGCTTCTAATTTGTTGCGTTGCTTGCGCATGTTCTGGCGTAAATTCTTTCCGCGCGCGGCCCAGTACTCATCAAAGCTTCCCGCCACATTTACCCAAGCCGTATCGATGTAGTCGATGACGGTTGTGGTCGCGGAATCTTGCGGGCGATCAAGCCAAGCGGGATCAAGTTGCGTGAGCCCGAGTAGTAGGGCGGGTTTGGGCAAGGCGAGTAGAAGCGTTGATGCGGCCGCATCGACCCGAAATTCGGGCAACTGCAAATAGGCGCCCAAGGGGAGTTGCGAGGGTTGAAAGCTTTCCCAAGTGATCGCGTTTTTGCGCGTTAAGAGCGCCATGGCGACGGTCTCGCCAGCGCAAGAACCTACGGCGAGTAACTCTTTTCCGGTACCGAAATGCGTGAGCGCGGCAAGCATAACGTCGCTCGCAAGAAAGGGCAGTGCCCCCGCGCGATCATTGAGTTGATCCCATTCTTTTGCCCAGGGAGAAGAACTTTGATTGGCCGTAGATAGCGTCCATTTTATGGATTTCATGAGTTCCCTTATATGTACTCGGCCATTTTAACTTGGTTTACTAATGGGGGCTGTGTTTCAATTGCACGTGATGCCGCCAAAAAATAGGTAAGCTAACAACAAATGACAACCTTGATTTCGGAACTGATTTTTCAGCGCGCGCTGATAACACCAGAAGCGCCCGCGCTGCGCGAGGCGAACCAAGATTTTTCGTATCGGGCACTGGCTTCCGAATTACGGCACACCGCAAACTTCTTGTTGCATCACGGCTTGGCGCGCAACGAGCGGGTGGCGGTGTACATGGAGAAACGCGTCGATACGGTTGTCGCTTTATTTGGCGCGGCGGCGGCGGGCGGCGTTTTCGTTCCGGTGAATCCGCTGCTGAAGCCGGAACAAGTCGCGCACATTTTGAAAGACTGCAATGTGCGCATTCTCGTCACGACACCCGAACGTTTCGAGCTATTGCGCCCCGTGCTGGCCAGTTGCCATGACTTGCGCGCCGTGGTGATTTGCGGCGCTGCCATGCCGGCAACGTTGGATGGCGTGACGATGGTGAATTGGGCGGAACGGCCGAGCGCGCCGGATGCCATTCCGCACCGCGCTATTGATGGCGACATGGCGGCGATTCTTTATACCTCCGGCAGCACCGGTCGTCCCAAGGGCGTGGTGCTGTCTCATCGCAACCTGGTCGCGGGTGCGGAGAGCGTGGCGCAATATCTCGAAAACCATGCGGACGATCGCATCCTTTGTGTTTTGCCGCTGTCTTTTGATTATGGCCTAAGCCAACTCACCACCGCTTTCCGTGTTGGGGCGTGCGCGGTGCTGATGAATTATCTGTTCCCGCGCGATGTGATCCGCGCGGTGGAGCGCGAAAAAATTACCGGCTTGGCTGCGGTGCCGCCGCTGTGGGTACAGCTTGCGCAATTGGATTGGCCGGCCAGCGTGAACGCGCATTTGCGCTATATCACCAACTCGGGCGGGGCGATGCCTACCGCTACGCTGGCGGCATTGCGCGCCAAATTGCCCAAGATGAAGCCATATCTAATGTACGGTCTGACCGAAGCGTTTCGTTCCACTTATCTGCCGCCGGAAGAAGTCGATCAGCGCCCAGAATCCATGGGCAAGGCGATACCCAATGCGGAGATTATGGTGGTGCGTGAAGACGGCACGCCGTGCGCACCGGGTGAGCCGGGCGAGTTGGTGCATCGCGGGGTGCATGTGGCCTTGGGTTACTGGAACGATGCGGAAAAAACCGCCGAGCGTTATAAACCCGCGCCGGGCCAAGCCTCAGGTTTAACGATTACTGAGTTGGCGGTTTGGTCGGGCGATACGGTGAAGATGGATGAGGAGGGATTTTTTTATTTCATCGGCCGCCGTGACGAGATGATCAAGACCTCGGGCTACCGCGTGAGCCCTACCGAGGTGGAAGAAGTGGTGTACGCCACCGAGTTGGTGGCCGAGGTCGCGGCCATCGGCGTGGCGCATCCGGTGCTGGGGCAGGCCGTGGTGTTGGTGGTGTATGCGGAGAGCGCTTCCCCCTCTCCCCAGCCCTCCCCCCTTGGGGGGGAGGGGGTAATGGAGAAGCTACTTGCGGCGTGCAAGCAGCAACTGCCCGCCTTCATGGTGCCGGCGCAGATCGTGATGCGCGATGCACCACTGCCGCGCAATCCCAATGGCAAGATCGATCGCAAGGCGCTGGGTGTGGAGTGGGCGGACTTGTTCGCGCAGTAAGCGCCGTGTTTGACGTTAATCGGGGACAATTTGCCGCCCCCAGGTCATCGGGGTATTATAACAACCGATTTTAATTGAATTTTTTGCGAGAAGATGAAACCCTCTTTGGCATTGCAAGCGCATCGCGAGGCAATTCGCCGTATCGTGGAAGAAAAC
>JANYAU010000107.1 GCA_025361165.1 Betaproteobacteria bacterium | reverse complement strand
TCGGGCGTGCCCTTGCAATTTAGAACGGCGAAAGACATTCCCACCTTTCAACAGCAAATGAAGGAGGGGGTCTTTGATTTCACTTTTAGCAGCCCTTACCACTACATCCTATTTCATAAATCGACTGGCTACGAGGCTTTTGCCCGGGAAAAAGACGGCCGCTTGGTGGGCGTGCTGGTGGTAAAGCGAGATGGCCCGATTCATGATGTGAGGCAGCTCGCCGGGGTGACGGCCGCTTTCCCCGCCGCCAATGCCTTGGCAGCGACTTGGTTGCCACTGCTACATCTTAAAGAAAAAAACATCATAGTGACCCCGCAGTATGTGGTCTCTATGGATTCCGTGTATCGATCGGTGGCTAAAGGCTTGTTTCCGGTAGGCGGCGGCGAGATGCGAACCTTAGGCACCATCGACCCAGAAGTGAAACAGCAATTACGGGTGTTATGGAGTTCGGAAGCGCTACCGCCTTTTGTCTTTGCCGCGCATCCGCGCGTGCCCAAAGCTGGTGTAGCCAAAGTGCAAAAAGCCATGGATGAAATGGATCGAGACCCACAAGGCCAAGTCTTGCTTAAAGCAATTAATTTCATAGGTATAGAAAGTACGACAGATCAGGACTACAACGCCATGCGTGCTATGAATATCAAACCGGTGGAAGCGAAATAATGTCATTCCGCATGAAAATTATTTTAGGGGTGTCCACGATTCAAGCAGTATTGCTGGTGATTTTAATTTGGAATGCGTTGAATGCGCTGACCGCATCCAGCGAAGAAGCGTTGTTGAAGCGCACCGATACGACAGTCAAGTTATTTGCATCCACCACCCAGGCGGCGGTGCTCGCAACTGATCTTGCCGCGCTGGAAAGTTTCGTGAAAGAAGTGCTCTCCAACCCCGGCATTGTTTATGCGCGGGTATTGTCGAATCAAGGTGTCTTGGCGGAAGGTGGTGACAAGCAGGCCTTGGCGCGTAAATTTATCGCCGATACTCGTTTGATGTCCGCTACCAATGATGGGGTATTCGATACCTACGCCGATATTCAGGTAGCGGGCGAAAAATATGGGCGGATCGAAATGGGGTTCTCGGCCAAGTCGATTCAGCAACTGATCGCCGATGTGCGTATTAAATTGTTTGCTCTCGGGCTTCTCAATCTGGTGCTGGTGGGCTTATTTTCCTGGGCCTTCGGCATATATCTGACACGTGGGTTGAACGGCTTACAGCATGGCACCCAGCAAATTGCCGAGGGCACTTTGGGTTATCAGATTAATGTGCATGGCACGGATGAGTTGGCCCAAACCGCAGCGGCGTTCAATGCCATGTCTGCTCAATTAAAACATCTGGATGAAGCGCATGCTAAGAAGGAAATAGAGATTCACCGGCTCAACCAAGCATTGGAACAACGCGTGGTGGAACGTACAGTGCAATTGCAAGATGCGAACAAGCAACTGGAACACCAAGCGCTGCACGATACATTGACCAGCCTGCCGAACCGAGCCTTGTTATATGACCGCCTGCGCACCATCTTGTTAAGCGCGCAGCGTTCGCAAGAATTGTTTGCGCTGGTAGCTATAGATCTGGATCTGTTTAAAGAAATCAACGACAACTTGGGTCATCACGCCGGTGATTTGGTGCTGCAGCACGTTGCCAAGGCGTGCGGCAACATCTTGCGCGATTCCGATACAGTGGCGCGTATGGGCGGTGATGAATTCATGCTTCTATTACCCAAGGTGACAGATAAGGAGGGCGCGATGCTTGTCGCGCAACGGGTACTAGAAGCGATTAGAGAACCGTTGCAGATCGGCGAGCGGCTGATTGAGGTCAATGCCAGCCTGGGTGTCGCCCTATTCCCGCAGCATGGGGAAGATGAATTAACGTTGATTACGCACAGCGATGCTGCCATGTATGAAGCAAAGCGGCAAAAATTGGGTGTCGCGCTGTATCTGGTGGAAATGGGCGAAGGCAAGTCCGAGGCAGTGGCGTTGAAAGGTGAATTGCGGCGCGCCATCAACGACGGCGAGATGGTGCTGCATTTTCAGCCAAAGATTGATATCAACAGCAGTTTAATCAATGGCGTTGAAGCGTTAGTGCGCTGGCAACATCCGCGTTTGGGCTTACTCTATCCGGATATGTTTATTGCCTTGGCTGAGTTGTCGGGGTTGATCAAGCCCCTGACGCAGGAAGTATTGCGGCTGTCGATGAAACAAATTCGAGAATGGGATAGCCAAGGCTATAATTTTCCGATTGCGGTCAATATTTCGGCTATCAATTTGCAGGACAAGGATTTCCCCGAGTCTGTCGCTGCGATGATTGCCGAATATGCCGTGCCGAGTCATCGACTCGAGCTCGAAGTGACCGAGACTGCGATCATGACCGAGCCGATTGTCGCCATCGAGAATATTCGCAAGCTTTCTCATCTTGGCATCCAGATGTCGATCGACGATTTTGGTACCGGCTACTCGTCGATGGCTTATTTACAGAAGCTGCATGTCGCCAAGATCAAAATCGACAAGTCCTTTGTCATGGATATGGGCGCGCACGAGAACGACGAAGTGATTGTGCGCTCCACCATCGATCTCGCACACAATCTCGGCCTCAAAGCAGTCGCCGAAGGGGTGGAGACCCAAGCGGCGTGGGACAAACTGCGCGACTTGGGTTGCGATTCGGCCCAAGGCTATTTCATGAGCAAGCCTTTGACGGCCGAGCATTTTCTGGAATGGGTGCGAACCTCGCCGTGGGCGGGTAAGCAGATCGCGGTAGGCGTCAGGTAAACCGGCGCTTGCTCACACACAAGGGGGAAATAAATGATGCGCAACTTTATCAGGCTGGCACAGGCTATCGCATTTTATCTCATTGCGGCGCTTGCGTACGCCGAGCCTAGCTCTCCGGAATTGACATTGGGTATTACACCGCAGCACCTGCCTGCGGAGCTTGCCAAGCTATGGGGGCCCATCTGCCAATATCTCAGTCGCCACACGGGCTATACAATTAAATTCAAAACCTCGAAAGATCTTGCGACGTTTTGGCAGCAGACGAACGCCGGCGCTTTTGATCTTGTCTATATTACGCCTCCCCGGTATGTGAGTGCGCATGCGGCGGCAGGTTATGTGGCCTTCGCAAAGGAAGACGATTCACCCTTAGTTGGGATTATCGTTGTGCGCAAAAAAGAGGGGCCGGCGCGCATCGAAGAATTGCAGGGGCAGAAATTGGCGGTGCCGAATTTGATTGCCTTTGGCGCGGCACAAATCCCCCAGAGTTATTTGCTCGGCAAGGGTGTTAAGGTCACATTGGTCGCGGTAAATAATCATGAGTCGGTATTCCGTACAGTCGAAAAAGGGCTGTATCCAGCGGGCGCGAGTAATCTCCGTATTTTCGGCATGTTGGATCCCGCTATGCAATCGCAATTCCGTATCCTATGGAAGTCCGAGCCGCTGCCGCCTTTCGCTTTTGCTGCGCATCCGCGTGTGTCACACCAGGTAGTGGACCGTATTCAAAAAGCACTGGTTGATATGGACGAGGATGCAGAAGGCCGGGCATTACTGGAGCCACTGAATATCAAGGGCATCGTCAAGGCGCAAGATTTCGACTATGACGGCATGCGCAAGATGAAATTGAAACTCGAATAAATCCGCTTATATGACTTCGATGGTTTGCTGCGCCAGTAGCATCTCCACCATACCCGCAGGCATCGGCTCGCCGAAATGATTTCCTTGCATCTGGCTTACGTCGAGCGTGGCGAGATAGCGTACTTGGTCCTGGCTTTCCACGCCCTCCACGATCGTGACTAACTTGAGCGCATGCGCCATTTGCACGATGGCTTGTACGATGCGCCGGCCATTTTCGGTATCCAAGCGGGCGGTGAAAGAAGCATCGATTTTAAGTGTATCGATGGGCATTTCATGCAGTTGCGCGAGTCCGGAGTAGCCGGTGCCGAAATCGTCGATCGCCAGGCTGAAGCCGGCCGCGGACAATTCGTTGAGCCGTTTGGATTCATAAGAGACATCGAGCAGCGCTACGCTCTCGGTAATTTCGAGCACGATGTCGGTGGGGCTCAGCCCATAACTTTTCAGTTTGCCGATTAAATGCTCCTGAAAATGCGGGGCGAAAAGCTGTGCGCGCGAAATGTTGACGGCGACCGTCACGGTGTACCCAGCGCGGCGCCAGCCGCGCAGCCGCTCCAGCGTATGTTCGAATACTTGCTCGCCGAGTTCGTGGATCAAGCCCAGATGTTCCGCCAGCGGAATAAATACGTCGGGCGGGATCCAACCATCCTGATCGTCGTGCCAGCGCGCGAGCGCTTCCAACCCGACGATGCGTGCGGTGGTCGCATCCACCACCGGCTGGTAGAAAACTTGCAATTCGCGCGCCGCGACGGCTTGCGCTAAGCGCGTTTGCAGCAACACGCTCTCACGTTTCAGCACCGTGCCTTGGATGTCGCGGAAAAACTGCACGTTGTTGCGCCCGATGCTCTTCGCGTGGAACATGGTGTGGTCGGCTAAGCTCATCAGGGTATCTGGCTCTTCCGCATCGTCCGGATAAATGGCAAAGCCAGCGGAGATGGTGAGCTTGGTTTCGATACCGTCAATGTCGATGCTTTGCCGCGCCGCTTCGCGTAGGCGCTCGGCAACGCGCCGGAAACCTTCCTCCTCTGCATTGTCGGTTAACAACACCACGAACTCATCGCCACCCCAACGCGACAGGGTGTCCACCTCGCGCAGCGCTGCTGCTAAGCGCCGGCTCAAAGTGAGCAACACGGTATCCCCCGCCTTATGTCCCAGCGTGTCATTGATTTGCTTGAAATGGTCTAAGTCAATAAAGCCCAAAGCCACTTTGCCATTATTGCGCTGGGCGCGGGCAATCGCTTGCTGCAAATGTTCCTCGAACAGCACGCGATTGGGCAATTGGGTCAGCGCATCGTGCAGCGCGAGCTGGGTGATACGCCGCTCTTGTAAATAGATCGCGGTGATGTCACGCAGAATCCCGCGCAGACTAATAATTTGGTTGTGTGGGCCGGGCAGGGCCAAAAGACGGCATTCCACCCAGATTTGCTCGTTATCCTCTTGCAACATGCGGAAGCGCAAGGTCGCGAGTTTCGTTTCGCCGCTGCTGAGCGCGGCGAAACTGGACAGGAGCATGGCGTGATCGTCCGATTGCACATATTGCAATAAGGGGCCCAAGTAGTTGCGCGTGACGATGTGCGAAGCGCCGCAGAGTTTGGTCCAGGCGGCGCTGGCGGAAAGCAGATTACCGCTGGGGTCGAGATCGACAATCGCTTCTTCCAGCAAGTTGAGCGTGTCGAGCATGGCCTGACGTTTGGCTTCTTCTTGGCGCAGTTGCGTCACATCGCGGAGTAAGGCGACAATCCGGCGCGAGGTTTCAATGGTGGTCGGCAGCAACTGAAACCGCCCGAGAAAATGCCGCGGCCCATCGGCAAAGGGCAAGGTGAAATCGACGTGGTAATGGTTGCCGCTCAATAACACTTGGCTTGCCGCCGCCATCAGCGTCCGTCCCAGTTCTTGCGGCAGCGCTGCGAGCGAGCGGCCGCGCGGCTCGCCCGGCAGCAAGGTGAGAAAAGCGGTGTGTTCGGTCCACAGGTTATGGATGGTCTGATGCTCGTCGTATTCGATCACCACATCTTCGGTCGCGCCGACCAGCGCCTTGAGCCGCGCCTCAGTGGCGCGCAGACTTTGCTCGGCGTTGCGCCGCACCAAGGCCAGCGCTAAATCGTTCGCCACCGTGCACAGCAAATTGAGTTCCGCCGGGCGCCACGCACGCTCCGGCGCCTCGCTAAATAATCCGAGAAAACCCGCTAGCTCGCCGTGGATCAGCAGCGGGATACACAGCACATTGCCGATACCGAGTGGCTGGAACAGCGCGCGCTCAGCATCCGGCAAGTCCGCGACCGGGGCGGCCAGCACCATGCCGACATGCAACTTGTCGCTGAGCGCGGGATAGTCGTGAAACGGGATGTGGAGGAAGGTCGCGTGACGATTCAACAGGCTGGCGCCGGCTACTGACCAGGTGGAAACGAGTCGCGCGCCAGCTTGGCCCTCGCTGTCGGGGGCGTTGAGAAACAGGCAGCATTGACTGACGGCTGTGGTCTCTATCAGTACGCGCAGCACTTCGGTCCAGTTTTCCTCGCTGGTATTTTCGAGCAGCAGTAAAGTGATTTTGGACAGCGTGTCGAGATAGCGTTGGTACAGTTCCAGCTCGGTGCGCAAGACATCGGCGCTGGCGGTGGAGGGGTCAGTGGGGAACATGCGCCGCCTGGACATAATTGGCGATGCGGACGAAATCGGCGACACCTAGATTCTCCGCGCGCAGGCCGGCATCGATACCGAGCGCCGCGAAATCTTGATCCGAAAGTTGTGTTTTCAGTGTATTGCGCAAAGTTTTCCGCCGGGTGGAAAAAGCCGCTGCCACGATCTTAGCAAAAATCGCCGGATCTTGTGCAATATAGGGGAGCGGATGCAGCGGCAGCAAGCGCACGAAACTGGAGGTGATTTTGGGTGCGGGATGAAACGCCTGCGGCGGCACGTCAAACAAATGCAGTATTTGGAACCGATATTGCAGCATGACCGAGAGCCGGCCGTATGCTGATGTCGAAGGGGCGGCAACCATGCGTTGCACCACTTCTTTTTGCAACATGAAATGCATATCGCGGATCTGCCCGGCAAACTCGGCGAGATGAAACAATAAGGGCGTGGAGATGTTGTACGGTAGATTGCCGGCAATGCGCAAGGTAGCGTCAATGCGGGAAAAATCGAACTTGAGGGCGTCGCCTGCGTGGATCGTCAAGCGTTCCGGTGGAAATTCTGTATGCAGCCACGCAATCAGGTCGCGATCGATTTCGACCACATGCAAATGCGGCACTTGCGCCAGCAAAGGCCGCGTGAGCGCGCCCAGGCCGGGGCCGATTTCCACCAGTGTATCGCCGGCTTGCGGGCGAATGGCGTCGATACAAGCGCGCACGAAATGCGCATCCCGCAGAAAATTTTGGCCGAAGCGTTTGCGGGCGATGTGCATGTCGAGATTCAGGTGCGTTGCGCAGTGTGGTGCGCCATGTCGCGCGCGGTTTGAATCGCGACCATCAGACTGCCGGTTTCAATTTTCCCCGTGCCGGCCAGATCCAGCGCGGTGCCGTGATCGACCGAGGTGCGGATAAATGGCAGCCCAAGCGTGATATTGACTCCGGCCCCGAAGCTGGCGTATTTCAATACCGGCAGGCCTTGGTCGTGGTACATTGCGAGCACGCAATCAGCCTGTTGCAGGCGTTGCGGATTGAACAAGGTGTCGGCTGGCAGCGGGCCGCTGAGATGTAATCCGGTGCTGCGCAGGTGATTTAATACCGGTTCGATAATCTCGATTTCTTCCCGGCCCAGATGGCCGGATTCGCCGGCATGCGGATTCAAGCCCGCGACCAAAATATGCGGCTGGGCGATGCCGAAGCAACGGCGTAAATCGTGATCCAGCACTTGCAGGATGGCGGTTAAACTTTCACGGGTAATGTGCGCCGGTACATCTTTTAGCGCGTAGTGCGTGGTGGCGAGCGCCACGCGCATACCGCCTCCGGCGAGCATCATCACGACTTGCGGCGCGTGTGCGCGTTGTTGCAGATATTCGGTATGGCCTTGGAAGGCGATGCCGCTATCGTTGATTACGCCCTTGTGTACCGGCGCCGTGACCATGGCGCTGAACTCGTGCGCTAAGCAGCCGTCGATGGCGCGATCGAGCAAGGCGAGCACATAGCGGCTATTGGCGGGGTCGAGCGTGCCGGGTTGGCAGGGCGCTGCGAGCGGAAGGGAGAGCACGGTCAGCCGGTTCGCGGCGCGCGCGATGGCGCAGCCGGGTGCGTAGTCGTCGAATTCGAGCGCGAGACCTAAGCGTGTTGCGCGTTGCGCCAGCAGCGTTTTGTCGCCGAGCACCACGAGATCGATGTCGCGCGTGGCCTGCGCCAAAAGCAGGCACAAATCAGGGCCGATGCCGGCTGGCTCACCCGATGTGATGACGATGGGGGCGGTGTCAGCGTTCGTCTTGCTTGTACTCGACATACGCTCGGTCGCGTAACTGGCGCACGAATTCCTGGTAGGCTTCGTCGGCTTTGCGCTCCCGAATTTCCAGACGCGCATTGAGCTTTTGTTTTTCTTTGGTGACATCTTCCTTGCGCCGTTCCAGCACTTCGATCAAGTGCCAGCCGAATTGGGTGCGAATCGGCTCGCTCACGGTCTTGAGCGGCAGTGCGTCCATCGCCCGCTCGAATTCGGGTACCGTATCGCCCGGCGAGAGCCAGCCCAGGTCGCCGCCTTTCGCTGCTGATCCATCTTCCGAATGCAGGCGTGCCAGTTCAGCGAAATTGGCGCCGTTATCCAGGCGCTCTTTGAGTTCGGTGAGGCGGCGTTTAGCATCCGCTTCGGACACCAACTCGTTGGTTTTGACTAAAATGTGCCGGGCGTGAGTTTGAGTCACCACCATGGGAATATCTCGCCCACGCTTATCGATGAGCTTGAGAATGTGGAAGCCATTCGGGCTGCGCAAAATCGCACTCACTTCCCCTGGCTGAAGTGCGTTCAGGGCGTCGTTGAAGAGTTGCGGTAGCCGACTCGCCGGTCGCCATCCGAGGTCACCGCCTTGCAAGGCATTCGGCGCATCAGAAAAACTGGCCGATACTTGACCGAAATCGGCGCCTTTTTTGATCTCCGCCAAGGCTTGTTCGGCACGGGCTTTACGTACTTGAATTTGCTCCGGCGTGGCTTGCTCGGGGACTGAAATGAGAATGTGCGACAAATTGAATTCGGTCTCGTTGCCCGGGTGTGCCGCTTGACTGGCAAGATAGTGTTCCACTTCGCTATCGGTAACCACAACACGATTGTCGGCCTCGCGTTCTTTTAGCCGCGTGAGGATGATTTCATGCCGGATATCTTCGCGGAATTTAGCGAAGCCGATGCCGTCTTTTTCCAGTGCTTGGCGAAAGGCTTCTAGGCTGAGGTGGTTGCCTTCGGCGATACGCTCAATGGCTCGATCCAGCGTGGCGTCATCGATGCGAATCCCGGTTTCGTCGGCGAATTGCAACTGCACTTTGTCGTTGATCATGCGTTCTATGACCTGTTTTTCCAACACATCACGGGGCGGCAGCGGCGTGCCTTGGCGTTGTAGTTGGGCCTGTACGACGCGCATACGCGTATCAAGATCAAATTGCGTGATGACATCGTTGTTGACGACGGCCAGGATACGGTCGATAAGTTTGACCCGCGCCGAAGTGCGTGGCTGCGCCCAAACCGTGGGCGTAAGCAATAAGGTCAGTACCAGAAGGGCGCTTAATGCGCGAAAGCGATGCTGCATAGATTAGAACTCATCAAGGTTAATGTCCGCCGCTTGCGGTTTGGACTGAGTGAAGCCGCCAATGTTCTGTTTGAGTACATTTAGCGGATTGGTTCCCAGGCCGGCCAGGCCCGAGAGTTCAAGTTGCATGAAAATGGCGTCGGTGGCCTTCTGCGTACCGGTTTGGAAGCGATGGGCGACTACCCGCACCGCCCAGCATCCCGCTTGGTATTCAAAACCTGCCAGGGTTTCCAATGGCTTTTTATCCTGGATAGAATAATTCCAGCGCCCCACGACTTGCCAGTTGGCGGCGATCGGCCATTGGCCGGACACGTCGAATTGGCGTAGCGTATTGCGGTTGAGGCGGTAAGCCATATTGACCACTTTGCCGGCGGCGGGATTATAGCGTGCGCCGATATTGAACTTTTCCGTGTGGCTGTTATTCGGGTTGTATTGCCAGGCGGTGTCCATCGACCAGGCGGGAGAGATTTGGCCACCGATGCTGGCCAGAAAATCCGACCTTTTTTCGGTAGGTGCATCGGATGTCAGTGTCACTTTCGGTGCGCGGAAGAAATAGCGTTGCGCGACGGCGGCACGCAGCCGTTCCTGGCCGGTGGCGGATTCGAGGAAACGCGAGGTGAGCGCGAGCGTCACTTGATTCGCATCGGAAATGCGGTCGCCGCCGGTAAAGCGATTTTCCGAGAAGATTTGTGCGAAGTTAAAATCGGCTTCGCCGGAATCGAAATTCGGAATCTGGCTTTGATCTTTGTACGGCACATTCAGGTAATACAAACGCGGCTCGAGTGTTTGTGTGAATGCTTGGCCGGAGAATTGGGTTTCGCGTTCGAATGTCAGGCCGCTATCCAGGCTAAAGATGGGTAAGGTGCGTGTGGTGTTCGGTAGCGCGGTCGTGCTGTGGTCCAGTTGATATTGCGTGTAATGCACACCGAGCTTGGGCGTGATGTAGCCATAGGCCCGCGTCAAGGGCACGCTGAACGCCGGATTGAGCGTGAAGCGCGCGCCGCGCACATTGGTCGGGTGATCGAACGCCACGTATTCGGTTGCGGCGCGCACGTCGGCGAAGCCGAAAGTATCGAGCTTAGTGTAGGCGGCAGTGATTTGTGGCACCCGCTCGTAGGGGGGGACGATGGGATTCAGCGCATCTTGCAAGGTTTGGAAGCGCTGCACTTTTACGCCGGCGGTCCACGGGCCGTTGCCGTAATTCAGCGAACCTTCGCGCGGCAGTGTGGTTTGCGAGGTGACGGCGACGACCGAACTCAAGTCGCGGAAGTAATCGTTGTCCGACACTTTTTGCACATTCAGATTGCCGGTCAGGCCGTGACCAAAATTCTGGTTGTGCGTAATGCGAAACGCACTGCGTGCGGTTTGTGTGATGCTGTCATGCGGCAACCATTCCCCCTGCAGTTCGCCCGCGTAGTTCGGCTGCAAATAGCGAAATTCACTGCCGAGCTGGAGGCCGCGCTTGCTCATGTAGCGCGGCGTGATGGTCGCGTCGTAATTGGGTGCGATGTTCCAGTAGTAAGGCAGTGAGAGCTCGGCGCCGCTGTTGCCGGTGGTGCCGAAGGTCGGGGTAAGAATGCCCGACTTGCGTTGATTGTGCAGCGGAAAGCTGATGTAGGGCGTATACAAGATAGGCACGCCCTGGAATTCGATCCAAGTGTTATAACCGACACCGGTGTTGGTGGTGCGATTGATCTCCATTTCCGAGGCGCGCAGCCACCAGGCTTCTTTGCCTACCTCGCAGGTGGAGTAGCGCGCATCCGTCATGGTGTATTGATTTTCACCCAAGAACGTCAGTTGTTGCGCCTTGCCGTGTGCGTGCTCAGCAGCGATAGCGTATTCCGGCGTGGTCATAGCGCCGGTTTTATCCCCCAAGTTCAGATGTAGGTCGGGACCTTTCATGACACCTGCCGTGGTTTGGAGGCGTACATTGCCCTTAGCGTCCACTGCATCAAGCTGCTGATCGTAGTGCAGTGTGTCGGCGTTCACGCGCAAATCGGACTCGCGTAGTTCTACCGCATCGTCCGCTTGGACAAACGTATCTTGCTGGCCTTGCAGGCGCATGGCGCTGATGAAGAGGGGTGATTTTTCACCCGCCTGAGGCTGGTATTGTGTCAGCGTCAAGGTGGGTTGTAATTGCAGCGCCATATCGTTTTTTTCGGGCGCAAGCTGCGGCGGTTCGGGTGCGATCGCAGCGGCAGGCGGCGACAGGGGGGCGATAACAGGCTGCGGCGGAATGCGCGCTTGTTTCGGTGCTGGTTGAACCCTTTTTGCTGGCTCAGCTTGTTGCGGCGGTAGGGGCTGGGCTGGCGTTTCTGCTGCTGCGGGTAGCGGAACCAGTTTGGCTGGTGCGGGTTCGGTGAGTGGGCTCACTGTAAGAGGCGGGGGGGGCGGGGTCTCAGATTGGGATGGTGCCATAGGCGCGGCCGGCGTTTCCGACTCCAACGCGGGTAAACCCAGTAAGCGTGGATCGACTTTTAATGCCGGCAGCGTCGCGTCCGCCCAAACGACGCTCACCCATAGCGTTGCCGCGAATAGGGCGGGGAAGGTCAGTGCAGTGATGCGAAGCCGAGAATGCATTATGGTTTTGTTGAGCGGAAAGGGTGCTAAAATCGCATAAAAATACAAATTTATCAATAAGGAAGCGAAATTTGGAGCGCCTTACGCAACTTCAAGGCTGGTTGCAACAAGTATTGCCCGGGCAAACATTTAGCCTTGCCCCGGCCTCCAGCGATGCGAGTTTCCGGCGTTATTTCCGGATTAGCCTTGATACGCGCACCCTGATTGCGATGGACGCGCCGCCCGCGCATGAAAATTGCGCACCATTTATCCACGTCGCGCAATTATTTTCGGCGGCAGGAGTGCACGTGCCGGAAATATTTGCCCAAGAGTTGCAGCTGGGTTTTTTGCTGCTGAGCGATCTCGGTGCAGAAACTTTTCTTGCGCAACTCAGCGATGCGAGTGCCGATGCGCTCTACCGCGATGCCAATGCGGCGTTGATTAAAATCCAACTGGCGAGCCGGCCCGGCCAACTGCCGCCTTACGACGCCGCACTGCTGATGCGCGAAATGCGTTTGTTCCCCGACTGGTATGTGGCGCGGCATCTCAATCTACAACTCACGCCTAGCCAAACAGAGGTCTTGGAAAACGCGCTGCAACTCGTGCTGAGCAATGTCTTGGCGCAGCCGCCGGTGTATGTGCACCGCGACTATCACTCACGCAATTTGATGGTGTCCCAACCCAACCCCGGTATCTTGGATTTTCAGGATGCGGTGTACGGCCCGATCACCTATGATTTGGCGTCCCTGTATAAAGACGCCTACATCGCTTGGGACGAAGCGCGCGTGCTGGACTGGACTATCCGTTATTGGGAAGACGCGAAGCGCGCGCGGCTGCCGGTGGCGGACGATTTCGGTGCGTTCTATCGCGATTTTGAATGGATGGGCATGCAGCGCCACCTCAAAGTGCTGGGCATTTTCGCGCGCCTTTATCATCGTGACGGCAAGCAAGGCTACCTCAAGGACATGCCGTTGGTGATGTGCTATCTGCGCACCGCGTGCGAGCGCTACCGCGCGCTGGGGCCGCTGCTGCAACTGCTGGACGAATTGCACGGCAGCGAGCAGCAGGTGGGGTATACGTTTTAATGAAAGCCATGATACTGGCCGCTGGCCGCGGCGAGCGTATGCGGCCGCTGACCGACACCTTGCCCAAACCTTTGTTGCGCGTCGGTGGCAAGCCGCTGATCGTGTGGCATATCGAGAATTTGGTGCGTGCCGGGTTTACCCAGATCGTCATCAACCATGCGCATCTCGGCCATTTGATCGAAGCCGCCTTGGGCGATGGTAGCCAGTTCGGCGCGCACATTCACTATTCGTCCGAACCCGAAGCGCTGGAAACTGCGGGCGGTATTACCCAGGCGCTGCCGCTATTGGGGAAAGATCCCTTCTTGGTAGTGAATGGCGATATTTACATCGACTATGATTTTAGCCGTGCGCGCGAAATCGCCATGGCGATGCGCGCCAACGCGGAACTGTTCGCGGCGTACTTGGTGCTGGCGAATAACCCGCTGCATCACGCGCAAGGCGATTTCGCCTTGGCGCACAGCAAGGTCAAGCTCAACGGCAAGACGATGCTGACCTTTACCGGCATCGCCGTGTACCAGCCTGACGTGTTTCGCGATATCGCGCCGGGAAGCAAAGCCAAACTCGCCCCGCTGTTGAAAACACTGATTGAATATGATCTGGTGCGTGGCGAGCATCACCGTGGGACGTGGGTCGATGTGGGCACGCCGCAACGCTTGGCCACGTTAGATCGCATGCTCACGTCGAGCGCAACCCCTCCTAACGCAATGAGACCCTATGAACCCTTACCGTGAACGCCGTGAAAAACTTGCGCAGCAGATGGGCGCGGGGGTAGCGGTGATTCCCACCGCGCAAGAGCGGCTGCGCAATCGCGACTCGCACTACCCGTTTCGTCACGACAGCTATTTCTACTATCTCAGCGGCTTCCCCGAGCCGGAAGCGGTACTGGTGATGATCGTCGCGGAGACGACGCAGAGCATTTTGTTCTGTCGCGAGAAAAATTTGGAGCGTGAAATTTGGGATGGCTATCGCTACGGCCCGGACGGTGCGCGCGAGGCCTTCGGCTTCGATGCCGCCTATCCGATTGAAATGCTCGACGCCATGCTGCCCAAACTGCTCGCGGATCAGCCCAATTTATTTTTCGATCTCGGCGCGGATGCGAGTTGGGATACGCGCGTGGTGGGCTGGTTGAACAGCGTGCGCAACGAAGCGCGCAACGGTGTCACCGCACCGGGCGGAATACGCGATGTACGCGCGCTGCTGGATGAAATGCGTCTTTTCAAAGATGCGCATGAGATCGACATCATGCGCCGCGCCGGGCAGATTTCCGGCGGTGCGCATCGGCGCGCCATGCAAGCCAGCCGCCCCGGCCGTTGGGAATACGAGATCGAAGCCGAATTGCTGCACGAATTTCGCCGCTACGGCGCGCAAGCGCCGGCTTATACCCCCATCGTCGCCGACGGCGCCAATGCCTGCGTGCTGCATTACGTTAGCAACAATGCGCAGCTCAAGGACGGCGACCTGCTGCTGATCGATGCAGGCTGTGAACTGGATGGTTACGCCGCCGATATCACGCGCACTTTTCCCGTCAACGGCAAATTCAGCGCAGTGCAAAAAGACGTCTATGAATTGGTGCTCGCCGCCCAAGCCGCCGCGATGCAAAAAGTGAAAGTGGGTTGCCATTGGAACGAGCCGCATGAAGCTGCGTTGCGTGTGCTCGTGCAAGGCATGATCGATTTCAAATTGTGTACGGGCAGCATGGATAGCGTGATCGAATCCGGCGACTACAAGCGCTTCTACATGCACAAAACCGGCCACTGGCTGGGGATGGATGTGCACGATACGGGCGACTACAAGCGCGGCGGCGATTGGCGCGCGCTTACCCCAGGCATGATGCTCACCGTCGAGCCGGGCTTTTACGTGCGGCCGGACGACAAAGTGCCGGAACAGTTTTGGAACATCGGCATCCGCATCGAAGACGATGTACTGGTCACAACCGGCGCGTGCGAAGTGCTGACGCATGCCGCGCCGCGCACGATGGCCGAGATCGAAGCGGTGATGAAGGCAAAAAATTGACGCAGCTTGCCGCCGACGCAAACGCGTTCGATGCCGACGTAATCATCGTCGGTGGTGGCCCGGTAGGCGCAACGCTGGCCTTGGCCTTAAGCCAAAGTACAGCACCGCTCGATGTATTGGTGTTGGAAGCCCAAGCCGATTTTTCTGCCCGCCGCGATACGCGCACGCTCGCCTTATCTCACGGCAGCCGCTTAATTTTGGAGCGTGTCGGCATTTGGCAAAAGCTCAGCTCGCCGACGCCGATTACTCGAATCCATATTTCGCAACGTGGCAGTTTCGGCCGCGCGCTGCTCGGCGCCGACGAAGTGGGTATGCCCGCGCTCGGTTATGTCATCGCGCATAGCGAACTGCAAACCGCACTGCATGAAGCGCTGCTGACTTGCGGCGCGCGTTATCTGCGCGGCGCGCAGGTGTCGGAAGTTACGCCCGGTGCAGCGGCGGCGCAGGTGCACTATATGCGCGAGGGCGCAACCCAAACCGGGAAGGCGCGCTTAGTCGCGCTCGCCGACGGCGGCCGCAGCTTGCAAATCCCTGGCATCGTGCGCACCAGCCGCGACTATCGCCAATCCGCCGTGGTGTGCCAAGTTCATACCGAATTACCGCACCACAACCTGGCGTATGAGCGCTTTACCGAAGAGGGTCCGGCCGCGCTGCTGCCGAGCGGCGATCACTACGCGCTGGTGTGGACTGCTACGCCGGAGCGCGCGCAAGTGCTGCTGGCCTTGAACGATGCGGACTTTCTGGCCCAACTCCACACGCATTTTGGCGATCGCCAAGGACGATTTTTGGCAGCGACGCCACGTCTAAGCTTCCCGCTGAGTTTGCATCAAAGTCAGCCGGTGACGCGTGAGCATCTGGCGCTGATCGGCAACGCCGCACAAATGCTGCATCCGGTCGCCGGCCAAGGTTTCAATATGGGACTGCGCGATGCGTGGGAATTGGCGCAAGCGACGTTGGCTTGCGTTCCCGAGGCGATCGGCGGCACGGCGATGTTGAAGCGTTATAGCGCGGGACGGCGCCTGGATACCCAGGGCGGGATTTTCTTCACCGATTTATTGGTGCGCGCTTTCTCCAACCGGATGCCGGGGCTGCGCCAATTGCGCGGGCTGGCGCTGTCCGCGCTCGATGCATTGCCGCCAGCAAAATCGTTCGTGGTGCGGCGCATGATTTTCGGGGCGAAGGGGTAAGGGAAATACAGTATTCACCACGGAGTACGCGGAGGACACGGAGGAAGGACAAGGGCAAAATCACTAACCGCAAAGATCGCGGGGACAAATCTGGCTTTGCTTTACTCCGCGTCCTCCGCGTACTCCGTGGTGAAAGGATTTTAGGTTGAATTAACCATGACAGAGCGTTCGCTCCAAGCCGTACCGCGCGCCGTGCTATTCACCAGTGCGCTCCTGCTCGCGCTGCAAATCACGTGGCGCGCAGGGCAACCCGCGCCGACTGCATATGCCG
>JANYAU010000096.1 GCA_025361165.1 Betaproteobacteria bacterium | reverse complement strand
CGAACGCCTCGTCGAAATTCGGTTTGCCCTTGCCGATGTAAACCGCCGGCATGGAAGTAAACGCCATGCGCTGGCTCTTATTGCCGGAAAGCACGATTTTGTTGATCCCCTTGTCGGCGTTCATCCACTTGGTCAGCAGTTGTCCCGCGGGGTTGGTGACAAAGGCTTGCACCGTCGGGTCCGTTTCTTTCAATTCGCGCCACTTGGCATTGCCCATACCCGCAATCGGCCCTTGTGCGTTCGCGTCCTTTACCGCTTTCACCAGCAGGGGATCGGCGGCCCAGGTAGCGGCGTGCTTCTTGTACTCGTCGATTTTCTTCTGCATTTTGGGAGTGATGTCGCCGGCAATTGCAGCACCGGCGATAAGCCATACCATCAGCCCCAGCGCTAGCCCGCCCTGAAACGAAAAAACAGTTTTTGGGTTCATGTGCATCCCTCCTTATCGATGATAATCAACAGCAAGCATCTGTTTGAACTGCATTTGCCGGACGCTTGCGCCAGACGCGGTATTTAGGTTTCATTTACCACGATGCCATTGAAGCCCAAATGCGGTAGGATGTATGTCGGCTGGCCGACATCGCCCGACCCGCCAAACAATCGAGTCATGCCGCTTATAAAAACAGAACACGATCACCTAGTGAACGGCCTCTCCCTGGTGCCGTGGAATGTACTCGACCAACTGACGCCCGAGCAATTGCGCGCCCTAGATCAAACCGGCACGACACGCAAACTCGACAAAGGTGACTTCGTGTTCCGCTCCGGCGAAAACGCCATCGGCGTGTATTTTCTGAAGTCAGGAAAAATAAAAGTGTCGCAACCGATATCGAACGGCAAGGAAGTCATCCTCTGGTTCTGCTTCGGCGGCGATATCTTCGGCCTGGCGGAAGCCGCGCAGCATGGCGAACGCGAAGTCAGCGCGCAAGCCTGCGAAACCTCCGAAGTCTTGAGCATTCCCCAGGCGCGTTTCAACGCCTACCTGTTCGAGCACCCGCAAGTGATGTTCTTGCTGTTGCAAGTGATGTCGTCGCGGCTGCGCTGTTTGAGCGAAACCCTGGCGCATGTCGCGGGCGAACAAGTGCATACCCGTCTCGCGCGGCTTATGCTTTGGCTCTGCGCCCGGTATGGGCGGCGCGAAGGTGCTGGCATAATCATGAATGTCCACCTCACGCATCAAGAAATTGCCGACATGATCGGCGCAACGCGCCAAACCGTGACTTCGATCATGAGCGATTTCAAACGAAAAGGTATACTGGACACACGCGACCACTATATCCATATTGTGGACAAAACTCAGCTCGGCGCGCTGCTGCATTAAAGCGCCGGCGCACGAAAAACCACCCACTTGCCGGGATCAATATCATGTCAGCCAGCCGTCTTTCCATCATCGCCGCCATGGCGCTCAACCGTACGATCGGCATTCACAACACGCTGCCGTGGCGCTTGCCGGAAGATTTAAAACGCTTCAAAGCCCTCACCATGAAACACCACATCGTGATGGGGCGTAAAACCTACGATTCCATCGGCAAGCCTTTGCCGGGCCGCGATACCGTCATCGTCACGCGCAATATCGATTATGCCGTGCCGGGGTGTATCGCGGTCAATTCGCTCGATGCCGCGCTCACCGTGAGCCACGGTGATGCGGAAGTGTTCTTTGTCGGCGGCGCGAATCTCTATCGCCAGGCGCTGCCGATCGCGCATCGCATCTATCTCACCGAAATTCAGCGTGTGTTCGATGGCGATGCTTTCTTCCCCGAATTCGATAAAAGCCAGTGGCTTGAAACCGCGCGCGAGCCGCATCGCACCGAGGAGCCCAACAGCTTCGAATACCATTTTGTTATTTACGATCGCAAGCCACAGACATAGGAAAACATCATGCGCATTTTATCTACCGCTCTCTTTCTTTCACTGTCGCTCCTCATCGCCGCCGCTCATGCAGCCGGCAACACTGAGCTAACGTGGTATGGCCACTCCGCATTCAAGCTGAAAACGCCCAATGGAAAAATATTGCTCATCGATCCCTGGATCGCCAACCCGGCCAATAAGAACGGCAAAGAGGACCTCGCCAAGCTGGATAAGGCCGATCTGATTCTCGTTACCCATGGGCATGCCGACCACGTGGGCAATAGCGTGGAAATCGCCAAAAAAACCGGCGCGCGGCTGGTGAGCACCTTCGACCTCGGCAAAGGCATGGTGACCTACGGCGGATTCCCGAAAGAACAGGCGGGTTTCGATACCCAAGGCAATGCCGGCGGCGAATTGAACCTACTCGACGGCGAAGTCAAAATCGCCTTCATTCCCGCAGTGCACAGTTCTGCGGTCACCGATGAAGACGGCAAGAATATTCACGATGGCGGCGCCCCCGGGGGATTTTTGATTAGCGTCAAGAATGGCCCAACGATTTACCATACAGGCGATACCGACGTGTTCGCCGACATGGCGCTGATTCCACATTTTCACAAAGTGGATGTGATGCTCGCCTGCATCGGCGACCATTTCACTATGGGACCGGAGCGCGCAGCGGAAGCGGTAAAATTGGTGCAGCCGGCGATCGTGATTCCGATGCATTTCGGCACTTTTCCGGTACTGACCGGCACACCGGAGGCATTCGGCGCGGCCTTGAAAAAGCAACATTTGAAAACGCAGTTGCGTATCATGCACATCGGGCAAACGCTCAAACTCTAGGTCGTAGCGGTGAAAAATAAAAGCGGCGCGGG
>JANYAU010000095.1 GCA_025361165.1 Betaproteobacteria bacterium | reverse complement strand
GGACTGATTTATTTCGTCCCCGAATCGAAGAGCCCGCACGGCGTCGATCTCACTCCGGGGGGTGAGTACCTCGCCGTCTCGGGCAAGCTCGACCCGCACGTCTCGGTCTACAACGTCGAGAAGATCAAGAAGGCCATCGCCGACAAGAACTTCGAGGGCAAGGACCCCTACGGCGTCCCCATCCTCAAGTACGACGCCTGCCTGGAGGCGCACGTCGCCGTCGGCCTGGGACCGCTGCATACCGTCTTCGACGACAAGGGATATGCCTATACCTCGCTGTTCCTCGACAGCGCGGTGGCGAAATGGTCGATGGGCGGCGCTTATGCCGCGAAGAACAAGGAGAAGGAGTCCTGGAAGCTGGTGGACAAGGTCTCCATCCATTACAACGTCGGCCATCTGCAGGCGCCCGGCTCGAATACCAAGCACCCCTACGGGAAGTATCTCGTCGCGCTCAATAAATGGTCGGTCGATCGCTTCCCTCCGCTCGGGCCGCTGCACCCGCAGAACCTCCAGTTGATCGACATCAGCGGGCCCAAGATGGTCCTGCTCAGCGACACGCCCACCATCGGCGAGCCGCACAACGCGATGATCCTTCCCATCGAGCTGATGCAAGCCTGGCGCACCTATCCGGAGACCGGCTTCGACGCCTCGAAGATGGCCCACAGCGCCTACGCGGTGGTGCAGGGCAAGGAGCGGATCGAGCGCAAGGGAAACGTCGTCACCGTCTTCGGCACGGTGATGCGCTCGCACTTCACGCCCGACACGGTGCGGGTGAAGGAGGGCGACAAGGTGGTCTTCAACTGGACCAACGTGGAGACGGCCGAAGACGCGACGCACGGCTTCGGCCTGCACGGCTACAACATCAACCTCTCCATCGACCCGGGCGCGACCGAGCGCGCGGAGTTCGTCGCCACCAAGGGCGGCGTCTATCCCTACTACTGCACCGAGTTCTGCTCGGCGCTGCACATGGAGATGACGGGCTGGCTTTTGGTGGAGCCCAAGGGCACCAAGCTGGCGGAGAAGTAGCCGTGCGCTCCGACCAGGTGCGCTCCCCCGATCGCGTGGCCAGCCTCACCCTGGTTTTGGTGGCCCTGATGGCGCTGGGCTGGTCCTGGGTCGCGCCCTGGTGGGAGATGCAGGCGCGGGCGCCCCAGTATGGGCAGCGCACGTTGATCGTCGAGGTCAACCCGCGCGGCGTCGAAGGCGACGTGTTCGAGGTAGACGCGCTCGGCCACTACGTCGGCATCAGCAAGATGGAGAACTTCGCGCCCCTCGAGCGGCGGCTGGCCCCCTTCGGGCTGGCCGTCGCCATCCTGGGAATGTTCGCGGCGCCGTGGTTGCGGCGCCCCTGGCAGCGCCTCCTGGCGGTGCTGCCGACGGTGGCGCTGCCGGTGTTCTTCCTCCTCGATCTCAACTGGACCATGGCCCGCGCGGCCAACGACCGCGATCCCGACGCCTCGCTCAATCTCGTCCTCGGGCACGTGGACACGCGCCTGTTCGGCCAGTACGTGCTCGCGCAGTTCAAGGTGACCGCGCGTCCCGGCATGGGCCTCTTTCTCGTCTGCATCGCTGCGCTGCTCGGGCTGGGGCTGGTCTTTGCGGTGCCGCTGCAGCTTCGCAAGCGCAAGCTCGCGGCCAAGTTGGCCGGAGCCGTGGCGGCCGCGCTCTGCCTGCTCGCCGGCGGCGGGGCGCGCGCGGCGGAGCTGGTCGTCAAAGACGGCCAGAGCCTCGCTGCGGCGATCGACGCGGCGCGCGCGGGCGACACGCTCTTGATCGCGGGCGTGCACCGCGAGCGCGTGACCGTGAGCAAGCGGCTGCGCCTGCTCGGAGCCGAGGGCGCGGTGCTCGACGGCGGCGGCGCAGGCACCGTGCTGCGCATCGAGGCCGACGGCGTCGAGGTCGACGGCCTCGCGGTGCGCGGCAGCGGCGAGGTCTACACCACCGAGGATGCGGCCATCCGCATCGAGCACGCCGCGGGCGTGCAGCTTCAGCGGCTGCGCATCGACGACGCGCTCTTCGGCATCTTCGCCGTGCAGGCCGACCGCTGCGTCGTCGAGGGCTCGACCATCACCGGCAAGGACCTGCCCATCGAGCGACGTGGCGACGGCATCCGCCTCTGGTACTCGGGCGGCTGCAAGCTGCTCGGCAACGTCCTCGATCGCAGCCGCGATCTCGTCATCTGGTACTCGTCGGGCACGCTGGTCGAGGACAACGTCGTGCGCCGGAGCCGCTATGGCCTCCATTATATGTTCTCGGACGACAACGTCTTCCGCGGCAATCGCTTCGAGGACGACGAGGTGGGCGCGGCCATCATGTACAGCAAGCGCATCATCTTCCGCCGCAACCGCTTCCTCCATAACCGCGGCTTCGCGTCGGTCGGGCTGCTCCTCAAGGCCTGCGACGACGTCCTCGCCGAGGACAACCTCATCGGGGACAATGCGCGCGGAATTTTCCTCGAGGGCTCGTACCGTAACGTCTTCCGAAGGAACGTCGTCGCTCTCTCCGACGCCGCGATCGTCC
>JANYAU010000110.1 GCA_025361165.1 Betaproteobacteria bacterium | reverse complement strand
GGGGCGTGCTTTGGTTATCGTGTTATTTGAATTGCGCCGGATGATTAAGGAATAAAAAAATCTTCCCCCGACGCCCGCTATCGCGGGCGTTGTAATTTCTACTGCCCGCCACTCATCCGACGATCTTACCGATGGCGCTTCTGAGCGCGGCTTGATCATCATCCTTTAGCCGCCCGAGCGTCTTGATGACGAGCGGCTTCTCGATGGCCCCCCGTGTCAGTATAGTTGTCGCCTCGATCGGTTATTTTACTTAACGGGGGCGAAGAGGAAATCAAATGGCCAGATACAGTCCAGCATTCAAGAACAGAGCGGTAAACAGATTGTTTCCGCCAGAAGCATCATCGCCTGAGGTTGTTGCCAGAGAGGTTGGTATTGGCGTTAACACCTTGCTGCGCTGGCAAGAGAACGCGCTGTCAGCTCCCGCCCGATCGTTTGCGCTGACATCGACAGCGCGCTTTGACGCCGTTATCGCTACCGCCGGAATGGATGAATCGAGCAAGAATGCCTGGTGCCGGGAGCATGGTGTGTACCCGGGAGAATTAGCGCAGTGGTGCGCTCACGCCGCGGCCGCCCTGGCCGATACCGAACCCGTGCGAGCCAACACCCAGCAGACCCGGCAAGACAAGAAGCGCATCAAAGAACTAGAGCGCGACCTCACGCGCAAGAATGCCGCGTTGGCCGAGACAGCGGCGTTGCTGGTACTGGCAAAAAAGCTCTCGGTGATTTTCCAAGAGGGCGCGGACGCATGATCCGCGTGGAAGATCGCCGCACGATTGCCTGCGACATTGAACAAGCTTATAGCGATGGCGCCAATTATCAGCCGGCCTGTCAGCTCGCCGGCGTCAGCCTGCGCACCTTACAGCGCTGGAAGGCTGCTGCCCAAGCCGGCGTAATCCAAGGCGATGCCCGTCCGGGGGCATTGCACCCCACGCCCGCCCATGCCCTCTCTGCGGATGAACGACGCCAGATCATCAGTGTCGCCAACGAAAGCCGGTTTGCGGACATGCCGCCGACACGCATCGTGCCGATGTTGGCCGATGAAGGCGTCTATCTGGCGAGTGAGTCAAGCTTTAGCCGTGTGCTGCGCGCGCACGGACAGACTCAGCATCGCGGGCGAGCTAAGGCACCGCAAGCGGTGCGTCCGCCGACAACACACATCGCCACAGCGCCCACCCAAGTGTGGTGCTGGGATATGACCTACCTGCCGACGGGCATCATCGGCCGCTGGTTCTATCTGTACCTGATCCTGGATTTGTACAGCCGGAAAATCGTGGGCTGGGAGGTGCATGAGACCGACCACGCCGAGCACGCGGCGCTGCTGGTCAAGCGCACGGCAATCGCCGAGGGCATCCATGCGCTGCTGAACAAGCCGGTGCTGCACGGCGACAACGGCGCCACGCTCAAGGCGACCACGGTGCTATCCATGCTCCACTGGCTAGGAATCAAGCCGTCTTACTCGCGCCCGCGCGTGTCTGATGACAACGCATTTGCCGAATCGCTGTTTCGCACGGCAAAGTATCGGCCGGAGTTCCCAGCCAAAGGCTTTGCCAGCCTGGCGGAAGCGCGGCGTTGGGGTGAGCGCTTTGCGCAGTGGTACAACCACGATCATCGGCATAGCGGGATAAGTTATGTCAGTCCTGCGCAGCGCCACGCGGGAACAGATCGCGCCATTCTGGCGGCCAGGCATGACTTGTATGAACGTTCGCGCGAAATGAATCCACGCCGCTGGGCACGTCATACCCGTAACTGGAAACCGATTGAATCCGTCTCGTTGAATCCAGAACGAGATTCGGTTATCGAAACTGAATTGGCCAACAAGTCTATCGATCGTTTGGCTGCATGAGACAGGCGACAACTACTTTGACACGCGCCGATTTGTCAATGGGCCGGGTTAGGGGCGTTCGCCCATGTCAGGGCGTTGAGATTTTTTGTCCTTTTTATTGTGAGCCTGGCCCCTTAAAATTTTCGGGATTAAATGGCCAATTTGACCAGTGTTTTTAACCTACGGCTTTAATTCTGTTACATGTATTTTGGCGGCTTTTATTACCACGCAACCATCATTCAGATAAATATACGTCGTGTCACCGCTCTGCTCTGGAAGCCAATAATTTACGTTACCAGCAAAGGCATTTTTCTTTAAGCTGTCTAAATTTCTCAGATATTAAATTTAGA
>JANYAU010000013.1 GCA_025361165.1 Betaproteobacteria bacterium | reverse complement strand
CGTTGAATCTCACTAATAGACAGATGTTCACGAAAAAACATCCGCCGGATCTTGGCATACATGACCATGGTAATCACCCCTGTTTACTCCTGCTTATAAATTAAGCAGGGTACGTGGATTACCTGGTCAACTCTCAACCGGTACAAACGTGCCTATTTGATCAATATTCAACCGGCGTCAACAGGCGGACATGATGCTGTTGGTGAATGGCCTGCCGCTGGTGCTGATCGAGGCCAAGACCCCGACACGGGCGGCGGTGAGCTGGGTGGATGGCGCGGTGCAGGTGCATGACGACTACGAGAAGTTCGTGCCGGAGCTGTTTGTCTGCAACGTATTTTCAGTCGCGACCGAGGGCAAGGAATATCACTACGGCTCCATCGGTTTGCCGATCAAGGATTGGGGGCCGTGGAATCTGGATGAGAATGCTGGTGATACGCGACACCATCCGATGAAGACGCTCAAGCTCGCGGCAGAGAGCATGCTGCGACCGCATGTGGTGCTGGATACACCATCCTTCAGTTGATGACCTGCCGAAAGCTTGGTGTCCCAAATAGGCAAATGTAGAAACAAAAATGGCCCAGGTATTAACCTAAGCCAATGTTTTCTTTGGTGGGCGGTGGCAGTTTCGAACTGCCGACCCCTGCCGTGTGAAGGCAGTGCTCTACCGCTGAGCTAACCGCCCGTTGAGAGGGCGCAATTTAACCACATTCCGGCAATTCAGGTCAAATCACGCCTGGCTTTAAGTGGTTCATTTCCTTTAAAATAGCGCCCTTTCCTCGGGTATTTTCGATTCATGGTTCGCACTCGATTTGCTCCCAGCCCCACTGGCTATCTCCATATCGGCGGCGCACGCACGGCGCTGTTTTCTTGGGCTTATGCACGCAAGCACGGCGGCCAATTTATTCTGCGCATTGAAGATACCGATTTGGAGCGCTCGACTGAAGAATCAGTGCAGGCGATTTTCGATGGTATGGCGTGGCTCGGCCTGGATTACGACGCGGGCCCGTTTTTTCAAATGCAGCGCATGCCGCGCTATAAGCAGGTGATTAATCAATTACTCGAGCAGGGCCATGCTTATCACTGCTATTGCAGCAAGGATGAGTTGGAGGCGATGCGTGAGGCGCAACGCGCCAAGGGCGAAAAGCCGCGCTACGACGGCCGCTGCCGCCACCGCACGACATCCCAGCCGGGTGTGAGCCCGGTGGTGCGATTCAAGAGCCCACTTGATGGCGAAGTGATTATTGATGATCTGGTGAAGGGCCGGGTGGTGGTGGGCAATAAAGAGCTTGACGATCTGATTATCGCGCGTGGCGACGGCACGCCGACTTACAATTTTTGTGTGGTGGTAGATGACTGGGACATGGAAATCACCCACGTGATTCGAGGCGACGATCATCTCAATAACACGCCGCGCCAGATCAATATCCTGCAAGCCTTGGGCGCGCCGCTGCCGCAGTATGCGCATGTGCCGATGATCCTCGGCCACGATGGCGAGCGGCTTTCCAAACGCCACGGCGCGGTGAGTGTGATGCAGTATTCAGAAGACGGCTATTTGCCGGAAGCGTTGCTGAATTATTTGGCGCGCTTGGGTTGGGCGCACGGTGACGAGGAAATTTTTTCGCGTGATCAATTCGTGCAATGGTTCGAGTTGGATTCCATCAGCAAATCGCCGGCCAAATTCGACCCAGAAAAATTGTCCTGGGTGAATCAGCAATACCTCAAGTCAGCGGACAATGCGCGGTTGGTGGAACTGGCGCGCCCGTTCATGGCGCAGGATTGCTGCGATGCCGCGCATGGGCCAGACCCTGCTCAGGTGTTCGGCTTACTGAAAGAGCGGGTGAGCACCTTGGAAGAATTAGCCGATGCGGCGGTCTATTTCTATCGCCCGCTTGAAGCGCATGCGGATTTGCGCAAGCAGCATCTTATCGCCGCCGTGAAACCAGCGCTGGAAGCGCTAGCGGCGCAATTAGAAACCGTAGTATGGAGCCGCGAAGCATTGAGCGCGTTGATCAAGGAGATTTGCACAGCGCATAGTTTGAAAATGCCGCAAGTGGCGATGCCTCTGAGGGTGATGATTACCGGCGAGACGCATACGCCTTCGATTGATGCGGTGATGGCCTTGATCGGACGTGATGAAGTCTTGCGGCGTATACGCGAACACCTGCAACGCTATCCCGCCTAATCCGCTTTACATAGAAACGCGCGCTCACTATAATGGCGGGCTTTCTGGGGGTATAGCTCAGCTGGGAGAGCGCTTGCATGGCATGCAAGAGGTCAGCGGTTCGATCCCGCTTACCTCCACCATATTAGAAGTAACGCCGGAGCATAGTTAGGGTTGGTACCCAGTTGTTTTTGCGCTGCTGTTGCGGGATCCAGCGATCATGCTATTGGGCAAGAAGTGAACAGTAATACCGACGAGATTTTAAAGTTTAGTCCCCATCGTCTAGAGGCCTAGGACATCGCCCTTTCACGGCGGTAACACGAGTTCGAATCTCGTTGGGGACGCCAGCATCACCTAAAAGGCTTGGAGCAATCCAAGCCTTTTGTCTTAGATTTCCCCGCGCTTATCGCTAATTTATTCCTTTGGTCGGAAAATTTTGCTGGGCGATTAAATCGCTATAAAGACTTCGATATCTTTGCCGATACCCCACCATAAGCGCCTATGCAATATGAATAGGTGTAATGAAAAGGGGAAGCGATTATGGATAGCGACGAGCGCAGGGCCAGCCAGGATCGGCGCAACAGTGAAGGCTTCAATAGCCAGCCTCCGTATTTAACCAGGGATGGCTTGGTATTTACCGATCGGCGTCAGCAAGATGAGCGTCGCCAGGCAAACATGGATGAGGCATCGGCGTTCGGTGAAGTGGAAGAAATCGAACTTAAGCCACTGCATTTCACGTAGTCTCTGCGGCAAATGCGGCAAAGACGACATCATGGCCAGGCATTGCCTGGCCATGATGCATTCACGCCGCTGATTTAAGATAGCGTTCTTTCGCTGCGCGTGCTTCACGTGCTTGCTTTGGGTCGTAGGCTTTGCCCGACCACAACATTTGATAAGCAATCTCTTCGTTGCCGTTCTCGCACAAATCGAGCACGCGCTCGAACAGCGGTTGAAAAGTAGGGCTACGATGTGATTCCTCGTGCTGCTCCATGGTTTGCCAGAAGGTAACAATCAGTGCCTCTTTGCCTTTGAGCGGACTTTGTACCGCTTGGCCGACAGTCGAACCTTCATTGGAAATGGCGCCGGTATTCAGCATCACGAAGCCGCCGACAAAACCGGTATCGGAGTGGTAAGTTTTGACGTTCTCGCACAGTTCCGCAACGCGCTCTTCTAAGTTCTCTACGGTATATTCAGGCTTTAAAATAACGCGGTTGACGGTGACGATGCCATCGCTGGCGAATCCGGAAATCAAATTGCTGCTCATGATTTTCTCCTTAAGTAAATTACTATAAGCTAATATATAAGCTGTTAAAAAAACTCGATAATTAGGCGTTTAATAGTCGACTAATCTGCTCAAGCTATAAGTAATATTATCACCCATATCAAAAATTTCAAGGGCGAGCGTGAAAAATAAAGACCTTACAGAGCATGTGCTTTCAAGTGAAGTTGTATTCGATGGCCGGCTATTGCATGTGCGGCGGGACATGGTGCGGCTGCCTGACGGCGAGCGTTCGGTGCGCGAATACATCCAGCACCCGGGGGCGGTGGTGGTGATCCCTATCTTGGATAACGGCGACTTGATTCTGGAGCGCCAGCATCGCTATCCTTTACATCGCGATTTTATTGAACTACCGGCAGGCAAGATCGATGCGGGTGAAGAGACGCTCGCTTGCGCGCAACGCGAATTGCTGGAAGAAACGGGTTACCTAGCGCGCGAGTGGCAATATGTGACGACGGTTTACCCCTGCATTGGTTATGCCGACGAGCGTCTGGTGTATTACGTTGCGCGCGGGCTGACATACCATGGCCACGCGCCGGATGAAGATGAGTTTCTGGAGGTTTTTCAGATGTCCTTTGAGCAGGCTCTGGAGCAAGTCCGCAGCGGTGAGATTTGTGACGTGAAAACCGTGGTCGGCTTGTTTTGGTTGGAGAAAATATTGCAAGGAAAGTGGACGCCCCCACCCGCAGAATTTCGCGAGTAATAAGGGTTCTTGCAATGCGCAGGCATTGGTGAGAGATTATCACTTAGTCATTCCATGAAAGGGACGTAGCATGACGCAGATCATTCCCGAAACGCAGCCTAACTACGATAAAACGCGCATCATCGAGCGGCCGGACGGTTGCTACTGGGTGAGCCAGGAATCCGGTTCCGAATATGGCCCATTCCCCACGCTGTTGGCTGCGGTGCAAGACATGGAAGACAACGACTCTGTCTCCGAGACAACGGCCGAAGCGTTGCACGAGGCGGAAGACGAAATCGGTATCAACGATTGGATCGACCCCGATACCGGCGAGCCGGCGGAAGAAACTTATACCCACATCGAAGACCACTGAGCAGTATTGAATACCCTCGCTTAGCGTCGCTTTCCCAGACGTTCCAAGAGGTAGTTGGCCGCATCGTCAATGCCGGTGGGTACGATCGGTGTGGCGCGGGTCTGCGCCGTGAGCGTTCTCACCCCATTAGCAAACTCACCTTGCTCGAACTGGCTGCGCGAGATGCCCATAGCAACATTATGTTGCCGCAGCCAAGCCACGAGGCAGGGTTCCTCCGGCCAATCCGGGCGCTCGACATATAGCACGGGCATGCCGCAAGCAGTGGCCTCGACGAAAGTGCCGTAACCGCTTTTGGTCACGATGCAATCGCAAGAAGCCATCACTTGGCTGAAGTCCAGCGCTATTGATTCGAGCGGGATCACGTCCGCGCGTTGCAAGCCGGTATCGCGCGGCGCTATCCATGTGAACCCTGGCAACAGCGGCCAAGTAAGCGGCGACAGCCGCATCGGGATGCCGCCCATGGCGACCAGCACCAAGCGCTCATCCGGCTCCAAGCCGAGTACCGCATGCAGCAGCGGACGAACATTTTCGCCACGCCGCGCGATCGGGCCTATGTCGAGTACGCGCGCTATCTCCGGCATAGCCATGCCCGGGGTGACGCGCAAGAACGCTTCGGCGCTGTTATACGCTGCATGCATTTGGGCGCAAATTGTTTTCGCCTCTGGCGCATCCGAGCAATAAGGATAAAAAATTTCTGCCCAATTGAGCGAACACAGGGCCAGCGCCGGAATGTGTGTTTGTTGGGCTGCGGCCAGCGCTAAGTAGGAAATGTTCGCCAGCACCAAATCCGGTTTAATTTGTGTGAGTTGTTGTGCGTATTCATCAACTCGCCGATGCCAGTCCGCATGAAATGCGCGATAACGCACCAGGCTTGCCGCCACATCTACATCCACCGCGCTTTTCATCACTAGCCCAAAATCGCTAGTAATCGGGATATGCTCGAAAGTGCCGATAATGCGTTGCGTCAAGCGCTCGCGCGGCAAGCCGCAGCGGATGGTGAGCGTGAGATCGGGCCGGCGTGCGCGTAGCACATTCAGCACCGGCGCGGTTTGCGCCAGGTGTCCGAAACCATGGGAGGAGATGTCGACGAAAAGATGCTGTGCCAAAGCGGATTTTTATAACACGACTTGGGTGCCAAGCTCGATCACGCGGTTGGGCGGGAGATTAAAAAAATCCGCCATGCTGCCCGCATTGCGGAACATCGCGACAAACAGTTTTTCTCGCCACAAAGCCATGCCCGAACCGACTTTCGGGATGAGCGTCTCACGCCCCAAGAAGAAGGAGGTTTCCATCACATTGAAAGGTACGCCGTATTCAGCGCATTGCTCGAGTGCCAGCGGGAGATCGGGTTCGTCCTTGAAACCGAAGCGGACGATAATGCGGTAGAAATTATCGGGTAAGGTTTCCACGGCTACCCACTCGTTTTTGGGAATATGCGGCACGCCCTCCACGCGCACGGTGACGAGGGCGACGCGCTGATGCAATACTCTATTATGTTTCAAGTTATGTAATAGCGCATGGGGCACGGCTTGCGGATCATTGGATAAAAATACTGCCGTGCCGGGGACGCGCGCCATGCTGCTGGAACGTAGTCCGGCGATGAAAGATTCGAGCGGAAGGGCTTGGCTTTCCATAGAGAGTCGCAATAGCTGGCGTCCGCGTTTCCAAGTGCTCATCAAGGTGAAGACGCCCAGGCCGAATACGAGCGGGAACCAGCCACCGTCTTCGATTTTGATGGCGTTAGCGGCAAAGAAAGCGATGTCGATAATGAGAAAAACAGAAATTAACAATCCGCTCTTAACCCAACCCCAGCCCCATAGACGACGCACCACAATGAAGGCGAGGAGAGTCGTGATCAACATCGTGCCGGTAACGGCGATGCCATAGGCCGCGCCCAAATTGGCGGAGCTGCGAAAGCCCAGCACCAGTGCGATCACCGCAATCAGCAGCGCCCAATTGATGCCTGGCAAATAGATTTGACCCATCTGCCGCTCCGAGGTGTGCTGTACTTCCATGCGCGGCGAGTAACCCAGTTGCATCGCCTCTCGCGTCATGGAAAAAGCGCCGGAGATCACCGCCTGGGAAGCGATGATGGTGGCCGCTGTGGAGAGGGCGATCATAGGGTAGAGCGCCCAGCTAGGCGCAAGCAAATAGAACGGATTTTGTACCGCGGCCGGGTTATGCAGCAACAGCGCGCCCTGGCCGAAATAATTGAGCACCAAGGCAGGAAGCACCAGGACGAACCACGCCATCTGAATCGGTTTGCGGCCGAAATGTCCCATGTCGGCATACAACGCTTCCGCGCCGGTCAATGCCAGCACGACGCCGCCCAATGCGAGAAAGCCGAGCCAAGGATTCGACAGCATGAACGTCATGCCGTACACGGGGTTCAGCGACCGCATGACATGTGGCTCATGCAAAATATTCAGTACCCCCAGCAAAGCCAGCGTGCCGAACCACACACCCATGATCGGACCGAACAGGGCGCCGATACCGGCGGTGCCTTTACGCTGGAAGGCGAACAGCACTACGAGGACGATTATCGTCACTGGAATCACAAAAGGTTTGAGCGCGGGGGTGGCGACTTCCAATCCTTCAACGGCAGACAGTACCGAAATCGCGGGTGTAATCACACCATCGCCATAGAACAAGGCCGCCCCCGCGATGCCCGCCAGCATGATAGCGACGCGCGCGCGCGGGTTCTCGACCTTACGCAGCGCCAAGGCCATGAGCGCGATAATACCGCCTTCGCCGCGGTTGTCGGCACGCATGATGAAGACGACATACTTGATCGACACCACGATCACCAACGACCAAAATACCAGCGACAAAATGCCCATGATATTGGCCGTAGTGATGGGCACCGGATGCACGCCGGCGAACACTTCTTTCAAGGCGTAAAGCGGGCTGGTGCCAATATCGCCGTAGACGACTCCCAGCGCAGCCAGTGCGAGAATCGGCAAACGGCCGCGCGGTTCTGTTTTAACTTGCGGCATGATTTTTTTGAAGCTCCCTAGATTGCTTTTACTTAGAATTGGAAACGATGCCGACGGCGGTATTGATGGTTAAGCATGGAAAGTCTGCGAACTGGGTACACAGTTGTTTATGCCGCGGGGTTGGTTTTCAACAGTGCTCGAAATTTTTCGCGAAATTTCACCACTTTGGGCGCGACCACGAATTGGCAATAGGGTTGTTGTTCATGGCCGCGATAATACGCTTGGTGATAAGTTTCGCCTGGATAAAAATGCGCCAGTGCTTGCAACTGCGTGACGAGCGGTGCGTCCCATATCTTGGCGGTCTCGATTTCGCGCATTACTTCTTGCGCCACGGCTTTTTGACCTGCATCGTGGTAAAGAATAATAGACCGGTACTGTGTGCCGCGATCATTGCCCTGACGGTTGAGCGTCGTGGGGTCGTGAATGGTGAAAAATATTTCCAGTAAGGTGCGGTAAGAAATGACTTGCGGGTCGAAGCTGATTTGTACTACTTCCGCATGCCCGGTATTGCCGGTGCATATTTGTTCATAGGTCGGGTTCGGCGTTTCACCGGCGGTATAGCCGGAGACTACTTGCACTACGCCGCGCGCTTGCTCGAATACCGCTTCCAAACACCAAAAGCACCCACCGCCGAGGGTGGCGTGCTCCAGGCCGAGACGATTTCCAATCATGATATGCGCCTTTCGAATAAGCCGACATTCTAGTGCTGAATGACGGGCCATGCCAGTGCGCGCTCCCAGCTAGGCAAGCGGTGCAAAGGCCAGTACTATGGGATGTCTATAACGACGCTTGATACTTCGATGTCGAAGTCCTCCCCGATGCTCATGCAAGCCTATTTCAAAAGCCGCGGTTATGTGCCGGGCGGCATTGTCACCAACAGCAAAAACGAAGCGCTGCACATGGAGCGCCTGCCGGCGTTTTTGCGCACGCTGCTGGTGGCCGACGGCACGGTGACGAAAAGTCTCGAAGCGTATTTCTGGGAACAGGTTGAGGTGGAAAATCTGGGCCAAGCACCTATCGGCTTGCAAGAAGCTATCCCCGCGCTCGATTTGCACGCGGGTGATACGGTGTTGGAGCGCCGGGTGCGCTTGCAGGGCGTTGAATCCGGCCGCGTCTTTGCGCATGCACATTCGCTGATTAAGCTGGAAGCGCTGCCCGAGCATTTACGCGATGACCTGCAACAAGGCCGCATCGGCATCGGCGAGTTGTTGCGCGAGCGCGGCTTAGAAACGTATCGCGAGATTCTTGATGTCGGTCACGCCGATGCTTCGGCGGAATCGCTCTACCGCACGTATCGCATCGTGATCCAGCATCAGCCCGCCATTTTAATTACCGAGACTTTCCCATGCAGCGTCTATCGATAATTTGTTTCGTGGTGCTGGCATTTGCCGCGCCGGCCAATGCGTTTGAAGTCGATGCGTTCAAAAGCGGCATGAGCAAAGAGCAAGTGAAAGAAGCGCTGAAATCCTACACCTTCGATAAGGTGCAGGATTTTTCCGCGCAAACGCTGATCGCCTACGACCAGCCGGAAAAAGGCAGCAATCGCCAATTCGTGTTCGATTTTTGCAATAACAAACTCGCCGGCCTGCAGCAGGAAATGGCGCCGTCTAACCGTAATCTAGTGATCGTCATCAACAACTACAATGCCAAATATGGCCAGCCGATTAAAGTCAACGCTGGCTCCAACGTCACCAGCACCGGCGATAAGAATGAATTAGCGCTTTATTGGCGCAAAGGCTTGGATGTGGTCGGCGTAAAATACAGCGTGATCGCGCCTATCGAGCAACTTTTGGTGCAATACGATGCGTCGAATAATTGTTGGCAGACACCGCGCTAGGCGTAAACCAGTTTTCATGGCAGCGAAGCACGAGGCGGTTTTAAAGCAGATTTTCTGTGCGCACTTTGGAAATTCACCGTAGGCTAATAATCAAAAGATACTTGAGCCTTTTAATTTACTGTTTAGAGATAATATTTATGGATTCTGATCGCTACAAACGAGGCTTGGAAAAACTCAAAGAAATCGACGGTCATGCCGGTGACAAGGTAATAGAAGCACTGAAAGATATTGCCCCCGATCTCGCTCGCTACACCATCGAATTTCCATTTGGCGACGTTTATTCGCGCGGGGTTCTTTCGCTTAAAGAGCGTGAGATCGCTACCGTCGCCGCGCTCGCCGCACTCGGCAACGCCATGCCGCAACTCAAAGTTCATATTCACGGCGCGCTCAATGTCGGATGTACAAGACAAGAAATAGTGGAAATCATGATTCAGATGGCTGTGTATGCCGGTTTTCCCGCCGCGCTCAATGGCACCTTTGCAGCGAAGGAAGTCTTTGCCGAGCGTGATGCCACAGGCCAAGATAATTAATTACCCTTAACCTCATCGAGCTGCCACCTGCAGGCCTGCCGCTCATGGCAAACAGTAGAGCTTTTCCACCGATGAACGATCCTTCCAACATCAACGAACCGAAATCTGTTCCGGCCATCTGGGCCGATACTCGCGCCTCTGGATTCACGATGGCATCCGACCCCCTTACCTGTTCATTGCTGCGTACCTTAGCCGCCTCCAAGCCATCGGGTCGATTTCTTGAACTTGGTTCAGGCACTGGCCTGTCTACGGCATGGCTGCTCGATGGCATGGATTCCGAGTCGCATCTAACCACCGTAGACAAGGACGAATCGTTCCTAACCATTCTCAAGCGCCACTTGGGGGCTGACCCACGGTTGAACGTTGTCTGCGCCGACGGCGATAATTTTCTACGCTCCCTCCGTGGAGAACATTTTGATTTCATCTTTGCCGACACATGGACTGGTAAGTACCGCTTGCTAGATGATGCGCTAGAATTGCTGAACCCAGCTGGATTGTATGTCATTGACGACATGCTTCCCCAAGCCAACTGGCCCGAAGGCCATGCCGCGAAAGTAGCAAGCCTCATCGCTACGCTAGAGCAATTGGAGGGTTTTCGTGTCACCAAGCTATCGTGGGCTAGTGGTGTCGTTATTGCGACTAAGCGCTAGTTGCGTTCCAGGCGGCGTGCGCGATAAAGCCCGCTCCTGATTGACGGTGTTAAAGTGCAAGAGGAGAAAACATGCCAAGCGTGCTCATCGAGGTAAGACAGAAATACGCACAAGAGCGAGAGATCGCCCTCATGGAAGCCGTTCATGCCGCCTTGCGTGAAGCTTTTAAAATCCTACCAGGTGACAAAAATGTTCGGCTCATGGTTCACGAACCGCACCGTTTCGCCTGTCCCCCTGACAGAGAAAAGCCCGAATGCTACACCCACATCAGCATCGATGCTTTTGCGGGGCGCTCTCTTGATGCAAAGCGCAACTTATATCAGGCTATCGTCAACAACCTTGAACCGTTCGGCATCCCCAAGAACCATGTAAAAATCCTGCTGCGTGAAATCACGAAAGAGAATTGGGGTATTCGGGGTGGCCAAGCGGGGTGTGACGTTGAACTGGGCTTCAAGGTTGACGTGTAGCAAGCCAATGCATTCTGATACGTCGCTCAACACAGGCGGGAAAAAACTGCGCTTCGCTCGGCTTTCTCCCGCTACGTAGATTAACGTTAGCCCCATGGAGCAAGCTATGCATACAGGTAGCTGTCTTTGCGGAGCAGTGCAGTACGAGATCACCGGCTCACTTGGTCCAATCTTGTTTTGTCATTGCTCCCGTTCTCCGAAGAAGGGCCGACGATTGAGAAGGTGCATTAGTTCATTGACTCCAGGAGTCGGCAGACTGGAAAGCATCATGAAATTTACTTGAGCGACATTCGTAAAGCTGACCCATCGAAATGGAAAACCATCATCAGGCAGCCAATGCAATGATGGCTAATTCACTTTTCACATCGGAGAATCCAATGACTACAGATACCAAGTGCACGTTCCAGATCACTGGCTGGGACGAAAAGACGTACCAAGAAATTGAAGGTAGTGCGAAGCTCAGTAACGCCAAGGTCACGCAGTCCTACACTGGAGCCATTGAAGGCACCAGCACCATCGAATACCTCATGTCCTACACCGTTCACGGCACAGCCACCTTTGTCGGTCTGGAGCGTGTTTCCGGCACAGTTGATGGAAAGACCGGAACGTTCGTCCTTCAACACACGGGAGGGTTTTCGGAAGGCAAGGCACGCAGTTCGTGGTCTATCGTTCCCGGCTCTGGCACTGGTGATCTAGCAAGTCTTCGTGGCAGTGGTAACTATGTGGCTGGTCATGGTGAGCCTGCTCAGGTTTCCTTCACATACACCTTCGAGTCCAATGCCTAACCTTGCTCAGTCAATCGGCGTCGCAAAAGCGGGCGGTATTGGCCGCGCTGGAGGCCAAGCTGAGCAAAGCCCACCAGTTCAAGCAGGGCATAGGGCATGATGCAGGAATTCCTCACCGGGAGGATACGGCTGCTGTGAAGTGCGAGTACAACGAACTAAAATAGCCGCTTGCGCTATTTTAGTTTTTACGTAAAATCTAAAACAATAGATAGGGTTGTTTTAATTCCGGGGTAAAGGCATCGCGATGAAAAAATTTCAGGCTGGCCACACCGTTCAGCAAGGTCATTACAAGAGTTTCCAGCCTACCCAGCTCCCGATCTGCCTGCCCAAGCAACTGGATCAGCGCCATATTGTCCAGCACCCAGGCACGGTTGATGGGATTAGGCTGAAAGCTCTTGTAATGACCTTGCTGAACGGTGTGACCAGCCTGAAATTTT
>JANYAU010000033.1 GCA_025361165.1 Betaproteobacteria bacterium | reverse complement strand
TCCGCGCGCAAAGGCTGCCCCAGCGCAGAAATAACTTTCAGTTTACCCAGGCCAGCGGCGTCGGCAGCTAATGGCGTAGCTACCAATAAACCCGCGATTAGCAAAGCATTGAATATGTTCTTGCGTTTCATGCCACCCTCATGACTTATTAAGCAAGGATAACCAACTTAACATCAAATAGTTAGAGTTGCAAGCTCAGATTACACATTACATTAGCGGTCAAGCCAGATATTTTTCAACTAACATTTCCGCGATCTGCACCATATTTAGGGCACCGCCCTTACGCATGTTGTCGCCTACAGCCCAAAAATCCAAGCCATGCGGATGAGAAACATCTTCTCGCACTCGCCCAACAAATATCGGATCATTCGCGGCCGCCTCGACCATGGGCGTGGGATAACCACCCGCCTCATCTGCTTCATACAACACGATACCCGGCGCAACTTCCAACGCCTGACGGGCTGCGTCTTGACTCAACTTTCGCTCGGTTTCGATATGTAAAGCGATCGAATGGCCGTAGAACACTGGGCCGCGTACCGCCGTCACATTGACTCCCATGTGGTGATTTTGCAACACGCGTTGCAGCTCCGCCATGATTTTGATTTCCTCGCCACTCACGCCCGCGTCGTCTAAGCCACCGATTTGCGGCAGTAGATTGAAAGCGATTTGCTTGGGGAAAACTTCGTTCTCCATCGGCTTATGATTGAATAACCCTATTGATTGTTGTGCGAGTTCTTGCACCGCCGCCCGGCCCGCGCCGGATACAGCTTGTATCGTCACGGCATTGACCCGACTTAAGCCCGCCACATCATTAATTGGTTTTAATGCGAGCGCCATGATAATGGCACAGCTGTTGGGATTGGCGATGATGCGGCGCGCTTCATAATCGGCCAACGCCATCCCGTTTACCTCCGGCACCACCAGCGGCACATCCGGATCGGCGCGGAACGCATCGCTGTCGTCGATCACCACCGCACCCGCTTCCGCCGCCTGCGGTACATACACCTCGGCCAGCGCGCGATCGACGCAGAAGAAGGCCAATTGGCACGCGCTAAAATCAAACTCGGTGATGTCTTGCACGGTGTAATCTTCGCTGCGGTAGACGACGTTCTCCCCCGCTTTATCGGTCTGGTCTACCACCTGCAATTCACTGATCGGGAAAGCGCGCGCTTCCAGTATTTCCAACAGGGTCTCACCCACTAGCGAGCTAGGGCCAACGACACAAACACTAAAAGCAGCAGCCATCAAGTAACCTCAAAAAGAAAACGCCAGACGGGATATTCCGCCTGGCGCAGCACATGCGTTTAGATAACGTTATTGCTCGACCACAATGCGCAGCATGCGGCGCAAGGGTTCGGCCGCACCCCACAACAATTGATCGCCGACCGTGAAAGCGGACAGATACTGCGGGCCCATAGTGAGCTTGCGCATACGGCCAACCGGTATGGTCAGCGTGCCGGTCACTGCGGCAGGCGTGAGCTCGCGTATGGTGATTTCGCGCTCGTTCGGCACGACTTTCACCCACTGATTGTGGCTGGCGATGATGCCGTTGATTTCGTCCAGCGGCACATCTTTGCTCATCTTGATGGTCAGTGCCTGGCTGTGGCAGCGCATCGCGCCGACGCGCACACATAGGCCGTCGATAGGGATCGGATTGCCGCTGCGGCCAAGAATCTTGTTGGCCTCGACCTGCGCCTTCCATTCTTCTTTGCTCTGCCCGGAGTCGAGTTGCACATCGATCCACGGGATCAGCGAACCGGCCAGCGGCACCGGCCACGCATCCACCGGATAGCGCTCCGAGCGAATGAAGTCGGCCACTTTCTTATCGATCTCCAGAATGGCGGACGCCGGATCGTCGATCAAGGCCTTAACCTCGCTGTTCACCGCGCCCATCTGCTGAATCAGCTCGCGCATATTGCGCGCGCCGGCGCCGCTGGCCGCCTGGTAGGTCATGGGACTGATCCATTCGATCAAGCCTTTATCGAACAAGCCGCCGATAGCCATCAGCATCAGGCTCACCGTGCAGTTGCCGCCGACATAAGTTTTCACGCCGTTGGCGAGACCGTTCTTGATCACGTCCTTATTAACCGGATCGAGAATGATGATGGCTTCATCCTGCATACGCAGGGTAGAAGCGGCGTCGATCCAATAGCCCTTCCAGCCGGCGGCACGCAGTTGCGGATAAACGTCGCTGGTGTAATCGCCACCTTGGCAGGAGATGATGATGTCCATCGACTTCAATTCGCCGATGTTCTTCGCATCTTTCAGCGGCGGCACATCCTTACCGATAACCGGGCCCGCGCCGCCCGCGTTCGAGGTGGTGAAAAACACCGGCTCGATCACATCGAAATCGCGTTCTTCGCGCATACGCTGCATGAGCACCGAGCCCACCATGCCGCGCCAACCGATCAAACCTACCTTCAACATAGCCGTATTCCCTAGAAAAAATCTATTTTCACAATGCCGCAACCACCGCACTGCCCATCTCGCTACACGACACTTTCTGCGTACCCTCGGTATAAATATCGGCGGTGCGATAGCCTTGCGCCAGCACATGCTTCACCGCACCTTCAACACGCTGTGCCGGTGTTTCCAGACCGAAGGTATAACGCAGCATCATCGCCACCGATAGAATCGTCGCCAGCGGATTGGCGATATTCTTGCCCGCGATGTCGGGCGCGCTGCCGTGGATCGGCTCGTATAAACCCTTGTTTTTTTCGTCCAGCGAGGCCGAGGGCAGCATGCCGATGGAGCCGGTCAGCATCGAGGCTTCGTCCGACAAAATATCGCCGAAAATATTGCCGGTAAGCATCACATCGAATTGCTTGGGGTTGCGCACCAACTGCATCGCGGCATTGTCCACATACATGTGCGACAGTTCCACATCGGGATAATCCTTGCCCACTTCGATCACCACTTGGCGCCAGAGTTCGGTGGTTTCCAAAACGTTCGCCTTATCCACTGAACACAGTCGCTGCTTACGCTTTTGCGCGATGCCGAAGCCGACATGCGCGATACGCCGGATCTCGGATTCGGAATAGATCATGGTATTCACGCCGACGCGCTCGCCACCGCGGATTTCAATACCGCGCGGCTGGCCGAAATAAATGTCGCCGGTAAGCTCGCGGATAATCATGATATCGAGCCCCGCCACGACTTCCGGTTTCAAGCTCGATGCCGAAGCCAACTCGGGATACAACAGCGCCGGGCGGAGATTGGCAAACAGGCCCAACCCTTTGCGTATGCGCAGCAGCCCCTGCTCTGGTCGTTGCGGGCGCGGCAAAGTGTCGTATTGATAGCCCCCCACGGCACCGAGCAACACGGCATCCGCCGCTTGCGCCAGCTTCAAGGTCGCATCGGGCAAGGGGTCGCCCGCCGCGTCATAGCCCGCGCCGCCAATGGGCGCGTATTCCATTTCAATCTTGAGCCCGTCTTGCGCCAAACGCTGCAACACATTGACCGCTTGGGCCACGATCTCCGGGCCGATACCATCGCCCGGCAGTACAGCAATCTTCATAACAAAACCCTACTTAATAACCGCGAGAGGCGGTGGTAAAACTAATTGAACAGCCACGGCGCTTCCGTGCGGCGCCGTGCTTCATAAGTCTTGATCTTATCTACGTTCATCAGCGTCAACCCAATATCGTCCAGTCCATTCAACAGACAGTACTTGCGGAACTCGTCCACCTTGAAGCTAACCGACTGCCCGCTCGGTGTGACCACCGTTTGCGCCGCAAGATCGACCGTAAGCTGATAGCCTTCACTCGCTGCCGCTTCCCGGAACAATTGATCCACGACTGCCGCTTCCAGCACAATCGGGAGCAAGCCATTCTTGAAACAATTGTTGTAGAAAATATCGGCGTAACTCGGCGCGATAATCGCGCGAAAGCCGTAATCTTCCAACGCCCAAGGGGCATGCTCGCGGCTCGAGCCACAACCAAAATTTTCACGCGCGAGCAGCACTTGCGCGCCCTGATAGCGTGCTTGATTCAGCACAAAATCCGGATTCAGCGGCCGATGACTGTTATCCATCCCCGGCTCGCCATGGTCGAGATAACGCCACTCGTCGAACAAATTGGGACCGAAACCGGTGCGCTTGATCGACTTCAAGAATTGTTTAGGGATGATGGCATCGGTATCGACATTGGCACGATCCAAAGGTGCAACCAAACCATGAAGCAGGGTAAATTTTTCCATCTTTACTTGTGCTGGTCTGCTTTCTGTTCGATCTTATCGCCCACTTTGGAAACGTCTTTGCCGAAGCCTTCCATCGTATTGCAGCCCGCCAAAATCCCGAAGGACAACACCAAAATTAACGCAAATGTCTTTTGCAACATGTTTAGTTCCTCCTATCAAAATTAAACAACCCATTTCCCTACATCAACAAAATGCCCTGCGATCGCCGCCGCCGCCGCCATCGCCGGACTCACTAAGTGCGTACGCCCACCAGGGCCTTGGCGGCCTTCAAAGTTGCGATTGGACGTCGACGCGCAACGCTCCTGCGGTTCCAAGCGATCGGCATTCATTGCCAAACACATGGAACATCCCGGTTCGCGCCATTCGAATCCAGCCGCGAGGAAAATCTTATCCAGCCCTTCTTGCTCCGCTTGGCGCTTCACTAAGCCGGAACCGGGCACCACCATCGCGAGCTTGACGTTGGCCGCTACATGTTTACCCTGTACCACTTGCGCTGCGGCGCGCAAATCTTCGATACGCGAGTTGGTGCAAGAGCCGATAAATACTTTGTCGATGGCTATTTGGTCCATCGGCGTATTGGCCTGCAAGCCCATATAAGTCAGCGCGCGCTCCATGCCGGAACGCTTCACCGGATCCGATTCTTTAGCCGGGTCAGGCACGCGGCCATCGATTGTCGTCACCATTTCAGGAGATGTACCCCAGGTGACTTGTGGCTTGAGCGTTGATGCATCCAACTCCACCACGCAATCAAACTTGGCATCGGCATCGCTGGTCAAGGTCTTCCAATAAACCACCGCCTGATCCCACAAGGCGCCGCGCGGCGCGTATGGCCGGCCTTGGACATAGGCGATGGTTTTATCGTCCGCTGCCACCATACCGGCGCGCGCGCCGGCTTCGATCGCCATATTGCAGACCGTCATGCGGCCTTCCATCGACAGCGCACGAATCGTGCTGCCGCCGAATTCGATCGCATAGCCGGTGCCGCCCGCAGTGCCGATTTTGCCGATGATGGCGAGCACCACATCTTTCGCTGTCACGCCCAGCCCCAACTCCCCCTCAACCTTCACCAACATGACTTTGGATTTCTTGGTGAGCAAACATTGCGTCGCCAGCACGTGCTCCACTTCGGAAGTGCCGATGCCGAACGCCAGCGCGGCGAACGCGCCGTGCGTGCTGGTGTGCGAATCACCGCACACCACAGTCATTCCCGGTAGCGTCGCACCTTGTTCCGGGCCGATCACATGCACGATACCTTGGCGCATATCGCCCATTTTGAATTCGGTGATGCCGAAGTAATCGCAATTCCGGTCCAGCGTTTCTACCTGGAGATGGGACACGGGATCAGCGATACCCTCGCTGCGGTTGGTGGTCGGAACATTATGG
>JANYAU010000137.1 GCA_025361165.1 Betaproteobacteria bacterium | reverse complement strand
GGGCCCGGGCTGCGAACCTGGGCCTTCGTTTTTGGGGCCTGCCAGCGCGTCTGGACTGCTACCCCGACTGCCGAGCTACGGACACTTCTTGGCCTCGGCCCAGACCGTCAGAGCGAGCCGGATTCTCGTTGCCGTTTACAGACCTAGGGCCTCCTGCTGTGAGATGCCGAGGACGAGAAGGCTATCTTCCGGGGTCCGTCCCAGCTCGTCGGGGACACCGCGGCCTCGTCGGAAGTCCCATCGGTGCCGCACGTCAGCTTCCAGGCGCTGCGCACGTGCCGCGTTGATGTCGTCCGGCAACGGAGTGTGCGATCCCGGGTTCCATGCAGTCACGAAGGCCCACGCAACTCCCATCAAGGCCGCAGGCTCGCCGATGCGGATCCGCACCCCTGCCTCGTAGGAAGTCTTGCGATAGGCGTCGAGCTTTTCGGGCGAGACGAACCGCTCCACCTCCCCCAACTGGTAGTAACCGTTGTTGAATCGCCTCAATGTCTCTTCGGTTTGTTGCGTTACCTGGCCTTCCTGAAATGGATGCAGATGGCTGTATTGGTCGAACAAGATGCTGAGCCGACCTCCCGCAATCACCATTCGACCGCACAATTCGTAATGAATACCGTCTAAGCGCGGGTGGATGCGATAAGCGTCGAATAGCCGTTTCATGAAGCCAGGCTTCTCCCGAAAGCATTAACGAAGACGGCGCGGCTTTCGTCATCCCATGCGTTCCAGAAGATCAACGCTCCTTTCACCGCCCCGCGAAGGTATTCACGGGCATCGGCCGCGACCAATGGATACGCGACGCAAAGCTCGTCATTGCGCTCGAGCATCGAGGCCATGGCAATCACGTCGAACAGGACAGGGTTCTGCAGTAGGAAGGCTTGCGCGCCCGAGGCAACAAGACTAGCACGCGCCATCCCCGACGTGCGGTGTTGGCCGCGCGCGAGCATTGCGACGAGCCGCTTTCGCGCCCCGGTGATGCCCAGCCCAAGATCGTCCGTCCGATGATTGCCCGTGCGAAAGAGCGCTAAAAGCCAGTTGAAGAATGTGGTTAGGTCCTTACGAGACATAGCTGACAAATCGGGTAATGGATCTAACGGGTGTCGCAGCGAGCTCAAGACAGGATGTTCCAATGCTCCTCCACGGCTTAGACGGATACTTGTTAAGCGCCTCCGCCAAGGTGGTCGAAAGCGGGCGCTGTGTTGCACAAGAGAGTACCCGAAGTGGGTGCAACATTCAATAGCCAGCAAGGGACACCGGGGGTAGGCTGCCAAGGTGCTGTCTAGATCACCAGCAAGACTCCGGGCCTTCGCGCGCTGGTTGAGACGCCAACCTGGGGTTGAAGTTGCCGCACATTTTGGGGCGCCCGCTCCTACTCACATGCTGCGCGACGCCGGTGTCCCTGGAGACCTTGCATCGGCCTACCGGCAGATGAACGGCGCCTCGATTCGTTGGTCGCTTTCGGGCGCGCCGGACGTCGGCGGAGCCTTCAAGATGCCTTCGCTCGGCCGCAACTTGAAAGGATGGGCGCGGACCGATTTTTTCACCGATGAGCCCGAGAGGCCACTCAGGTTCCGCGTCCCAGACGAAGTTCCGCTTACGTCGAAATTCCAGCACCGGCCCTGCTGGACGTCGGCTGGCGAGGAACCGATGCTTATGTGGGAGATCTACGGGAATACTTGCGGCGATGTTGGCCTACAAGGCTTCGACGATTACGTCGCACGAGGCATCGAGCATCTGTTTTGTCACGAGTGGACGTCGCTGATCTCAGAATCCGACCTGTCACGAGAGGCGGTTCAGCGCGCCCGCGTGCGCTTCGGCCTCGCCGAAGACTGGTCGGAACCTTTTCTCGCCAGGATCGACAAGGCAGCTCGAGCGCAACAACACGCTCGAAAGAAACAGCCACGCCCCCTTCAACTCACCACGTTCGCGTCGCTCTTTCCCGCAACGGGTCGCTTCGAGGCGAAGAGCGGAACACCGGCTTGGCGAATTCGCGGAAGTGGCGTTGCGGGCCCGCCTGAGTCCGCCGAAACGACGCGAGCCGTCCTCGAGTTCCTCGAGAAATCGGGAATCAAGGTAACTCGTTCTGGCAGTGGCGGCATCGGCGGCGGGGAGATGTACACACTCGACGCGCCGTTTCTCGATGGGGGGCTCTTCGCGCAGACCGGAGTGTACTTTCATGGCTCAAAATCTGCCTGGATAACTGGTGCGCGAGCGGCCACGTTCATCGCGCTCGGTCTCGGCTTGAAAATGTCACCGCGGACGGTGGCCGAACTCGGGGCCCAAGGCTGGAGTCTCGACAATCTGCGCCGCCAGCTGCAGGAGTTGCTGTGACTGCCTCGTCTTGGCGCGGCCCAATCGTTTTCGGAGGTCCACTGGCAGCGGAGAGCAAAGTGATCGCGTGCGTGTAACCTCGAATCAGTTCGCTCTACTTACCGCGCTCGCGGCCGCTCCGAAAGGATTCCGGACACATCGCGCTTGGATTCTGGCTGCCGAAAAGCTCTACCGGCGCTGGTGGCCTGGCGGCTCAAATCCCGTCTGGGGACCCGCTAAGTCTGCCCCGACGGTCGTCCGGGCAGGATGGGCTCATTCAGTCAGAAAGGGAAGAGGCAGGCACGTGACGCTCGCTCCCCCCGGGAGAGTTGCGTTGCGAGTCTGGAAGACCAGGAACGAAGTCCCGTGATCGGCAGCGTCGCGTGGCGGGGTTCAGAGTCGGGGGATCGATGTTGGTTCCCACAACCCATGGGCCTCTGAAGGCTGGGTTTCTCAAAACGTTTCCTTACTTGGGGTGAAGGTTTCTCAAAGCCTGTCCCCGCTCGCGTTCAGAGCGTCCATGGGTGGGGATGCTATCCCCATGCCCCTCAATCGCGGCAACGCAGGCGCATGTGAGCGGGGTCCTGCTCACGCGGCCAAGAGCGTGGCGTTCTGCACTTCTATGACTTCGCTCGGCCCAAACA